>NZ_QLTL01000014.1:0-189612 GCF_003269045.1 Pseudomonas sp. URMO17WK12:I7 | reverse complement strand
TTGCCTGCCTTGTTTGCAAGACTCAAGACATGCGCCAAGGCTGGCAACCATGGCGTTACAGGTTCGGCACGTTGCAACAAATGTAGGAGCGGATTTATCCGCGATGCGCCGCGCGGGCGGCGCTCGATTTCAGCATCACCACAAAAATCAAGGCAGGCCCCCAATGCCCACAACAACCTCCAGCCAGGCCCCCAGTCCCAACCCCAACCTGTCACCGCTGTCAGCCAGCTGTCACGCTGCCGACCCGGTCACAGCGCTATAAGCTTCAATACAAACCTCCGTTTCCCCCCTTGGCCAAGGTGCCCGCGCCGATGCGACGTCCTTCCCGTTCCGTACTTCTCGCCGCGTTGGCGCTGCTCGCCCTGGTGGCCCTGGGCGTCTGGTATGGCCAGCGTCAGCAGGCCACCACGCCGCACGCACAAGCGGCGATTCCGGTGCGCGTGGTCAGCGTCGCCCAGCAGGACGTGCCGCGCTACACCAGCGCCATCGGCTCGGTGCTGTCGCTGCACAGCGTCGAAGTCCGGCCACAGGTCGAGGGGGTGCTGACCCAGGTGCTGGTCAAGGAGGGCCAGTGGGTGAAAGAAGGCGACCTGCTCGCCACCCTGGATGACCGGGCGATCCGCGCCAGCCTCGACCAGGCCCGTGCCCAGCTCGGCCAGAGCCAGGCGCAGATCCAGGTGGCCGGCGTCGACCTCAAGCGTTACCGCCTGCTGAGCACTGACGATGGCGTGTCCAAGCAGACCCTCGACCAGCAACAGGCGCTGGTCAACCAGCTGCAGGCCACGGTCAAGGGCAACCAGGCGGCCATCGCCAATGCTGAGGTGCAACTGTCGTACACGCAGATCCGCTCGCCAGTGACCGGGCGCGTCGGCATCCGCAATGTCGACCCCGGCAACCTGGTGCGCAGCAGCGATACCCAAGGCCTGTTCAGCGTCACCCAAATTGATCCGATCGCCGTCGAATTCGCCCTGCCGCAACAGATGCTGCCAACCCTGCAGGGCTTGCTCAAGGCGCCAACCCCTGCGCTGGTGCAGGCCTACATGGACGCCGACGGCGAACGCAACCTGCTCGGCGAAGGCCACCTGGCACTGATCGACAACCAGATCTCGGCCAACACCGGCACGGTGCGGGTCAAGGCCGAATTCGACAACAAGGACGGCCGCCTGTGGCCGGGGCAACTGGTCACCATCCGCCTGCGCACTGCGGTCGATGAGAACGCCCTGGTGGTGCCACCGCCAGTGGTGCAGCGTGGCATCGACGGGCACTTTGTCTACCGCCTGGACGGTGACAAGGTCACCAGCGTGCCGGTCAAGGTGCTCTACCAGGACAGCGGCCTGAACATCATCGCCGGGGTAAAGCCGGGCGAGCGCCTGGTGCTCGACGGCCAGTCGCGTCTCAAGCCCGGCTCGCGGGTCGAGGTCACCCCGGACGTACCGCCACCGGCGCAAATGGCTGACCGCAGGAGCCAGCCATGACTACCCGCAACGGTATTTCGGCGTGGTGCATCGACCACCCGATCGCCACCCTGCTGCTGACGTTCGCCCTGGTGCTGCTCGGCGCCATCGCCTTCCCGCGGTTGCCAGTGGCACCGCTGCCTGAAGCGGACTTCCCGACCATTCAGGTCACCACCCAGCTGCCCGGTGCCAGCCCGGAAACCATGGCGTCTTCAGTGGCCACGCCACTGGAGGTGCAGTTCAGCGCCATCCCCGGCATGACCCAGATGACCAGCAGCAGCGCGCTGGGCTCGACCACCCTGATCCTGCAGTTCACCCTCGACAAGAACATCGACACCGCCGCCCAGGAAGTCCAGGCGGCGATCAACACCGCCACCGCCCGCTTGCCCCAGGACCTGCCCAACCCGCCGACCTGGCGCAAGGTAAACCCGGCCGACAGCCCGGTACTGGTACTCACCGTCAGCTCCGCGCAGATGCCCGGCAATGACCTGAGCGACTACGCCGAAACCCTGCTGGCGCGCCAGCTCAGCCAGATCGAAGGGGTCGGCCTGATCAATATCACCGGCCAGCTGCGCCCGGCCATTCGCGTGCAGGCCCAACCCGAAAAACTCGCCGCCATCGGCCTGACCCTTGCCGATGTGCGCCTGGCCATCCAGCAGACCAGCCTCAACCTGGCCAAGGGCGCACTGTACGGCGAGCACAGCGTCTCGACCATCGCCGCCAACGACCAGCTGTTCCACCCCGAGGACTACGCCAAACTCATCGTTTCCTACCGCAACGGTGCGCCGGTGCACCTGCAGGACGTGGCCAAGGTGATCAACGGCGCCGAAAACGCCTACGTCAAGGCCTGGTCCGGCGACCAGCCGGGGCTCAACCTGGTCGTGTTCCGCCAGCCCGGCGCAAATATCGTCGACACCGTCGACCGGGTGATGGCTGCCCTGCCCAAGCTGCAGGAAATGCTTCCGGCGTCGATCGAAGTGTCAGTCTTGCAGGACCGTACCCAGACCATCCGCGCCTCTTTGCACGAGGTGGAACTGACCCTGATGATCGCGGTGGCCCTGGTGATCGGGGTGATGGCGCTGTTCCTGCGCCAGTGGTCGGCGACCTTGGTGGTATCCAGCGTGCTCGGTGTGTCGCTGATCGCCAGTTGCGCCCTGATGTATGTGCTGGGCTTCAGCCTCAACAACCTCACGCTGGTGGCCATCGTCATCTCGGTGGGCTTCGTGGTGGACGACGCCATCGTCGTGGTCGAGAACATCCACCGCCACCTGGAGGCCGGCGACGACAGCCGCACGGCAGCGCTCAAGGGCGCAGGCGAGATCGGTTTCACCGTGGTGTCGATCAGTTTCTCGCTGATCGCAGCGTTCATCCCGCTGCTGTTCATGGGCGGTGTGGTCGGCCGGCTGTTCAAGGAGTTCGCCCTGACTGCCACTTCGACCATCCTGATTTCGGTGATGGTGTCGCTGACCCTGGCCCCCACCTTGTGTGCCTTGTTCATGCGCCGCCCGCCCGGCGAGCAACACGGCGGGTTTGGTGAGCGCCTGGTGAAGTGGTACGAAAAAGGCCTGGATCGTGCGCTTGCCCACCAACGCCTGACCCTGGGCGTGTTCGGCGTGACCCTGGCACTGGCCGTCGCCGGTTATGTCGGCATCCCCAAAGGCTTCTTCCCGCTGCAGGACACCGGCTTCATACTCGGCACCACCGAGGCGGCCGCGGATGTGTCATACCCCTCGATGGTCGAGAAGCACCTGGCGCTGGCAAAGATCATCGGCGACGACCCGGCGGTGCAGGCCTACTCCCATTCTGTGGGGGTCACCGGCAGCAACCAGACCATCGCCAATGGCCGCTTCTGGATAGCCCTCAAGCCTCGTGGTGATCGCGACGTGTCGGCCAGCGAGCTGATCGACCGCCTGCGGCCGAAGCTGGCCCAGGTGCCGGGCATCGTCCTGTACATGCGGGCCGGCCAGGACATCAACCTCAGCTCCGGCCCGTCACGCACCCAGTACCAGTATGTGCTCAAGAGCAACGACGGCGTGGCCCTGAACCTGTGGACCCAACGCCTGACCGACCGCCTGCGGGAAAACCCGGTATTGCGCGACCTGTCCAACGACTTGCAACTGGGCGCCAGCGTCACCCGCATCGACATTGACCGCCAGGCTGCGGCACGTTTCGGCTTGACCACCACCGACGTCGACCAGGCGCTGTACGATGCCTTCGGCCAGCGGCAGATCAGCGAGTTCCAGACCGAGACCAACCAGTACAAGGTGATCCTCGAACTGGACGCCAGGCAGCGCGGCAAGGCCGAGAGCCTGAACTTCTTCTACCTGCGCTCGCCACTGACCAACGAGATGGTGCCACTGTCGGCCCTGGCGCATGTCGCCGCACCGAGCACCGGGCCACTGTCGATCAGCCATGACGGCCTGTTCCCGGCAGCCAACCTTTCGTTCAACCTGGCCCCCGGCGTGGCCCTGGGCGATGCGGTGAAGATCCTCGAACGTACCCAGCGCGAACTGGGCATGCCGGACTCGATCAGCGGCAACTTCCAGGGCGCGGCCCAGGCCTTCCAGAGTTCGCTTTCGAGCCAACCGTGGCTGATCCTCGCCGCGCTGGTGGCGGTGTACATCATCCTCGGCGTGCTCTACGAGAGCTTCGTCCACCCACTGACCATCATCTCCACCCTGCCCTCGGCCGGCCTGGGTGCGTTGATACTGCTCTGGGCCATGGGCCAGGACTTCAGCATCATGGGCCTGATCGGCGTGGTGCTGCTGATCGGTATCGTCAAAAAGAACGGCATCCTGCTCATCGACTTCGCCCTGGAAGCCCAGCGCCACCATGGCATGACACCCGAGCAGGCGATTCACCAGGCGTGCCTGACGCGTTTCCGGCCGATCATCATGACCACCCTCGCCGCCCTGCTCGGCGCGGTGCCGCTGATGTTCGGCTTTGGTGCCGGCGCCGAACTGCGCCAGCCGCTGGGCATCGCGGTGGTTGGCGGGCTGCTGGTAAGCCAGGCGCTGACGCTGTTCACCACCCCGGTCATATACTTGGCCCTGGAGCGCCTTTTCCACCGCCGCCAGGCCGCCCCAGCGGCGGCGCCAAGTGCCAGCTAGGACAAGACCATGCGTGTGCTGATCATCGAAGACGAAGAAAAAACCGCCGACTACCTGCATCGCGGCCTGACCGAGCAGGGCTTCACCGTCGACCTTGCGCGTGACGGCATCGACGGCCTGCACCTGGCCCTGGAAGGCGACTATGCAGTGATCGTGCTCGATGTGATGCTGCCGGGCCTGGACGGCTACGGCGTGCTGCGTGCACTGCGTGCGCGCAAGCAGACGCCGGTGATCATGCTCACCGCCCGCGAGCGCGTCGAAGACCGCATCCACGGCCTGCGCGAAGGCGCCGACGACTACCTGGGCAAACCCTTCTCGTTCCTCGAGCTGGTCGCCCGGCTGCAGGCCCTGACCCGGCGCAGCAGCAGCCACGAGCCGTTGCAGATCCAGGTCGGCGACCTGTGGATCGACCTGATGGCGCGCAAGGCCAGCCGCGCCGGCCAGCGCCTGGAACTGACCGCCAAGGAATTCTCGCTGCTCAGCGTGCTGGCCCGGCGCCAGGGCGAAATCCTCTCCAAGACTGCTATCGCGGAGCTGGTCTGGGACATCAACTTCGACAGCGACGCCAATGTCGTCGAAGTAGCCATCAAGCGACTGCGCGCCAAGCTCGACGGGCCGTTCGACAACAAGTTGCTGCACACCATCCGAGGCATGGGCTATGTCCTGGAAAACCGTGCCGCTTAACTCCATCGCCCTGCGCCTGTCGACGCTGTTCATCCTGGTGGCGCTGGGGGTGTTCGTGCTGATCGGTTCGGCGCTGTATCGCCAGGTCGACCGCAGCCTCGACCTGCTGCCGGCAGCGGAACTGGATGCGCGCTTCAGCGTGCTCGAGTCCACCCTCAACCGCTTCGGCACACCCGAGCACTGGGCCAAGATCAACAACAAGCTCAACCTGCTCAGCGAGGAAGACAAGCGCATCCGTTTCTGGGTGGTCAGCAGCAACCCGGCCTACGAATACGGCCACCCCAGCGAACTGGTCCGCGCTTTTGGCGAAGGCCCGCAAGGCATGCGCGACCTGCGCCTGCCTGACCGCCTCTACCCCTACAAGGTGCTGGTCAGCGAACTGCCGGCGCTGGGCGAGCGCCCGCCGCTGCGCTTTTTGATCGGCATCGACACGGAAACCTTCTGGCAAGCCCAGCACAGCTTGCTGGTGGCCATTGTCGGCCTGGCTGTGCTCGGTGTGCTGCTGGCTTCGATTCTTGGCTACTGGGTGGCGCGCATTGGCCTGCGGCCGCTGCTGGCGCTGTCCGTCGAGGCCCAGGCGCTGGCGCCACCACGCCTGGACGGGCGCCTGCAGACAGCGGACCTGGCGCCGGAACTGGCGCAGTTCGCCGGCGCCTTCAACGCCGCGCTGGACCGGGTCAGCCAGGCCTATTCACGGCTGGAAGCGTTCAACGCCGACGTCGCCCACGAATTGCGCTCGCCATTGACCAACCTGATTGGCCAAACCCAGGTCGCCCTCACCCGTGGGCGCAGCGCCGAGCATTACTTCGAAGTGCTGCAATCGAACCTCGAAGAGCTGGAGCGCCTGCGCAGCATCATCAACGACATGCTGTTCCTCGCCAGCGCCGACCAGGGCAGCAAGGCCACCGCCCTGACCCAGGCCTCTCTGGCCGAGGAAGTGGCCACCACCCTCGATTACCTGGACTACATCCTCGAAGACGCCCAGGTCAGCGTCACCGTCAGCGGTGATGCCCAGGCGCCCATCGAAAAGGCCCAGTTGCGCCGGGCCTTGATCAACCTGCTGAACAACGCCGTCCAGCACACGGCGCCGAACCAGGTGATCGAGGTACAGATAGAGGCTGGGCCGGAACAGGTCTGCATTGCCGTAAGCAACCCAGGGCCGGCCATCGAGGATGCGCACCTGCCGCTGTTGTTCGAGCGCTTCTACCGGGTGGATGCGGCGCGCAGCAACAGTGGTGGCGGCAACCATGGGTTGGGCCTGGCGATCGTCAAGGCGATCGCGCTGATGCATGGTGGTGACGTTTTTGTGCGCAGCGCGGCCGGCGCCAATACCTTTGGCATCCGATTGCCCCTTCTGAAGCCTGCATAGGCCCCCTGTAGGAGCGGCCTTGCCAGGGCGCCCCTACGATGACCGCGCAAGGTGTCTAGCACGGTACTTTTCGGCCAAAGTCGAATTGCCTTCTCAGCGATCATTACTTTTTGCGCAACAGTGCTTATCGCTAAAGACGCTGTTTCCGCGGCACGTTAACGACTAACTTTGCCCTCGTCCTCATCGCACTTGCACCGCAAGAAGGTAGATTTAAACATGTCCAACAGTATGGGTATTGCCAGCGTTTTCGTTCTGTCTTCCCTGTTGTTGTCGCCCCTGGCCATGGCCGAAGAATCCCCGGCTTTCGTAGCTCGCACTGCAGAACTTGCCGCTGTTCACCAAGACTCCCGCGAAGCCCTGGCACACAAGGCCGACGCCAGCAAAGACGCAGAACAGACAGCTTCGAAAGTTTCCAGCGACGCCAATGCCGATAGCTGATCGCGCGTCGTACCTGCTCCAGTTTTCCCTTGGCTACGCCATGGGCACCGTGGGTGCCGATATGTTAGCCTTTTAAAGCCGCTGCCAATCAGCGGCTTTTTTTATGTGCTCTAACTATCAGCCCCGCCGTAACGTACCCCTATAAAAAGACGCACATTCAAAAATAAAAACTGCCCCACCGTCAGACTAAAGGAGCTAACACCGGTGCCTTCCGCGTTTCGTTTTACCCCGCTGTTCATTGCGTTGACTGCAACGATCCCTTTCGCCGCCCAGGCAGATGAAGACAAGGCTGATGGCTTCATCGAAGATTCGTCCTTCAACCTGCACTTTCGTAATGCCTACTTCAACCGCGACAACCACAACGCCGGCGTGCGCGACACCCGCGAGTGGGGCCAGGGCGCGGTGGCCCGTTTCGAGTCCGGCTACACACCGGGCGTAGTCGGCTTCGGCCTCGACGCCCACGCCATGCTGGGCCTGAAGCTCGACGGCGGTGGCGGCCATGCCGGCACCAGCATCCTGCCCGAGCACATCAAGGACAACGGTGAACTGGGGGCCGCCCCGCACTCGTTCTCCACTGCCGGTGCAGCGGTCAAGCTCAAGGCATTCGACACTGAATTGAAAGCCGGTGACCTGTTCATCACCAACCCGGTGATCGCCGGCGGCGAAACCCGCATGCTGCCGCAGACCTTCCGCGGTGTGAGCCTGACCAACCACAGCGTCGACGGCCTGTTGCTCGAAGGCGGCCAGGTCAGCTTCACCCACCCGTACAACCAGAGCGGCCACCGTCGTATCGACACCTACTACGGCGACATGGACGGCCAGACCAGCAAGCACCTTAACTGGGCCGGCGCGTCGTGGAGCGGCACCGAGCACATCACCACCAACCTGTACGCGGCCGAGCTGAAGGACGTCTGGAACCAGTACTACGCTGACTTCGACTACACCTACGTGGTCAACGACCTGGTCAGCCTCAACCCGGGCGTGCACTTCTATCACACCCAAGACACCGGCCAGTCGCTGCTGGGCAAGATCGACAACAACACCTACAGCGTGCACTTCACGGTCAATGCCGGTTACCACAGCGTCACCGCCGCCTACCAGCGGGTCAACGGCAACACGCCGTTCGACTACATCAACCTGGGCGACAGCGTTTACCTGGACAACTCGCGCATGTACTCGGACTTCAACGCCCCGAACGAGCGTTCGTGGAAGCTGCAGTACGACTACAACTTCGCCGGTGTCGGCATCCCGGGCCTGAGCACTTCGCTGTCGTATTCGCGCGGTGAAGCGGACCTGACCAAGGCCACCCAGGACACCAGCCACTACGACTACTACCGCGCCGATGGCAAGAACGCCATGCACTGGGAGCGGGACCTGGACGTGAAGTATGTATTCCAGGAAGGCGACCTGAAGGATCTGGCGGTGCAACTGCGCTATGCCACTCACCGTGGTAGCCAGGGTTATGCATCGATCGACAGCAACAGCGACAACGATGAAGTGCGGGTGATCGTCGATTACCCACTGAACATCTTCTGATCTGAGACCGCTGGCGAGGGCTTAGCCCTCGTTCGCGGGCTTGCCCGCGAAAACCAGACACGATTCCGTCGGACAATTGTTGTCCGACAATCCACGCTTCCCTAAAATGGCGCCCGCCGTAAATGGCCCTGCCTCAGCAGTAGCGCGCATGCCCACTCGATCTCCGCGTTTCGCAATCTACAGGTCGCACCCCGAGCTGATCCTCAACCTGAGCAGCTGCCTTGCCGTGCTCGCCATCGTGGCCATCGTCAGCTACCTGCTGGCCCGCGAGCGCGACAGTGTCGAGCAATCGGCCATCCGCTCCGCGAACAACATCGTCCAGCTGATCGAAAGCGACATCCTGCGTAATGTCGAACTCTACGACCAGTCGTTGAAAGGCCTGATCTGGGCCGTCAGCCGCAAGGAGCTGCCAGAGATCTCCGGCCCATTGCGCCAGCGCCTTCTATTCAATGAAGCCTTTGTCGACCGCAAGCGCGGTGATGTGCTGTGGCTGGACAAACAAGGCAATGTGGTCGGCGACTCCAACAGCGCCGTGCCTCGCAAGGCCAACTTTGGCGATACCGGGGTTTTCCAGGCACACCTGCATGACGCCAACCTCGGTTTACTGGTGGGCCCGCCTTTCAAGGCCAAGCTGGGCGACATGGACTGGTGCATCAGTTTCAGCCGGCGCATCAACGGCCCGCAGGGCGAATTTGCCGGGCTGGCCGCCGGCGCCCTGCGCCTGTCGTATTTCAGTGAGTTGTTCCGCCGTCTGGATATCGGCGCTGAAAGCAGCATCAACCTGTTCAACACCGACGGGCAGCTACTCGCACGGGAACCTGCACGCCCACAGGATCCGGCAATCGGCACCTATTACGGCGAGCGCCCCAACTTCAAGCGCATCCTCAACGAGCACAGCGGGAGCTTCACCGCGCGCTCTGGCAGCGCCCCTTCCCAGCGCATGTACACCTTCGCCCAGGTCGCCGACCTGCCGCTGATCGTGCTGGTGGTGCATTCCGCCGACGAGGTGTTCCAGTCATGGCGGCGCACGGCGATTCTGGTCAGCGTCGCCACGGGGGTGTTGTGTATCGGGATTCTCTGGCTGACCCTGCTGCTGGGCCGGGAATTGCGCCGCCGCCACGAGGCAGAACAGGGCCTGGCGACGCTTGCCGCGACTGACAGCCTGACCGGCCTTGCCAACCGCCGCCGCTTGGACCAGGTGCTGCGGCTGGAATGGTCACGCGCCCAACGTAACCGCCAACCGTTGGCGGTACTGATGGTGGATGTGGATCATTTCAAGGCCTTCAACCAGCGCCATGGACACGCCGGTGGCGACCACGCCTTGCGCGAGGTGGCCAGCACGCTGGAGCTGTGCATCCGCCGTCCGGCGGATCTGGCGGCACGCTATGGCGGTGAAGAATTTCAGGTGATCTTGCCGGAAACGGAACTCAGCGGCGCTCTGTTGCTGGCCGAGCGTATTCGCGCCCAGGTCGAGGCCCTCGCGCCATTCGCAGACGATGCCCACTCAGTCACGGTGAGCGTTGGGGTCAGCGTCTACATCCCCGGCACCCAGCAAGACCTTGCACAGGTGCTGGGCGCCGCGGATGAGGCACTCTACCGGGCCAAAGCCAATGGCCGTAACCGGGTAGAGGGACCAACCAACTAGGAACGGGCGCGGGCGGCGTTGCGCAGTGCCTTGACCTGATCGTGGTTACGCTGCACGCCCTGCAATTGTTTCTCCACCAGGGCATAGCTCGGATCGCTGGCCATGCGGCCCAGCTTGACCAGCTTCTCGCGTGCTTCCTTGTAGGCCTTGAGGGCATGATCTTCGCCGCGCTCCACCTCATTGAGCACCGCTTCTTCATCCTTGCCGGTGACCATCGACTTGAGGTTTACCCAGCCACGGTGCAGGTCACCGCTGATACTGGTGGACGTTTCCGGGTCACCGCCCAGGCGGCGCACTTCGCTTTGCAACTCGCTGGCAGCGGTGGCGCATTCGCCGGCACGCTGTACGAAAAACGCCTTCAAATCGGAGTTTTTCACGTCATCGGCCGAGGCTTTGAAGCCTTTTTCGCCATCCTTGCTGTACTCGACCAGGTCGTTAAGTACGTCGATCACGTCTTTGTTGGGATTGCTCATGGCACAAACTCCTTGGCAGGTGGTAGTCACATATACCGGAGCAGCCTTCGTGCCAAGCCACGCGATTAAATTAAATCCTTTAAAAACAATCAGTTATGACATCCACAGCAAAGCTATATATCGGCGTTATGCATGATTGCCGCTTGGGGGCTCGTGCAGATTGCAGTATGGTCGGCGCTCATTCACTGCCCAGGCTTCGTCGATGAAACCGGAAATGCTCGAACTGCTGGTGACCCGCGCCATGCCCTTTGGCAAATATCAGGGGCGGATCATTGCCGACCTGCCGGGTGATTACCTGGCCTGGTTCGCCCGCAAAGGGTTTCCGGCCGGTGAGCTGGGTGGCTTGCTGGCGTTGATGCATGAGGTCGACCATAACGGCCTGGGCGACCTGTTGGTGCCGTTGCGGCAAAAACATCGGCGTTAGCCTGTACTGGCCTCTTCGCGGCTAACGCCGCGCCTACAGGGACCGCACTATCCCTGTAGAAGCGGCGTTAGCCGCGAAAGGGCCAGCAATACCAACAGAAGGCTTCAACCCTTCACTGGCGCAACGGCCAACTCCACCCGCTCGCTCTTCTTGATCACGGCATACACCACCGCCGTCACCAGGCTGCCCGCCACGATTGCCAACAGATACAACAGTGCATGGTTGATCGCATTGGGGATCAGCAAGACGAACAGCCCGCCATGCGGCGCCATCAGCTTGCAGCCGAAGTACATCGACAGCGCGCCGGTCAAGGCGCCACCGGCAATGCTCGCCGGGATCACCCGCAATGGGTCCTTCGCCGCAAACGGGATGGCCCCTTCGGAGATGAAGCACAACCCCAGCGCCAGTGCCGCCTTGCCCGCTTCACGCTCGCTCTGGGCAAACTTGCGCCGGGCCAGGAAGGTGGCGATGCCCAGGCCGATCGGCGGCACCATGCCGGCGGCCATGGTCGCCGCCATCGGCGCATAGCTGGAAGATGCCAGCAGCCCCACCGAGAAGGCATAGGCCGCCTTGTTGATCGGCCCGCCGAGGTCGACGCACATCATCCCGCCCAACAGCATCCCGAGCAGGATGGCGTTGGTGGTGCCCATGCTGTCGAGGAAATGCGTCAGCCCTTCGAGCATTGCCGCCACCGGCTGGCCGACCACGTAGATCATCACCAGGCCGGTGAACAGGCTGGCCAGCAGCGGGATGATCAGGATCGGCTTGAGCGCATCCAGGCTGCTTGGCAGACGTGCCCAGCGGGCGATGGCCTTGGCGCTGTAGCCTGCGAGAAAACCGGCGACGATACCGCCAATGAAGCCAGCACCCAAGGTGCTGGCCAGCAGGCCACCGATCATCCCCGGCGCCAGGCCCGGGCGGTCGGCGATGGACCAGGCGATGTACCCCGCGAGCAGCGGCACCATCAGCTTGAACGCAGCCTCGCCGCCGATCTGCATCAGCGCGGCCGGCAAGGTGCCAGGCTGCTTGTAGGCTTCGATGCCGAAGACAAACGACAGGGCGATCAGCAAGCCGCCGGCCACCACCATTGGCAGCATGAACGAAACACCGGTCAGCAAATGCTTGTAGACGCCGGCCTTTTCAGCCTTGGCGGGCGTTGCAGAGGCAGCGTCCGCAGCACTTTCGACCTTGGCCTCGGCCAAGGCCTTCTCCAGGGTCGCGCGTGCCTGCTTGAGGGCGATACCGGTACCACAACGGTAGATACGCTTGCCGGCAAAGCGTGCTGTCGGCACCTCGATGTCAGCAGCCAGCAGCACCACATCGGCATCGGCAATGGCCTGGGCCGACAGCGGATTGCGAGCACCAACCGAGCCCTGGGTTTCGACAGTGAGTTCATGGCCCAGCTGCTGCGCCGCCTGTTGCAAGGCTTCTGCAGCCATGAAGGTATGCGCCACGCCGGTCGGGCAGGCGGTGACCGCAACAATGCGCACAGCGGTTGAAGGCGCCGCACTGGTCGCTTGCACAGCCAGCACTTCGGCCTTGGCCTGCGCCTCGTCGAGGAAGCCCTCACGGTCGGCCAAGGCCTGCGCCGGGGTGCTCTGGCAGAGGCGCTTGCCGGCGAAACGGGCAAGGTCCACCGGGCCGGTGCTGACCACCAGTACCCAGTCGGCCTCGGCGATCTGCGCAGGGGTCAGCTGGCGCTCGGGATGCTCGGCATCCTGCACTTCAACACTGGTGCTCCAGCCGCGGCGCTGGGCGGCAGCCGCCAGCAGGCGGGCACTGAGCACGCTGGACACCTGGCCGTTGGGGCAGGCGGTGACAATGGCGATGTTCATCGGCAACCCTCTTGTTGTTCTGTCAGTTGCACAGCGGTTTCCAGGTGCGCGAGCTGCTCGCGGTCACAGATGCCGAAGCCAACCTGAGTCACGGCCTGTGCTGCGATGGCCGTGGCGCGGCGCAAGGTCTGTTGCGGGCTTTCCGCCGCCAGCAGGCCATGGACCATGCCGGCGACCAGCGAATCACCGGCCCCCACGGTGCTGGCAACCCGCACTTGCGGCGGCCGCGCCTGCAGCGCCAGGCCGGCAGCAAACCAACTGACGCCCTGTTCGCCCGCCGACACCACCACATGTTCGATACCGCCGGCCAGCAGTTGCTCGGCAGCGGCGCGCTGCTCGGCGGCGGTCTGCACGGCCAGGCCCAGCACTTCACCTAGCTCTTCGGTATTGGGTTTGACCAGCCAGGGGGCACTCTGCAAGCCAGCACGCAACGCGTCACCACTGCTGTCGAGGGCCACTTTCAGCCCCTGCGCCTGCAACTGCTCAAGCAACTGGCGGAACCACTCAGGGCTGATCCCTCGCGGCAGGCTGCCGGCCACGACCACCGCGTCGTGCCCGGGCGCCACCTGTGCCAGGCGCTGCAGCAGTTCGGCGCGCGCGGCTTCGTCGACCTCCGGCCCCAGGCCGTTGACATCGGTGACCCGGCCATCGGCCTCGACCAGCTTGAGGTTGCTGCGGGTTTCGCCGGCCACTCGCACGAAGCAGTCGGCAAAACCGCGCCGGGCGATCAGCGCTTCAAACGGCTGCAGGTTGTCGCGGCCGAGAAAGCCCCCGACAGTAACGCTATGGCCCAGGTCGGCCAGCACCTGGGCCACGTTCAGGCCTTTGCCCGCGGCGTGACTTTGCTGGTCGTGGGCGCGGTTGACGTGCCCTGGGCGCAAGGCGTCGAGGCTGACGGTGATGTCCAGCGCCGGGTTCAGGGTCAGGGTAAGGATCTTGGCCATTCAGTAACGCTCCACCAGCGCGCGAACCGCTGCGGCGCTGTCCTGTTGCAAGGCCTCGCGCGCCAGGGCGCGGGCCGTTTGGTGATCAGCCTGGCGCACCAGGGCTTTGACTTCGGCAATGCTGCGGGCCGCCACGCTCAGCTCGTCCACATCCAGGCCCAGCAGCACGGCCACTGCCTGCGGGTCTGCGGCCAGTTCGCCACAGACGCCGACCCATTTGCCCTCGGCGTGGGCGGCACGCACGGTCATGTCGATCAGGCTCAGCACCGCCGGGTGCAAGCCGTCGGCCTGGGCAGACAAGCTTGGGTGGCCACGGTCGATGGCCAGGGTGTACTGGGTCAGGTCGTTGGTGCCGATGCTGAAGAAGTCCACTTCACGGGCCAGCTGCGCCGCCAGCAATGCAGCGGACGGCACCTCGACCATGATCCCGACCTGCAGGTCGGCGACCGGGATTTCCTGGCGCAGGCGCTCGACCATGGCACGCGCCTCACGCCACTCGTGAATCTGCCCGACCATGGGGAACATGATGCGCAGGGGCCGCTGATCGGCGGCCCGCAGCAAGGCGCGCAACTGCTCTTCCATGATCTGCGGGCGTTGCAGGGTCAGGCGCACACCGCGCACGCCGAGGAAGGGGTTTTCCTCGGCGGCTATCGGCCAGTACGGCAACGGCTTGTCGCCGCCCACATCGAGGGTGCGCACCACCAATGGCCTGCCACCGAGGCCGTCGAGCACACGGCGGTACTCCGCTTCCTGGGTAGCCACGTCCGGTGCCTGCGAGTGGGCCATGAAGATCAGCTCGGTGCGCAGCAGGCCAACCCCTTCGGCGCCCTGCTCCACCACCTTGTCGATACCGCTGCTCTCGCCAATGTTGGCGAAGACTTCGACGGCATGGCCATCGCGGGTCACCGCCGGCTCATGGCGCCTGGCCCAGGCAGCTTGAAGGCGTTGTTCGCGCTGGTCGCGCTCGGCCAACGCGCGTTGCAGCTCGTCGGCTGGCGGTGCAACGCTGACCAGGCCGCGCTGGCCGTCGAGCAGCAGCGGCGTGCCGGAATCGAGCAGCAGGATCGCCGCGCCTGCGCCAACCACGGCCGGGATGCCCAATGCCCGGGCGACGATCGCACTGTGCGCCGTGGCGCCGCCGTGGGCCGTGACGATACCAGCGACACGGGCCGGGTCCAGGCGGGCGACATCAGAGGGGCCGACCTCGCCCATGACCAACACGTAGGGCTGCTCCGGTTCGGCCTGGGCCGCCACGCCGCACAACTGGGCCAGCACCCGGCGGCCAATGTCGCGCAGGTCGGCAGCACGCTCGGCCAGCAAGGCATCGTGCAGCGCTTCCTGCTGACGGGCAGCCGCTTCGATCACCGCCATCCACGCCGCCGCCGCACTTTCGCCGTGGGCCAGGCGTGCCTCGGCATCGTCGCTCAAGGCTGGGTCAGCGAGCATTTCCTGGTGAGTGACGAAGATCTCGCCAATCGACTTGTCGCTGCGCTGCACCAGCGCCTGCAATTCGCCATGCACGGCCGCCAACGCGTCACGCAGCTTCAGGCGCTCCTTGGCCGGCGACTCACCGCGTAGCGGATAATCGATGACCCGCTCGACGCACACATGCGCCGGCCCACTGGCAATACCCGGGGATGCACTGACGCCCTGGATCCGGCTGCCCGCAGCGGGCGCCTGAAGTACCACGGCCGCGCTGGCAGCACTGGCTGGGGTGGTTTGCACCAGCGGCTCGACCTCTTCGCCCAGGCCTTGTTCGATGGCTGCCAGCAGTACGGGCAAGGCATCGCCGGCAATCGACGGTTCAGCGCTCAGCTCAAGTTCCTGGCCACGCCGGGCGCCGAGGCTCAGCAGCTTGCTCAGGCTCTTGATCGACACCGCTGGCTGCGCACTGTCGAGCACGCGCACACGGATTTCACCCTCGAAGCCCTTGGCCAGTTGCGCCAGGACCTTCGCAGGGCGGGCGTGCAGGCCGTGCGGGTTGGCCAGCACGATCCGCGCACTGGGCCAGTCAGCCGGCGCCTCACCGCCCAGCACCTCAAGCACCGCACGGCTGCTGGTGGCCTGGTAGAGCGTTTGCCCGCGGCCTTCGATCAGCACTTCGCACAGGCGCTCGAGCAGCGCCTGGTGGGCGGCACCAAGGCTGGCCAGGCAGAACAGACCATTGAGCGGCTGGTCGCGATAACGCAGTGGCTGCTGCGCAGTGATGAAGGCCAGGCCAGGCTGTCGCACCTGGCGCTCGCTGTGCAACCACCACAGGCCCTCGCCCAAGGGCAGTGGTTCGGCCTGTTGCAGCACAGCAGCGAAGCCGCTGTCGACACAACCGGCGCGCTGCAGCAGGCGGGCACCGCGCCAGGCCAGCTCATCGAAGTCTTCAGCAGGCAGGTTCAGGCCCACCAGTTGCGCGTCCAGCGCCAGTTCCTGTGGCGCGCCTTGCAGCAGCTTGAGCAACGCCTCGGCAGAGCTGGCCCGGCGCAATGCCTCGGCCAGGTCGGTCTCGCCGAGCGCGCGGGTCAGCAACTGCAGCAGGCGCAAGTGTTCATCGGAACGGGCGGCGATGCCGATAGCCAGGTAGACCTTCTGCCCATCGCCCCAGTCCACACCTTCGGGGAACTGCAGCAGGCGCACGCCCGTGGCGAACACCAGTTCGCGGGTCTGCGGGGTGCCGTGAGGGATGGCGATACCCTGGCCAAGGTACGTCGAGCCTTGCGCTTCGCGCGCCTGCAGGCCTTCGAGATAACCTTCGGCAACCAGGCCGTCGGCTACCAGCTGATCCGCCAGCAGGCGCAATGCCTCGGCCTTGTCGGCGGCCTTCTGGCCCATGGCTATCTGCCCTATGGCGAGCTCGAGCATGACCTTCTCCTTTTGCAGCCCCAGCTTGGTTTTGATGCCGGGTACTGAGGTATTGTTGTGATATTCACAGAATCAGCCAGTTCGACAGCCTTGCAAGCGCGGCAGCCGAGGCAGAAAAATTAATAGCTGAAACGTTTAATCTGACCAAGCGGCCACGTTACTCGATAATCTTCCGAGGAAAAAGCCCCATCCTGTCGGACAATTGCGACAATGGTCGCCTGCGCATCGCGACCAACCCGGGTCAAACTACCCGGTCCTGGTTCCGTAGCCAGTCCCGGTAATAACAAGGAAAAATCGGTGAAACTCAGCGATATCGCCCGTCTGGCCGGTGTGTCAGTGACCACTGCCAGTTATGTCATCAACGGCAAGGCCGAACAGCAGCGCATCAGTACCAGCACTGTCGAGCGGGTGCGCGCGGTGGTCGAGGCCCATGACTTCACCCCCAACCCGCAAGCAGCCGGCCTGCGCAGCCGGCACACCCGCACCTTGGGTTTCATTCTCCCGGATCTGGAGAACCCCAGCTATGCCCGCATCGCCAAACAGCTCGAGCAGGGCGCACGCGCCCGTGGGTATCAGTTGCTGATCGCCAGCAGCGACGACCAGCCCGACAGCGAGCGCCAGCTGCAGCAGCTGTTCCGCGCCCGCCGTTGCGATGCCCTGTTTGTCGCCAGCTGCCTGCCGCCTGAGGACGACAGCTACCGTGAGTTGCAGGACAAGGGCCTGCCAGTGATCGCCATCGACCGGCGCCTGAACCCGGCACACTTCTGTTCGGTGATCAGCGATGACCGCGATGCCAGCCGTCAGCTGGCCGACAGCCTGCTGGCTACGGCCCCGCGCAGCATCGCACTGATCGGTGCACGCCCGGAGCTGTCGGTAAGCCAGGCCCGCGCTGGCGGCTTCGACGAAGCCATGCAAGGTTTCGACGGCGTGGTCCGCCGCTATCAGGGCGAGTCCTTCAGCCGCGAATGTGGCCAACGCCTGATGCAGCAACTGATCGACGAACAAGGCGGCCTGCCGGATGCCCTGGTGACTACCTCCTATGTGCTGCTGCAAGGAGTGTTCGATACCTTGCAGGCGCGCCCGGCCGATTCGCGCCAGCTGCAGCTGGGCACCTTCGGTGACAACCAGTTGCTCGACTTCCTGCCGTTGCCGGTCAATGCCATGGCCCAGCAGCACGGCCTGATTGCCGCCACTGCGCTGGAACTGGCCCTGGCCGCGATCGAGGAAAAGCGCTACGAGCCTGGCGTGCATGCCATTGGCCGCACGTTCAAGCAGCGCATCACTGCGGCCTGATCATGCGCCTGATCGACACCCACACCCACCTGGACTTCCCTGATTTCGACGCCGATCGCCAGCACCTGCTGGCCAACGCGGCGGCGCGCGGGGTGGAGCGCATGGTGGTGCTGGGGGTGTATCAGGCGAATTTCCAGCGAGTATGGGACCTGGCCTGTGCCGAAGGCTGCGTACTTGCGGCACTGGGGCTGCACCCGATCTACCTGGAGCAGCACCGGCCGGAGCATCTGACGCAGCTGCGCGAATGGCTGGCACGCCTGCAGGGCGACCCACGGCTGTGCGCGGTCGGCGAGTTCGGCCTGGACTACTACCTCGAAGAGCTGGACAAGCAACGCCAGCAGGCGCTGTTCGAAGCGCAGCTGCAGATGGCTTGCGACTTTGAGCTACCCGCCCTGTTGCATGTGCGCCGCAGCCACGCCCAGGTGATTGCCACGCTCAAGCGTTACAAGCCGGTGCGGGCGGGGGTGATCCATGCCTTTGCCGGTAGTTACGAAGAGGCGCGCGAGTACATCAAGCTGGGCTTCCGGCTTGGCCTGGGTGGCGCCGCGACCTGGCCGCAGGCGCTACGCCTGCGCAAGACCCTGGCGCGTCTGCCGCTGGAAAGCATCGTGCTGGAGACCGATTCGCCGGACATGGCGCCGGCGATGTTTGCCGGCCAGCGCAACAGCCCGGAGCATCTGCCGGAGATTGCCCAGGCACTGGCTGAACTGATGGGCATCGAGACTGGGGTACTGGCTGAAGCCAGCAGCCGTAATGCCTGTGAACTGTTCGGCTGGCAGTAGCGGCCTCTTCGCGGGTAACCCGCTCCCACAGGTCATGTGCAGTTATCGAGCGCCGCGTTAATCCTGTGGGAGCGGGTTCACCCGCGAAGAGGCCGCTACAGGCAACACAAGGCCGGCCTTAGACTCTGAAGGCCCCGATCAGGCGTTTCAACTCCACCACCTGCGTCGAAAGCACCCGGCTGGCATCCTCGGCCTGGCAAGCCCCTTGGGTGGTGTCCTGGGCGGCCCGGTTGATCGCGACGATGTTGCGATCGATGTCATGGGCCACCGCCGTCTGCTGCTCTACCGCTGCGGCAATCTGTTGGTTCTGCTCGACGATCCCACCCACTGCCGCGAGGATATTGCCTAGCGCCTGCTGCACCTGGCGCGCTTCGTCGACAGTGCCCGCCGCCATCTGATGGCTGCTGCCCATCGCCCGCACCGCCTGCTCCACGCCATCGCGCAGGCGCTGGATCATCTGCGCGATCTGCGCGGTGGAGTCCTGGGTACGCCGGGCAAGGGTACGCACTTCATCGGCCACCACGGCAAACCCACGCCCCTGCTCACCGGCCCGGGCGGCTTCGATGGCCGCATTCAATGCCAGCAGGTTGGTCTGCTCGGCAATGCTGCGAATCACCTCCAGCACCTGGCCAATCGCCTGGCTGTCGTCGGCCAGCCGATTGATTGCCAGCACGGTCTGGTCGATTTCTTCGGCGAGGCGGCCGATGCTGTCTTGCTGGCTGGCCACCAGGCTGCGGCCATTGGCGCTTTCCAGGTTGACCTGTTGCGCGCCGTTCGCCGCCAGCGCGGCACTGCGTGCCACTTCCTGCGCGCTGGCGCTCATCTGGTTCATCGCCGTGGCCACCTGCTCGATCTGTTCACGCTGGCCACTGACCGCCTGGTTGCTCCGCGCCGACACCGTCAGCACCTGCCCGGCCTGCGCTTCGACTGCCACCACGGTACGCCCGACCTGGTCGATCAGGCCGCGGATGCGGCGTACCGTTTCGCTGAAACCTTGGCCCAACTTGCCCAGCTCATCGCGGCTGTGTGCCTGGAAGCTGACCGTCATGTCACCCGCAGCCACTTTATCCATGGCACCGCCCAGGCGGCGCAAGGTGGCCCGGGTCGACACATAGAAACCGCCATACAAGTACAGGATCAACACGAATACAGCGGCCAGCGCCGTGCCCAGGACGAGCATGCGCAAGCGCTGCTCGGCCAGGCGCTGTTGCAACTGCTCTTGCAGATGCGCCAGCACAGCGTCATTCAGCCGATAGGTCGGCGCCATCAGTTCGCTGACTTGCTGATAGAACACCGGCCAGGGTGTATCGAGGGTTTCCGCCACCACCACTTGCTCTTCGAACAGCGATGCGGCCTGCCTGACTGTCGCCTGGCTGGTATGTGCAGCCTCCGCCAGGCCGGCCTTGGCCCCACGGTCCGTGGCAAGGGCATCATCCAGGCGCAAGGCATAGTCGGCTGCCAGGCGGTCAAGGCGTTGCAGCAGGTCTTCGAAACGGGCGCTGCCAGAAGAATCGATGAACCCCCTCCCCAACGCAATGGCGCCCATGGCCCGGCCTTCGCCCAGCGCCTGGCTGACCTGCGCGGTGGCGACCCCAAGCAGCTCACTCAACTGACGCACCGAAGCCTGGCTGTCCTGGCTCAGGCCGGATTGGCTCACCACCTGTTTGCCCAGCATCTGAGCCAGGGCCAGCAGCTTGTCGAACAGCGCAGCCTTGTTCTGCAGCGACGATTCTGCACGGGCGCTGGCAAATGCCCCGGCCAGTTCTTCGAGTTTGTCTTCAGGTACTGCCTCATCCCCTTGCAGCGTGTGCAACTGCGCCTGGACCTTGTCCTGCAAGGCAGCGATGCGCGCCTCCAGATCCCCGCCCTGGCCCGACTGGCCAAGCACGGCATTGATCTGCAACAGGTTGCCCAGCGCCTCGAGGTCGGCGCGAAGGTTCAGGCTGTCAGCCAGCGGAGCTATGCCCTGCAATTCAGCGCGGGTAGCGTGAAACTGCTGATAGGCGTCGCGCACCAGATAAAAGCTGGTGGCCAGCATGGGCAGGAAGAACAGGATGCTGATGAGGCTGAACTTCTGCCCGAAGCTCAGCCTGTTCATCAATGCGATGGCCGGGTAGAGCACACGCTTCACGGGGCACCTCCATGGATTCTTGTTGTTCTGCAGAGATAGCACTAGGCCACTTGTATAACGCAGATCGAATCGGAGATTTGTAACTTAAGGTTAACCAAAGGCCGCGAATGCCTTTGTAGGAGCGGCCTTGTGTCGCGAAATGGCTGCGAAGCAGCCCCAGCGATATATGCATAACGGCTGAAATCCAGGGGGCCGCTTCGCAGCCCTTTCGCGACACAAGGCCGCTCCTACAAAGGCCGCAACCTACTACATCAAGACTGTCCACAGGGCGAAGCCTGCGTACCACAACACGGCACAACGCAGCAGCAGGTCCCACAGGCTGTCCAGTCGCCCCAACCCGCGCTGGGCATCTTCTTCCTCGGGGATGTCATCGGCAATGCGCCCGACCCTGGTCACCAGGTGCCCGGCGCTGATGTGCCAGTTGAGCAGCTCGTGCAGCATCACCCGCATCACCGCGACGAAATTGCCGACCAGCGCGAAGCTCATGGCGAGCACCCGCACCGGCAGCCAGTCCATGACATGCCGCAGCTGTTCGGCACGGGCCTTGAGCGCAGGCTGGCGGCTATGCTCCCCCGTCAGCGCCAGCAAGCGGTAGGCCAGCGCAGCGCCAGGGCCAAGCACGAAGTACCAGAAGATCACCGCGAAAAAGCTCTGATAGGCCTGCCACAACAGGTAACCCTGCACACGCACCAGCAAGCTGTGCGGCTCGTCGGCCGCCAGGCCCAGGTCGCGTTCGGCCACCCGCAGCGCAGCCTGGTCGTCGCCACGCCGCCAGGCATCGCGCAAGGGCCCGAGTGAAGCCTTGGCATCGCCGCGCCCCAGGCTGTAGATCACCACCAGCAAGTGCAGCGGCAAGGCCAGCAAGCCATACGCCACCGGGTCCAGTACGTGCAGCAACAGCACCAGCACGGCCACCGGCGCCAGCACCAGGATCGCCAGTGTCCACCAGGGGTGTACCTTGCCACTGCGCTCCAGGCGCACCAGTTCGCCCAGAAAGAAACCGTCCCGTTGTACCTGATGGCGCAGCGCAGAGAACTTCTCTACCCACAGCACCAGTATCAGCACCAGAAAACTCATGCGTTGTCCTCGTTATCCTTCATGGCCTTGCGGTAACGCGCCCAGTCGAACGCCGGGCCAGGGTCGGTCTTGCGCACCGGGGCAATGTCGCTGTGGCCCTGGATACGCTCAAGGTCGATCACTGGCCAGGCGGCCTGGATCTGCCGGGTGAGTTGCTCCAGAACGGCGTACTGGGCATCGGTATAGGGCAGATCGTCAGTGCCTTCGAGCTCGATCCCGATGGAGAAGTCGTTGCAGCCTTCGCGCCCGTCGAAACTCGACACGCCGGCATGCCAGGCACGATCGAGCAATGACACGAATTGAGTCACCGCCCCATCGCGCTCGACAAACAGATGGGCCGAGACGGTCAGGTGGCTGATGCTGGCAAAGTAAGGATGTTCGTTCGGGTCCAGGCGGTTCTGGAAGAACTGCTGCACCTTGCCGCTGCCGAAGCAGGCCGGCGGCAGGCTGATGTTGTGGATCACCAGCAGGGAAATCGCTTCACCCTCTGGGCGGGCGTTGAAGTTCGGCGAAGGGCAGTGGGTGATTCCGTTTCCGTGGAACCAGCCAGTGGCACGGTCCAATTGCATGGGGCAGATCCTGAAAAGCGCCGGTACAGACCTGCAGTATGCCTTGCGCGTGGGGCGCTGTGCATGTGAATGATTGTAATGCCGCCGGCTCACTGCACCTGCGGCTGACGCAGGCCGTCAAGCACGGCTTGCAACGCTCGTTCGAACAGCAAGCCATCATCCAGCAGCCGTGCCGCACCGCGATGCAGCGCCTGCGCCAGCGCGACAGAGCTCCACTCACGCACCTTCATGCCGGTGCGGTTGGCGAAGACCAGCCGGTCGCTGCTGTCGATGCGTGCGACCAGCTTGCAGCGCAGCGGCTCGCCGTCATCGAGCATTTCCACCCAGGTGCCAATGCGCAAGCGCTGCACCAGGCGTAGCTCTGCCGCTTGCTCATCGAGTTGACGCAGCGGTGCGCAGGCAGACTCTTCGGCGATGGCGAGCACGATGTCCTCGGCCACCAGGACTTCGGCCAGTTCATCGCTGCCAGCTGGCCATGCCGCCCCTTCGCACGCGCGCAAGTGCAGCTGCTCCAGTTGCTGGAAGAACCCGCGAGTAGCCGCTGAATCCACCGCCACGCTGGCCAGGCCGTCACGCAGGGCCTTGAGCAGGCCTGGCACTTGTTGCAGCAATACCTGGGGCGGCTGGTGCGGGGCAATGCTGGCGAGCAGGGTATCCATGGTGGCCAGCGCCTGCTGCCAGGCCTGGGACGCCTCGCCCTGCTTGAGCCAGGCCAGCAACAGCACCTGGCTCCAGGCCTGGACCAGCATGTGCACCACCACCTGCGGCAGCGTGCGCCCGCGCAGGCGCTGGTTGAGCGCCTGCTGCACCTGTTGGCGGGCCTGCAAGGCACGGGCGCGGCCTTCTTCGGCATCGCGCGTGCGCTGCTCCAGCAGTTCGTTGCGCCGGCGCTCGTCCTGGTTGAAGGCAAGAAAGTCCTCCAGCAGCTCGGCGAACAGCTCGGTGTCTTCGGTGAAGTCATTGAGCAGGCGCTGGACGATGCGCTCGACACGCAGGTGCAGGCTGTCGCGCAGGCCCTCGCTGCCGGTGTCCCAGCCAATCGCGGCAGCAGCGATCTCGTTGAGCAGGCGCCGCGCCGGGTGGCTGGCTCGGCTGAACAGGCCTTTGTCCAGCAGCGCCACCTTGAGCAGCGGTATATGCAGGCGAACGAGCAGTGCGCGCAGGCTCAGTGGCAGGTTGTCGTCGGCTGCGATGTAGGCGAACAGCAGACCTACCAGGTTGATCATGTCCTCGTCGGCACAAGCGATGCGCCGGCGGGTACCGCTGCGCACGCTGACCCGCAGCAGCAGTTGCTCAAGCTGCTGGCCCAGGTCGAATTCGTCATCGTCGGTCGTGGCCGGCACATAATGCTGCAGGTGCGAAAGCAACCGCAGCAAGTCGGCGGTGCTGATCGGCTGGGCGCTGGCGGCGGCTTGCACGCGCGGGGCGATCTGACCTCGGCACGGCGCCAACAGGCCTTCCAGCGAACGCATGAAAGCATGCCCGGCACTGTCTGCGCCCAAGGTTTCAGGCTCGCGTGTGGCCGACATGCGCCGCGCACTCAAGCGGCGGTCCTCGGCGCGCCGCCGCGGCGCTGGCTGCAGTTCCGGCATCACGCCCGCTGCGGCCAGCAACTGGTTGGCCTCGGCATAGAGCACATCGATGTCACGCAGCACATAGCGCTCGAACAGCTTCAGCAAGATCAGCTTGACCCGCAGCCCCACGCCCAGGTTGCGCCCGGCATCGAGGAAGTAGAGACACAGCGCCGCAGGCCCGAACGGGTTCTGCTGTTCGTCAAAACTGCGCCCGAGCAGGCATTGCAAGCGCACGCCCAGTTGCTCGAGGGCGAGGCCATCACGCGACAGCACCCGTGCGACCATGCCGTCGACGGCGACGGCACGTTCCATGTCTGCCTTGCCTTTCGCCGCTTGCTGGCCCAGCGGGTCGAACTGGCCGATGCGAGCGAAGGTGTCGTAGAAGATATCGAGAAAGCCGCGCTCAATGCTCTTGCGCTTCAGGCGCAAGTCACGCATGGCCTCGAAGTACAGGTTCTGGTCGACGCGATCGGCCGCGCGGTCGGCCATTTCGAACAGCATATCGTCGGCATTGTCGAACAGCGCCTGCAGGCCTTGTCGCAGTTGCAGGGCCGCCTTGTCACGCACTTGCAGCAGCAATACCGGGAGGCAAGGTAAAGGCGTGCGTTCGCCTCGTTCCATGGCGGCAGCCAGGGGCACCACCTTGCCTTCTTTATGCATCCCGAACTCCTTGCTGGGTGACGTATTCGATAGGGCGAAAAATCGTCAAAGCTATGACGCCAAATGTTGGGCGCCATTATCGGTAAAAATACCGAGAGCTACCAGCTTTCTTCGCCGGCGGATAAGTGACTCTGTTTTCAGGCAAATGCTCATATGCCCTGACCAATGGTCACCCGCAAGGCAGCTGTACACGGCGCCGCCCCCCTGCCCTATAATCGCCGGCATCTAGCTTGTGGAGCCGACCATGCCGAACCTACGCCTTGCCGACCTGACCGCCGAGATCGAAGCCAATGTGCGCCGCGCGCTGCTGGAGGACATCGGCAGCGGCGACATCACCGCGCAGCTGATCCCGGCCGAGCGCCTGGCCAAGGCCACCATCATCACCCGCGAAGACTGCGTGATTGCCGGCACTGCCTGGGTCGATGCCGTGTTCCGCCAGCTCGACCCGCGCGTGGCCGTGCACTGGCAAGTGGCCGATGGCGAGCGCGCCACTGCCAATCAGCCGCTGTTCCACCTCGAAGGCCCGGCGCGTTCGCTGCTCAGCGGTGAGCGCAGCGCACTGAACTTCCTGCAGATGCTGTCGGGGGTGGCCACCCGTTCGCGTTTCCTCGCCGACTTGGTCGAAGGTACCCAGGTGCAGCTGCTCGATACCCGCAAGACCCTGCCGGGCTTGCGCCTGGCGCAGAAGTACGCGGTCACCTGCGGTGGTTGCCACAACCACCGCATCGGTCTGTATGACGCCTTCCTGATCAAGGAAAACCACATCGCCGCCAGCGGTGGCGTGGCCGAGGCCGTGGCAGCGGCGCACCGTATCGCCCCCGGCAAGCCGGTGGAAATCGAAGTGGAAAGCCTGGATGAACTGCGTCAGGCGCTGAATGCTGGCGCCGACATCATCATGCTCGACGAGCTGACCCTGGATGAAATGCGCGAAGCGGTACGCATCACCGCTGGCAAGGCCAAGCTGGAAGCCAGTGGCGGGGTCAATGAAACCACCTTGCGGGTGATTGCCGAAACCGGCGTCGACTACATCTCGATTGGTGCGATGACCAAGGATGTGAAGGCCGTGGATCTGTCGATGCGCTTGAGCCTGTGACCGAATCGCAGGCATGAAAAAACCGGCCAGATGGCCGGTTTTTTTGTCACCCGAATCAGAACGAGGCGTTGGCCAGGCCGTCCAGGTAGCGCTCGACGTCCAGTGCCGCCATGCAGCCGGCGCCGGCCGAGGTAATGGCCTGACGGTAAACGTGGTCAGCCACGTCGCCAGCAGCGAACACGCCTTCAACGTTGGTGGCCGTGGCGTTACCTTCACGGCCACCGTTGACCACCAGGTAGCCGTCCTTCAGGGTCAGCTGGCCTTCGAACAGCGAGGTGTTCGGGGTGTGGCCAATAGCGATGAACACGCCGTCGACCTTGATTTCGTCGCTGCTGCCGTCGTTGTTCTTCAGGCGCGCACCGGTCACGCCCATGTTGTCACCCAGTACTTCGTCCAAGGTGGCATTGAGCTTGAGCTCGATCTTGCCTTCGGCAACGCGGGCGTTGAGCTTGTCGACCAGGATCTTCTCGGCGCGGAAGGTTTCGCGGCGGTGCACCAGGGTCACCTTGCTGGCGATGTTGGCCAGGTACAGCGCTTCTTCCACGGCCGTGTTGCCGCCGCCGACCACGGCAACTGGCTTGTTGCGGTAGAAGAAACCGTCGCAGGTTGCGCAGGCCGAAACGCCCTTGCCCATGAACGCTTCTTCCGATGGCAGGCCCAGGTAACGGGCGCTGGCGCCGGTGGCGATGATCAGCGCGTCGCAGGTGTACTTGCCGCTATCACCTTGCAGGGTGTACGGCTTGTTGGCCAGGTCGACGGCGTTGATGTGGTCAAAGACAATCTCGGTCTCGAAACGCTCGGCGTGTTCCTGCATGCGCTGCATCAGGGCCGGGCCGGTCAGGCCGTGGGGGTCGCCCGGCCAGTTGTCGACTTCGGTGGTGGTGGTCAGCTGGCCACCTGCCTGCATGCCGGTGATCAGCAGTGGCTTGAGGTTGGCGCGGGCAGCGTAGACCGCGGCGCTGTAACCGGCAGGGCCGGAACCGAGGATGATGACGCGCGAATGACGTACTTCAGACATGTCGAACTCCTGTCGAGCGGGCCACAGGGGCCGCCAGCTGGAAATTAAAAAGGACCCACGCAGCACTTGGGGAAGGCTACAACGCGCAGGCCCAGAAAGCGGAAAGTTGAGCGCACTGTAGCGAGGTCGCAAAGATTAAGGAAATATCCTTCGACAATCCACCTCATAGGCATCCTCTATCTACGAATTTCACGTGCGCAAACGGCCCTGCCACATTTGTTACAGCCGGTTTCTTCATGTCTGCCTGCCTTTCGTCGGCGCGGCAAACTCGGTAAGGTCAGCGCGTTTTCCCTTCTCTGCGGAGTATCCCGATGCAAGCCCCTGTCCTCTCCGGCCCCCAGTATCTGCGCGAAGGCCTGAAACTGGTGCTGAGCCCCAACCTGCGGATGTTCGTGCTGCTGCCGCTGGCGATCAACCTGCTGCTGTTTGGCGGCCTGATCTATTTTGCAGGCCACGAATTCAGCCTGTGGCTCGACGCCCTGATGCCGACCCTGCCCAGCTGGTTGAGCTTCCTTTCCTACATTCTGTGGCCGTTGTTCGTCGCCTTGCTGGTGCTGATGGTGTTCTTCACCTTCACCCTGGTGGCCAACGTCATCGCCGCGCCGTTCAACGGCTTTCTGGCGGAAAAGGTCGAGGTGGTCGTGCGTGGTGAAGACCCGTTCCCGGCCTTCAGCTGGGGCGAGCTGATGGCGATGGTGCCACGCACCTTCGGCCGCGAGATGCGCAAGCTCGGCTACTTCCTGCCACGGGCGATCGGCCTGTTCATCCTGTCGCTGATCCCGGGGGTCAACGTGGTGGCCGCGCCGCTGTGGCTGATCTTCGGTGTATGGATGATGGCCATCCAGTACATCGACTACCCGGCGGACAACAACAAGATGAGCTGGCAGGACATGCTCGCCTGGCTGCGCAGCAAGCGCTGGCAGTCGCTGGGCTTTGGCGGCATCACCTACCTGGCGCTGCTGATTCCGGGGGTGAACGTGCTGATGATGCCGGCGGCGGTGGCAGGTGCCACGCTGTTCTGGGTGCGTGAACGCGTTCAATAAACATCTACCGCTCACCATCGCCCCGTTCGAACTCCAATACGTTTCAGGCCGCAATACCGTGGCCTGAAACCTGGAGAACGATCATGGAATTCAACGACGTAAAACGTAAGGACTACATTGAACTGGCGGGTATTGCCGAGCACCACCAAGGCACAGAGATCGCTAGACATCGTGTGAAGTGGCGGCTGCGCGAGGCACTGGAAAACGCAGGCGTTTCTCACCCCTACGATCAGATTTTCTATTCGGCCGCCCAAGACGGTACGGTCATTTTCAGCAAATCGCTGGTGCAAATGCTGACCGAGGCAGTACTGAACAACGAGCGACACAGCATTCAGGTCGGGACCGGTGGCGATTTCTACGCTGCTCAGTACACGATGTCAGAAGAAGCCCGCGTAGACATTTCGGTCGAAACCGCCAACGACGTCATGGCTCTGGTCTACGAACACATCAAAGAGACTGAAGCCAAAGGCTGACAGCACGTTCCAAGGCCTGTGCATCCATCCTGCAGGGGCTGCCATGTAGCCCCTTTCACTGCTCGATCATGCGTGGCTGAGCCTGTTTGAAAACTGCCCCACCGCATCCACCACTTTCTTCGCGCCTTCCTGGATCTCGACGATCACCCCACCGGTATCCGCGGCCAGCGCCAGCCCCTGTTCGGCCTGGCGCTTGCTGGTGTCGATGATATCTACCGCCGCCTGGGCCAGCTGTTCGTTCTGCTGCACCACCTTGGCAATCTCCTCGGTGGCGCTGCTGGTACGCGAGGCCAGCTGCCGCACTTCGTCGGCGACCACGGCGAAGCCACGGCCTTGCTCGCCGGCGCGGGCTGCTTCGATGGCGGCGTTGAGCGCCAGCAGGTTGGTCTGCCCGGCGATGTCGCTGATGGTCTTGATGATTGCGCCAATCACCTTGGACTGCTGGTCCAGTGCCTGGATACCCTCAGCAGCGTTCTGCATGGAGCCTTCAAGGCCACGCATCACGTCCACGGTCTGGGTCACCACCTCAGTGGCCTTGCGGGCGCTGTTGTCGGTTTCCAGTGAGGTGTTGTAAGCAATGTCGGCGGCCTGCGCCACGGCTTGTTCCTGATTGACCTGATCGGTGATCACGGTGGCGAACTTGACCACCTTGTACAGCACGTCATGGGCATCGAAGATGGGGTTGTAGGAGGCTTCCAGCCAGACCGTGCGGCCATGGGCGTCGACCCGCTTGAAACGGTCGGCCACGTACTCGCCGCGGCGCAGCCTGTCCCAGAAGGCCTGATAACCGGCAGAGCTGGCTTCTGCCGGGTCGCAGAAGATGCGGTGATGCTTGCCACGCACCTGCTCCAGGCTGTACCCCACCGACTGCAGGAAACGGTCGTTGGCGGTCAGTACCTCGCCGTCGAGGTTGAACTCGATCAGTGCGGTGGAGCGCATCAGCGCCTTGATCAGGCTTTCGTGCTCGCGCGATGCTTCGATGGTGCGGGTCAGGTCGCTGGAGTGCATGGAGAAATGCCTGATCCGACCATCAACGTTCTTCACCGGCTGCAGGATCGAACGCAGCCAAGCCTCCTGGCCGTTGCCCCGCAGCAGGCGGAAGGCGCCGTTGAGGTGCTCGCCACGGCTGATGGCGTTTTTCATGCGCTGGTAGAAATCGAGCTTTTTCACGTGCGCGGGCACGATGTCTTCGATGTTGCGGCCAATCAGCTGCTCGGCGCGGTAGAGCATTTCGCTCTCGAAATTACCGTTGACCTGCTCGATACGCCCCTGAGGGTCGAGCTGCAGCACCAGCATCTCGCTGTCGAGGCTGCTCTTGACCTGCTCGACGGCCATCAGCTCTTCGCGCAGTTGCTGGATTTCTTTCTTGAGCTTGCTGTTGAACATCACCGCACTCCCGGAGCGCATCAACCGATTCGGATGCATCTTCATCGGCTGCGCCTCGTGCCGCTTGAGCGCCCTGAAAAGAAATATTCACAAAGCCGAAACTGCCGGAAATCAGGCGTCACCTGCGCGTCACAAGGCTGTCATGTGAGCGCAACGCAGCAGGCGGACACTTTTTGTCATGAATACACCCGCCCTACGCATCTCTCTCGTCAGCGAAACCTTCCCACCCGAAATCAACGGCGTGGCCAACACCCTTGGCCGCCTCAGCGAAGGTTTGCGACAGCGTGGCCATCACGTGGAAATCGTTCGCCCGCGGCAAGCCAACGAAGCACCGACGAATGATGAACAGGACCTGTTGCTCTGCCGTGGCTGGGCGCTGCCCGGCTATCCCGGCCTGCAATGGGGCGAAGTGTCGATGCACAAGCTGCTGCGTCGCTGGCGCCGGCAGCGCCCGGACGTGCTGTACATCGCAACCGAAGGTCCATTGGGCCTGAGCGCCCTGCGCGCAGCCCGGCGCCTTGGGGTTGCCGTGGTCAGTGGCTTTCACACCAACTTCCCGCAATATTCCGGCCAATACGGCCTCGGCCTGCTGGCGCGCCTGCTCACCCATTACCTGCGCTGGTTCCATCGGCGCACCGCCGCCACGCTGGTACCCAGCGTCAGCCAGCGGCTGGAGCTGGAACGGCGCGGGTTCGAGCGCCTGGCCTTGATGGCCCGGGGTGTCGACGCCAACCTGTTCACCCCAGCCCGCCGCAGCCAGCCGTTACGGGAAAGCTGGGGGCTCGGCGCCGACGACATCGCCGTACTGCACGTCGGGCGCCTGGCCGCAGAAAAGAACCTGGGGCTGTTGCAACCCTGCCTGCAAGCCTTGCAGAAAACTTATCCACAGCGGCGTCTGCGGCTGGTAGTGGTAGGCGATGGCCCGCAGCGGGCAGCCCTTGAGCAGCAAATGCCGGATGCGCTGTTCTGCGGCGCTCAGCGCGGCGAAGCGCTGGCCGAGCATTACGCCAGCGGTGACCTGTTCCTGTTTCCGAGCCTGACCGAAACTTTCGGCAACGTAGTACTCGAAGCCATGGCCTCTGGCCTGGCCGTAGTCGCCTACGACGAAGCCGCCGCAGCCCAGCATATCCGCCATGGCCACAGTGGCGCGCTGGCCATGCCTGGCGACCAGTGCGCGTTCGTCGATGCCGCCTGCTGGCTGCTGGAAGAAGACGAGACCCTGCGCCGGGTCCGCCTCAACGCCCGCCAGCACGCCAGCCGTCAAGGCTGGCCAGCGATCGTCGAGCAATTCGAATCACATCTGTTGAACGCCTGCCATACGGCGCCAGCCGGCACCCGGCCGACGGGCGCCGCGCTGGCGATCAAGCCAGGGTCGTCAACGCCTCGCGGCTGAACGGCAGCACATCCGCCTCACGCCCTTCACGCACCTTTTGCGCCCATTCGGCATCCACCAGCAGCGCGCGGCCAACCGCCACCAGGTCGAACTCTTCATCGCCCAAACGACGCAGCAAGCCTTCCAGGCTGGCTGGCTTGGCCACCTTGTCGGTGGCGACCATAAACTGCAGGAACTCGCCATCGAGCCCCACGCTGCCGACCGTGATGGTCGGTTTTCCGGTGAGTGTGCGGGTCCATCCGGCCAGGTTCAGCTCGGAACCTTCGAACTCTGGCTCCCAGAAGCGTCGGGTCGAGCAATGGAAGATATCCACACCTGCCGCCGACAGCGGCTCAAGGAACGCGACCAGTGCTTGCGGGCTTTCCACCAGGCGCGCGCTGTAGTCCTGCTGCTTCCACTGCGAGAAGCGAAAGATGATCGGGAAGTCCGGCCCCACCGCAGCGCGCACGGCCTGGATCAGCTCGATGGCGAAGCGCGAGCGGCCGGCCAGGTCACCACCATACTCGTCGCTGCGGCGGTTGCTGGCCTCCCAGAAGAACTGGTCGATCAGGTAGCCGTGGGCGCCATGGATCTCCACGCCATCCATGCCAATGGCCTTGGCGTCGCGGGCCGCGTCGGCGAAGGCGGTGATCACTTCGCGAATATCCTCATGGGTCATGCCGTGCACCAGCACCTGCCCGTCCTTGAGCTTCTCGCTCGGCCCGTAACCCGGCACGCTGGCGTCCGGTTCGGTGCCCAGGCGGCGCACCGAGCCCACGTGCCACAGCTGCGGCACGATGCGGCCACCTTCGGCATGCACTGCGTCGACCACCTGCTTCCAGCCGGCCAAGGCATCTTCACCATGAAAGCGCGGCACATTGGGGTAACCGTTGGCGGCCTTGTGACCAACCGTGGTGCCCTCGGTGATGATCAGCCCCACGCCTGCTGCGGCACGGCGGCGGTAGTACTCGACCACGCCGGCATGCGGCACACCACCGGGGCAAAAGGTACGGGTCATGGGCGCCATGACGACGCGGGTCGGCAGCTCGAGCGCGCCGAGGGTGAAGGGTTGGAACAGTGGATTGGTGGACATTGGCGCTTCCGTCTGATGGAGGAAATGCGCCTGAGGGTAGGGGCAGCGCGTGGCTGGGCCCAGCATTATTGATTTGAGTGATTCGCAGGTATCGTGGTGAACAACTGTAGGAGCGGGTTTACCCGCGAATGCGCCGGTATGGCCACTGCAGCATCCGCGGGTAAACCCGTTCCCACAGGGTGTGGAGTCAGCTCAAGGCCTTCTCGATTGCCTGTACTACAGACGGATCATCCGGTGCGGTACGCGGGGCAAAGCGCGCCAGCACCCGGCCATCCTTGCCCACCAGAAACTTCTCGAAGTTCCAGCTGATGTCCCCAGGGAATTCAGCGCCCTCGCCCGCCAGCAGGCGGTACAGCGAGTGGCGCTGCGGCCCGTTGACCTCGAGCTTGGCACCGAGCGGGAAGCTCACGCCATAGTTCAGGCTGCAGAAATCCTGGATTTCCCTTTCGCTGCCAGGCTCCTGGCCGGCGAACTGGTTGCAAGGCAGGCCCAGCACATTGAACCCCTTGCCCTTGAACTGCTGCTGGAGCTTTTCCAGCGAGGCGTATTGCGGCGTCAAACCACACTTGGAGGCAACATTGACCACCAGCACCACCTGGCCCTTGAACGGTGCCAGGGGCAGATCCTCGCCGTTCAGCGCCTTCAACGTCAGGTCGTGAAATGCACTCATGATGAATCCCCTCTCAAGTTCCCGGTTGCCGCAGGGGGCGAATTGCGCCCACTAAAAAGGCGCTCTTGCAAGCCGCGCACCTCCCGTTGGAGAGGCATGCCGGCTTGTCCGAGCGCCTGGCGACTTTCTGAGCTTAGCGCAGAAAATCAGTGGTGATGGCCACCTTCACCGTGGATGTGACGGTGAGCGATTTCTTCTTCGCTGGCGTCACGCACGTCGACAACCTTGACCTTGAAGTTCAGGCGCTGGCCAGCCAGCGGGTGGTTGCCGTCGACGGTGATGTCGTCGCCGTCGATATCGCGGATGGTGACGATCTGCATCTGGCCATCCGGCGCCGAAGCGTGGAACTGCATGCCGACTTCCAGCTGGTCGACGCCTTCGAACAGGCTGCGGTTCAGGGTGCTGACCAGCTCGGCCAGGTACTCGCCGTAGGCGTCTTCCGGCTCGATGGCAACTTCCAGCTCGTCACCGGCTTGCTTGCCTTCCAGGGCTTTTTCCAGGCCCGGGATGATGTTGGCGGCACCGTGCAGGTAAACCAGCGGCGCACCACCGGCGGAGCTGTCGATGGTCTCCCCGGCGTCGTTGGTCAGGGTATAGTCGATGGAGACAGCCTTGTTGGCGGCGATCAGCATGGGGCAAGACCTTTTGCAAAAGTATGTAGAGCGGACAAGTGTAACCAAGGCCTCGCCCGATTGCGACCGCAGCGCGGACGAGGGGCGACCCATCAGTCGGATCACCGGCTTCCACCAGGACGAAGAAGGCCACTGGGTGGTCGAGCTGTCCTGCGGCCACACCCAGCACCTGCGCCACCAGCCACCATGGCAGGCACGGCCGTGGGTACTCGACGCCGGGCAGCGCGCCCGGCGCATCGGCCAGGCATTCGCCTGTGGCTGGTGCGCACAAGGGGCCGATAGCGCTACCCTTGGGCGTTGATTCCTTGCACCGCTTATTTCGAGAAGCACGCATGCAGACTTTTTTCATTGCGCCGACCGACTTTGGTGTCGGCCTGACTTCCATCAGCCTGGGCCTGGTACGAACCTTGGAGCGTGCCGGGCTCAAGGTCGGCTTCTTCAAGCCGATCGCCCAGCCCCACCCCGGCGACACTGGCCCGGAGCGCTCCACCGAACTGGTTGCCCGTACCCACGGTATCAAGCCACCTGTGCCGCTGAGCCTGGCCCATGTCGAGCGCATGCTCGGCGATGGCCAGCTGGACGAGTTGCTCGAAGAGATCATCCGCCTGTATCAGCAAGCCTGCATCGGCAATGACGTGGTGGTGGTCGAGGGCATGGTGCCGACCCGCCACGCGAGCTATGCGGCGCGGGTCAACCTGCACCTGGCCAAGAGCCTGGATGCCGAAGTGATCCTGGTCTCGGCCCCGGAAAACGAAGTGCTCAGCGAGCTGTCCGGGCGGGTCGAACTGCAGGCCCAGATGTTCGGCGGCCCACGCGATCCAAAAGTGCTCGGGGTGATCCTCAACAAGGTGCGCACCGACGAAAGCATGGCCGACTTTGCCACCCGCCTGCGCGAACACTCGCCGCTGCTGCGTGGCAACGACTTCCGCCTGCTTGGCTGCATCCCCTACCAGCCCGAGCTGAACGCCCCGCGCACCCGCGACGTGGCCGAACTGCTCGGTGCACAGGTGCTCAACGCTGGCGACTACGAGCAGCGGCGGATGAACAAGATCATCATCTGCGCCCGCACCGTGGCCAATACCGTGCCACTGCTGACCCCAGGCACCCTGGTGGTGACCCCAGGCGATCGCGACGACATCATCCTCGCCGTGAGCCTGGCCGCCATCAACGGCGTGCCCCTGGCCGGCCTGCTGCTGACCAGCGACAGCAAGCCCGACGCACGCATCCTTGGCCTGTGCCGTGGCGCCCTGCAGGCCGGCCTGCCGATCCTGTCAGTGAGCACGGGCTCCTACGACACCGCCAACCTGCTCAACTCGCTGAACCGCGAAATCCCCGTGGATGACCGTGACCGGGCCGAGTTCATCACCGACTTCGTCGCCAGCCACCTGGATGCCGCCTGGCTGCACCAACGTTGTGGCACGCCACGGGAAATGCGGCTGTCGCCGGCGGTGTTCCGCTACCAGCTGATCCAGCGGGCACAACAGGCCAACAAACGCATCGTCCTGCCGGAAGGCGCCGAGCCGCTACTGGTCCAGGCCGCTGCAATCTGCCAGGCGCGCGGCATCGCCCGCTGTGTGCTGCTGGCCAAGCCCGAGGCAGTCGAAGCCGTGGCCCGTGCGCAAGGCATCACCCTGCCGCCGGGCCTGGAAGTGCTCGACCCCGAGCTGATTCGCGGGCGCTACGTCGAGCCGATGGTCAACCTGCGCAAGAGCAAGAACCTCAATGCGCCCATGGCCGAGCAGCAACTGGAAGACCCGGTAGTGATCGGCACCATGATGCTGGCCCTGGACGAGGTCGATGGCCTGGTCTCGGGCCTGGTGCATTCCACCGCCAACACCATTCGCCCCGCCCTGCAGTTGATCAAGACCGCGCCCGGCGCCAGCCTGGTGTCGTCGGTGTTCTTCATGCTGTTCCCCGAGCAGGTGCTGGTGTATGGGGACTGCGTGATGAATCCACACCCCAGCGCCAGCGAGCTGGCCGAAATTGCCCGGCAGAGCGCCGAATCGGCACAAGCCTTCGGCATCGCGCCAAGGGTGGCGATGATCAGCTATTCGAGCGATTCGGCCAGTGACGAGGAAGTTGGGAAAGTGCGTGAAGCCACCCGCCTGGCACAGGCTGCAGAGCAAGGGCTGCTGATTGACGGGCCGCTGCAGTATGACGCCGCTGCCAACCCGCAAGTCGCTCGCCAGCTGGCGCCAGATAGCCAGGTGGCCGGGCGTGCAACGGTGTTCGTGTTCCCGGACCTGAACACTGGCAACACCACCCACAAGGCGGTGCAGCGCAGCACTGACGGGGTCAGCCTGGGGCCAATGCTGCAGGGGCTGCGCAAGCCGGTGAACGACTTGCCACGCGGGGCGCAGGTGGACGATATCGTGCATACCATCGCCCTGACTGCGATTCAGGCGAGCGTAGTGCGGTAAGTACTGGGGGCGCTTTGCGCCCCTATCGCGACACAAGGCCGCTCCTACCGGGGACCGCATAGTTCTGAAACTGCGCGATAGCCTGCGAGAGCGGCCTTGTGTCGGGGCAGGGCCGCAAAGCGGCCCCGGCGATCAATTATGGGTACTGCTGAACCTGGCCCTGCTGCTGGTCATACTGCTGACCCGGGATAGGCTTCAGGTTGACCTCCACACGGCGGTTCTGTGCGCGGCCATTGGCGTCGGCGTTGCTGGCGATCGGCTGGTCCGGGCCCATGCCACGTACCGTCACACGCGAAGCATCCACACCCTGCGAGGTCAGGTAGGTGCTGACTGCCTGAGCGCGGCGCTGCGACAGGTCCATGTTGTGCTGGCGGCTGCCGGTACTGTCGGTGAAGCCCACCACTTCGATGGTGTTCTGGTTGAACGACTTGAACGAGTTGGCCAGGTTGTTCAGCGGGTTGTAGAAGCTCGGCGAAATATTGGCCGAGTCGGTGGCGAAGGTGATATTGCCCGGCATGATCAACTTGATCTGGTCACCCTGGCGCTGTACTTCGACGCCGGTGTTGGCCATTTTCGCGCGCAGCTCGGCTTCCTGCTTGTCGGCGTAGTAGCCGTAACCAGCGGCGGCGGCACCCACTGCTGCGGCGCCGATCAGCGCGCCCTTGCCACGGTTGTTGTGGTCGATGGCGGCACCGGCGATAGCACCGGCCAGGGCGCCCAGGCCGCCGTACTTGGCGGTCTTGCTCATCCCCGTGGACTCGCCCTGAGCCTGGCCTTGGCTGTCATAAGGGTTCTGCCCGGCGCAACCGGTCATCAGGGCTGCAGCGGTTGCGACGATAATCAGACGACGCATGGTGAACATGGACAAGCTCCTACAAAAATTCGTGTGTGCGGCAGACCATGGAGGGATCTATGCCAGCCTTGGATTGCCAGGATACGGAAAAATTCCATGAAAGGCTTTTCATGCCAGCTCAGGCCCGTACGAAAGGGTTCTCGCGCATCTCGTCGCCCAGGCGGGTGTCAGGCCCGTGGCCGGTGACCACGATGGCATCTTCGTCCAGCCGATACAGCCGCTCCTTGATCGATCGCACGATAGCGCGCTGATCGCCGCCCCACAGGTCGGTACGGCCGATACCACGGCGGAACAGGGTGTCACCGGCGATCAATAGCTTGGCGTCGGCGAACCAGAAACTCATCGAACCTGGCGTGTGCCCTGGCGTGTGCAGGGCAACACCACAGCCGCAGGCAAGCTGCTCATCATCGCCGAGCCAACGGTCTGGCGACGGCACCGGGGTGTAAGGCACGCCGAACATCTGGCATTGCATCTCCAGGTTGTCCCACAGCGGCTGGTCCTGCTTGTGCAGGTGCAAGGTAGCGCCGGTGAGCTCCTTGAGCTTGCCCGAAGCGAGGAAATGGTCGAAGTGTGCGTGGGTGTGGATGATGCTCACCAGGGTCAGGCCATGGGCCTGCAGGCGGGCGAGGATCTTGTCCGGGTCACCACCCGGGTCGACGACGATGGCCTTCTTGCTGACCGGGTCGCCGATCAGCGTGCAGTTGCACTGCAGGGGGCCTACGGGGAAAGTTTCGCGGATGAGGGTGGTTGGGGCAGTGTTCATGGGGACTCCTGAATACTGTCGCAATGGTAGCGTGGTCTGGAGTGCCTGTCTTGGGAGATGCAGCGCCTGTGAGATCGAGCGCCGCCCGCGCGGCGCATCGCGGATAAATCCGCTCCTACATCTGTTGCAACGTGGCCATGCCTGTGAGGCCATGGTTGTCAGCCGGTTTACACGGCTCAAGAGATGCGCGAGGGCAGGCGACATTGGCTTAACAGGTTCGGCACGTTGCAACAGATGTAGGAGCGGATTTATCCGCGATGCGCCGCGCGGGCGGCGCTCGATCTCATAGGCGCTGAAGATGCTGTGGCGAACACATGGCGGCCCTGACGCTAAGGCAAATACAACCTGAACAACCCGCCCCCAAGCGCCCCACCATTGGCAATCTCGATCCGGCCGCGCACGCCATTACGCGCATGCAACGCCGCAATCCGCGCCGCGAAGTACAGCCCGAGCCCGGTACTGCCGCTCTGCGAGTCGATGCCCTGCACGTAATCCTGCTGACGCTCGAGCATCTTCGCCGGATAGCCCGGGCCGTCGTCGTTGACGCTGATGACCAGATGCTCGTCTTCCTCGCCTATGCTGACCAACAGCGCATGGCCTGCATAGCGAGTTGCGTTGGTGATCACATTGGCGATCACCGAGGCCACCAGCTCACGGTCGAAGAAACCCAGCGGGTTGTCGGTGTCGACACGCCAGGTCGCCAGAATGTCGTTGTGCTGCAGCACTTCCTGGTGGGCCGCCAGTTGGGCTTCGATGAAGTCATCCAGCTCATGGTAGTCCGGGCATACCGGCAGCTGGTTTACGCCCAGCTTGTATAGCCCCAGCAACTGCACCAGCATGCCGTTGAGGTGGCGAAACTCATGCTCGATCACCCCCTGCTCGGTACCGCAGCGCCATTCTTCAGGTAGCCGTGCCAGCCACTGGTCATGGGACTGGATCAACGCTGACAGCGAGTTCTTCAGGTCATGCACGGTGGAGGCGATCACCGTGGAAAAATCCAGCCCCTGGTTATCCTGGCTCATGCGCCGAAGACCTTGATGTGCAGTTTGCGGTAACGGTCGTAGCGGCTGTCGCTGGTCGGGATACCGGCCACGCGGGTCAGGCAGTCGCGGCATTCCTGCAGGATCACCGGCGGGGTCACCTCGCCACCGATGCGCAGCAAGGCCTGCGCCGTATTAAGCGCGATGCTGATGTTCTTCGGTTGCAGCGACAGGGCCTTGCGGAACATCTGCAAGGCTTCGTTGAGCTGCCCCGCCTGGTAGCTGCGCACGCCTTGGCGGTTGAGGTCGACCGCTTCGGTGACCGCGCCCAGCACGGCCGGGTCGTCAGTCAGTGTGGCCACACTCTGCATGACCTTGGGGTCGTCACCGTAGGTTTCCACGCAAGCCTTGAGAATGCTGCCGCCGGCCGCTTCCTGGCCGAGCGTCTGCAGTTGCCTGGCCACGGTCAAGGCCGCCTCGACCGAGAAGAACTGGTCCATCTTCTCCAGCCGCTGCATGGCCTGTTCGGTAAGCTTGGCGGCAGTCTCGGGGTCGCCTGCCTGCTGCAGACTGGCGGCCTTCATCAGCCGGGCACGTACTTGCAGGCCCTGGTCTTCGATGTTGTCCTTGGCCACTTCGCTGAGCACGGTGTTGATTTCGACCCGGGCGCGGGCATCCAGGCCAAAGCCTGCGTTCTTGCTCATCAGGGCCTGAACCAGCCCAAGGTTGCTTTCGGCATCCTTGTAACGCGAGCTCTGCCCCTGATTCACCGCATGGCGGAAGGCCTTGGAGGCACTTTCGAAGTCGTCGTTGCCCAGCGCCAACTTGCCCAAAGCAGCCTGCCGGCGCACCGCCAGGGGTGACAAGCGTACCGCCTCCTCGAGCATGCTCTGGGCACGCCTGGTTTCGCCCTGAGCGACCAGCACTTCGGCCATGCCATCGTACAGCCCGGGCATGATCGGGAATGCCTTGAGCGCCTGCTCGTAGACGCCCTGGGCCTGGGCGTTCTGCCCACGCTTGTGCATCAGGCTGCCCAGCGCCGAATACACCCAGGGTTGCGGGCGGCTGGCGAGGATGCTCTTGAGAAACTTCTCCAGCTCATCGAAGCGGTTGAGGTCGCGCAGCGCGTCGGCGCGGTAGCGCAGGCACAACGGCGCAAAACGCGGGTCCTTCTTGCACAGCTCGGCGCACGCCGCCAGCACTTCGGCCGGGCGACCACGGTCGAGGGCCTGCAAAATCGGCTTGAGCAGGGTCTTGCGCTGGGTCAGCTTGTCCAGGCGCTGGGCCAGGCCCACACGGTTGAACGGTTTGGTCAGGTAGGCGTCAGGCTCGTGCTCCAAGGCACTGAGCACGATGGCCTGGCTGCTCTCGGCCGTGACCATGATGAATACGCATTCATGGCTGATCAGTTTGTCGAGGATCAAGTCTTCGAGGACCTGCTGGCCGTTCTTCTTGCCGTCGCCGAGGTGGAAGTCCTGGAGGATATAGTCGTAGCGCTTCTGCCCGCACATGCGCAGGGCCTGCTCACCGCTGTCGGCGGTGTCCACATCACGCACGCCCAGTTCGCGCAGCATGGAACGGGTCGACGTGCGGAAGTCGGTGAAGTCGTCGACGATCAGAAAGCTTTTTTGCCCGTACTGCAGCATCAACTCGACCTGTATTGGGTAGATGGGTGGATGGCGCGAGGCGATGCATATCGCCGAAACCTGTATCGGCAACCGGCCTGGAAAGATGAGGGTGGAGAATGCAGCGCAATCACGACATGACAGCATAATGGCCTATAGCCATCATTTTATAGTGCCATGCCGATTGCGGCTACCTTCAGGCCAGCAAGCCCAGCGATTTGGCCCGCGCCACTGCCTGGGTGCGACGCTCCACCCCCAGCTTGCTGTTGATATGGCTGGCATGGGTCTTGACGGTGTGCAGGGAGATGAACAGGCGCTCGCTGATCTGCTGATTGGAACAGCCTTGGGCGATCAACTCGAGCACCGCCAGCTCCCGACCGCTCAGTGCTTCAGCAGCGATACCTGCAGATGCCGCTGGCTCGGGCAGGCGAGCCAGCAGTTCAGCCTGAGCCTGACAGGCTGGTTGCGCCAGCAGTTGCTCACGTAGCCACGCAGGGTGCGATTCGATCAGCCGCTGGAAGGGTTGCAACACCCCACCCCGGGCTGCACTCAACGCCATGGGCAGCAACTGCGCTGCCTGTGCATCACGCCCCTCGCTCAACAACAGGTCGACCCACTGCGACAGTGCATGCAGGGTGAGCATCATGCCGCCACTGGCCTGCCCGCGTTCGGCCAAGGCGCTCAGGCGCGCCAAGGCGTCTTCGCTGCGCTGCTGTACACGCTCGAGCAGTGCCTGCTGCAATTCGATATGCAGTGGCAACAACGGGTGGAACTCTGGCGCCGCCGCAGGGTGCTCACCGCCGTACGTCTGGCCCAGGCGCAGCAACCAGGATTCGGCCAGGTCAATTCGGCCCTGGGCGAGCCACAGCTCGCACTTCACCAGGGTAATCATTGCCAGGTAGAAGATCGGTGGCACATCCCAGATGTGCATCAACCGCTCCGCCTCGGCCAGCTCGGCGAACGCCTCGGCAAACTGGCCCTCACGGCCATCGAGCGAGGCGATCACACAATGGCCGATCAGCACGCTGATATCGCGGCAGGCACGCGCCTCGCCGAGCCCTGCGCGCAAGCGCGCACGACCTTGCGCGGGCTGCAGGCGCGCCACCAGCAGGTAACCTTCGTACAGGGTCAGGCGCGCCCGCACCGCGTACAGCCGCTGTGCCGACAACCCCTGCAGGCGCTGCAACCCCTGACGCACTTCATCCAACGCCCGCAGAACCTCGCCGCGGGCATGCAGCACCCGCGCACGATCGTAATGCGCCAGCGCCTCGAACAATGGGTTACCGACACGCTGCGCCAGTTCCAGCGCCTCGCGGTTCCAGCCGCGCGCACGCCAGAAGTCGCCATCGGCAATGGCCAGGTTGGACAGCGTCGACAGGCACACCAGGCGTTGCCCATAGCGTTTGCTCGGCAGGCTCTGCAGCGCTTCGCCGCAATAGGCCAGCGTGCGTTCGCGGTCACCCCGGCCACGGGCGATGACCCCGCTCAGGGCCAGCCATTGCGCCAGCATCGACTTCTGCGCGGTGGCTGAAGGCGCGGGCAGGAAGCGGCTGAGGTAACTGGCCAACTCCTCAGCGGCATCCAGCTGGCAGGCCAGGCCAAGCGCCCAGCTGTACAGCACGATCAACCGTGGCGTGCTGATCAGCAGGCTGTCGGGCAGGTCCATCTTCCAACGCAACAGCATGCCGACGTTCTGCTCTGCCAGCAGTTGTTCCTCGGACAGGCTCTGCACCAGGTCGGCAGCAACGTCGAGGTGGCCGGCGCGCAACGCCTGCTCCACGGCCTCATCGAGCAAGCCCTGGCCCTGGAACCAGCAGCTGGCGCGCAGGTACAGGCGCGCCAGCGGTTCGCTGGACTGGCGGCTGCGCAGCAGGTCGGAGAACAGGTGATGGTAGCGATACCAGTGGCCATGCTCGTCCAGTGGTACCAGGAACACCTGATGCGCCTGCAGATAACGCAGGATCGCGGCACTGTCGCTACGCTCACGCAGCGCATCGCAGAGCGCTGCACAGAAGCGCTCCTGGCAGGCCGTATCGAACAGAAACGCCTGCACATCTGCTGGCAGCATCTCGATGACTTCTTCCAACAAGTAATCGCGGATCAACCCTTCGCCACCGTGCAGGGCTTGAGGCAAAGCATTCTCGTCACCGGCTTCGCTGGCTGCCAGCTGCCAGAACCGCAGCCCGGCCACCCAGCCGTCACTGCGTTGAATCAGGTTGTCGAGCGCCTGACCGCGCAGCCCCGTAGGTTGGCGGCCAATTACCGACAGGGACTCCTCCGGGGTCAGGCGCAGGTCCTGCTCACTGAGTTCGGTCAACTGCCGTGACAAGCGCAGCCGGGCCAGGTGCCAGTCCGGGCGCTGACGGCTGGTCACCAGCAGTACCAGGCCAGCAGGCAAGTGATTGAGGAAGAATTGCAGGCAGCGATCGAGTACCGGCCCCTGGGCCAGATGGTAGTCGTCCAGCACCAGCAGCAAGGGCGTGTCGGCCTGGAGGTAGAGCCCCAACTCGTCAAGCAGGCTGTCGAGCCACTCTTCGAACGCAAAGGGCTGGTGGCGCTGACGCATCTTCAGCAGGCCCATGGCCTGCCCGCCCAGAGCCGGGCAGTACTGCTGCAGGCCTTCGAGCAGGCGTTCGAGGAAACGACCGGGGTCAGCATCCCGTTGGCTCAGGCCGAGCCAGAGGCTGCGCCAATGGCTCGGCAGTGACTCGCAGAACTCGATGGCCAGGGAGCTTTTGCCAAAACCGGCGGGGGCGTTGACCAGCAGCAAGCGCCCGCCAAGACCGCCCTGCAAGCGCTGGCACAGGCGTGCACGCGGCACGTGGCCGTCCGGCTGCGGTGGCCGGAAGAAACGCCCGTCCAGCGGGCCCAGGGCCTGGCTGGCGAATCCATGCGTACGGGACAGATCTGTCATGGCCGGCTCGTTCTGTTGGGAAAACTACGGCGGTACGGATGTTTGCGAGACTAGCGGGTAATGCAACGCATTTGAAGACAATGGGCGCCATTTGCCTGGAAAAGTCTGCGACAAAAAGCAACATGGGTGATGGACAGGGGCTGGGGCGCGGCTGTGACGCAGCATTCAGCGGTTTTATCGGCCGGGCAAACAGAAACGCCCCGGCAAGCCGGGGCGTTCTGGGAGGGTCACACGGAGTTGCGGCTTTTCAGCTCAACGGATGCCCGACTGGCGCAGGGCGGCTGGCTGGAAATCGGCTTTGCTGGCAGTGAAGCCGAAGTCGTAAGCTTTTTTCTCTTCGTTCTTCATGCCCAGTGCCAGATAGCGGCCCGACTGCAGGTCGTAGATGGCTTCCAGGGTGTACCACGGTACCTGGTTGTTGTAGTACGGCTGGGCATGCGCTTCGGAGATCCGCCACAACTGACCGCGCCCGTCATACTGGTCGATCACCGCAGCCTGCCAGGTGTCCTCGTCGATGTAGAAGTCACGTTTGGCGTAGATGTGCCGCTGGCCCGGCTTGAGCGTCGCGACCACATGCCATACCCGGCGCAACTCATAGCGGGTCAGGTCCTGGTTGATGTGCCCGGCCTTGAGGATGTCGGCGTACTTGAGCTTGGGGTCATCCAGCTTGAAGGCGTTGGAGGCGATGTACATCTCCTTCTTGCCCTCGAGCTTCCAGTCGTAGCGGTCCGGCGCGCCGTTGTACATGTCCAGGTTGTCCGAGGTGCGCAGGCCGTCGGCCGCAGTACCCGGGCCGTCGTACGACACTTGCGGGGCCTGGCGCACACGACGCTGGCCGGCGTTGTAGATCCATGCCTTGCGCGGTTCCTTGACCTGATCGAGGGTCTCGTGCACCAGCAGCACGGTCCCGGCCAGGCGTGCCGGCGCGGTCACTTCCTGCTTGAAGTAGAACAGGATGTTGCCTGGGTTGTTCGGGTCGTAGTCCTTCATCTTGTCGCGGAAGACGAACTGGTCGGCGAAATACACCAGGCTGTAGGAGCCGTTCTGCTGCGGGGTTGCCTGGGTCACCAGGCGGCTGACACTGCCGCCGCGGTACCGGGTGATGTGGTTCCAGATCACTTCCAGGCCGCTTTTCGGGATCGGGAACGGCACGGCAGTCTGGAAGTTGTTCAGGCCGTTGCCACCTTCGACCAGGGTGGTCGCGGTGGCGTTCTTCTTGATGGCAGCGAACACATCGTCAGGCACCGTGGAACCACGGTGGGTCTTGAACACCGGGATCTTGAAGGTGTCCGGGTAGCGCTTGAGCATCGCCAGCTGGCCAGGGGAGAGCTTGTCCTTGTACTGCTCGGCATTCTGCGCGGTGATGGTAAACAGCGGTTTGTCGCTGCCGTACGGGTCAGACAGGAAACCTTTGGCATCGACGCTGCCAGCGGTTTTCGACAGTGGCTCCCACGGGCCGATCGAACCATCGGCGTTACCGGCCTTTTCCGCGCCCATCGGGGTGAGGGTGCTGCCAAGTTTTGCCGCTTCATCGGCGGATACCGCAGCCATGACGCTGGTCGCCAGCAGGGACAGGCCCAGTACACCGGCTTGCAGCAGACTTCTGGTCTTGTTCATCTCGTGTCGTCCTGGATCAATGTTCTTAGAAGTTCACGCCGAAGCTGAGTGCGACGAAGTCGCGATCATCCACGGTGCTGTACTTGCCGTCGAAGAAGTTGGTGTACGACAGGCTGGCGGTGTAGGTTTGCTGATACTCCGCGTCCAGGCCGAGGCTGATCGCCTTGCGCCCTTCTTCGAAGTTGCCGCCCGGGCCCGGCGAATAGCCATCGACGTCATGCGACCAGGCCACGCTCGGGCGCAGGTTCACCCCGGCGAAGACGTTGTTGTAATCCCAGATCGCACGCACGCGGTAACCCCAGGAATCCGCAGTGGTGTAACCATCGTTTTCGCAGTAGCGCGACACGTTGTTGGCATTCGAGGTGCCGAGCGTGCTGGTGTTGAGCGCCTCGCACTGGCCGTTGGGCAGCGGGCCCGGGCCGAATACCGGGTCACGCCCGTAACGTGCCTTGGAAGTGCTCTCCAGGCCGCCGACGTGGGTCCAGCCGACTTCGCCGACCATGGTCAGCCGCTCCGCGCCCATCACCTGGTCGAAGAAGTGGGTGAACGTGGTCTGCAGCTGGGTGACTTCCTTGCGGCGGTAGCCAGGCTGGTCCGCCCCCGGCGTACCTTGCAGCACGGATACGTTGGGGTTGAGCGGGGTCAGGCCCGAATAGAGGATGTCGGTGGTATTGAGCTGCACCGGGGCATTCGGCCGATAGCTGATTTCCCCGCTCCAGGCAGTGCCGGTGGGCAGTGTGGTCGAGAAGCTCAGGCCATACAGGCGGATGTCTTCCGGGTACTCAACGTAGTAGCTGGAGTTACCGGCCACCTGCAACGGCATCAGGCTGGGTAGCAGATTGGCCAACGCGGCGGCCGGCACGCCCGCTCTGACCAGCGCAGCGCCCAGGCCGCTGGTGCTGTAGAACTGAGCGTCTGCGCCACGACCGCTGAAGATTGGCGCGCGGCTGTGATAGTTCATGAAGTAGCCACCGAACTCGGTGTTGAGCGGCTCGAACATGTAACGCAGGGCAACACCAAACTGGCCGCTGTCGCGTGCATCGCGGTCCGCGCCACGGCGCACGATAACCCCTTCATCCGGGTTACCGTAGGTCACGCCCCGGGCGGCCAGGGTGTTGTTTACCGGAGTCGCCAGCGGCCCAAGCCGGCTGCTCAGCGAGTTGCGTGTGGCGAGCACCGCCAGGTTGTTGTTGCAACCGTCGGCGATCACGTCCGGCTGGGAGAAGAACGTCCCGCAGTTGTCGACAACTGTCTGGTCCCATTCAATCTGATAGAAGCCTTCGGCCGACAGGTTGTCGGTCAGGCTTTGCGACACGTAGAACATGTTGACCGGGATCAGGCCTTCCTTGATCTCGGCACCAGGGCGGCGGAACGCCGACACATCGATCGGGTTGATCGAGTTGATGCCACCGCCGATGAAGGTACTTTCGCCCCAGCTCACCACCTGCTTGCCCAGACGCACCGAGCCTGGCTGATCGCCGAGCGCGTAGTTGTGGTAGACGAAGGCATCGAGCAGCTCCGAGCCCGCCGACTTGGCGCCTTCCTTGCGGTTGGAGTCGCTGATGTCCTTGAATTCGCGGTTTTCGTCTTTCAGTTCGAAGTCGTACCAGTACTTGCCGCGCACGAACACACCGGTGTCGCCGTACTTCAGTTCGAGGTCATGGATGCCTTTGAAGATCTTCGAGAAGGTTTCGCCCTTCTTGAAGTTCAGGTGGCCATCGTCGGAGGTCTGCGACAGGCCCTTGCCGCCGTTGTTGGCCCCGATCAGGTTCTTGTTGGGGTTGGCAGTGGACCAGCTGGCGCCAACGGAGAGCGACGAGTCGAACTGGCCTTCGATTTCACCAATGTTGAAACTGACAGCGAAAGCAGGACTTGCGAGCGTGGAAGCAAGGCTGACGGCCAAGGGCAACTTGGCCCGGCGCCAGAACGGATATGCAGATTTCATCGACGCTACTCCATGTACTTTATTGTTATGGCAGTGAGTCCTTTCAGAAACGGCCCGAGCGACCGGTGTGCAGGTTTCCCCCGCAGCGGCACGTCTTGCGCGTGCCGCCCTCCCCCATTCCTGAAAATCCCCTGACCCCGACTATAGCCAGCAGGCTCAGGTGCTTGATCCCTCTAAAGTGTGATTTGCGCACCAGGTGCCAAATTGCCCCGGCGTTTCCCGGGCAGCGCATTGGCCGTGCTGAAGCATGGCCGATATTTTTCGTTTGGCAAGGTTTGAACCTGTCTAGCATGCGGGCCACATTGTGTCGTGCGCAGCCCGCGGCGTGCCTACAAGGTAGACAGGAAGGCACTGTTACTGGCCTGCCACTGCACGATGTCCTGGCGGATGCGCTTCTTGTCGAGCTTGCCGACGCTCGTCTTGGGAATTTCAGTAACAATGGCGATCTGGCTTGGAATGGCCCACTTGTTGATGTGCCCTTCCTCGACGAATGGCTTGAGGTGCTCCTTGAGCGCCTTGGCATCGATCGCCTTGTCGTCACGCACCACCAGCAGGGCGAACGGGCGCTCGCCCCATTGCGGGTCGGCTACCCCTACCACTGCCACCTCGCGCACGGCCGGATGACGGCTGATCAGGTCTTCGAGGTCGAGCGAGGAGATCCACTCGCCGCCGGTCTTGATCACGTCCTTGATGCGGTCGCGGATGTCGATGTAGCCCATGCCGTCGAGGGTGGCGACGTCACCGGTGTGCAGCCAGCCACCCTGCCACAGCTCCTCGCTCTTTTCCGGCTCCTTGAAGTACCCCATGGTCAGCCATGGCGCACGCAGCACCAGTTCGCCCTGGGTCTCGCCATCGGCCGGCAGGAATTTGCCATCGCCATCGACGATCGCCGCTTCCACCAGCGGCACCGGCACACCGGCCTTGATGCGATAGGTGACGCGCTCATCCTCGCTGCCGGCCTGCAGCTCGTCATTCAGGTGCGCGGCGGAAATCAGTGGGCAGGTCTCCGACATGCCGTACGCCGCCGTCAGCTGGATACCCCGGGCCAGCGCCGCTTCGTACAACGCCCGGTTGAGCGCGCTGCCGCCGATGATGATCTTCCAGCCAGCGAAGTTCTCGCCCTGGGAGGACGGGCAGTTGAGCAGCATCTGCAAAATGGTCGGCACACAGTGTGAAAAAGTGACCTTCTCTTCGCGCCACAGCTTGACCAGCATGTCCGGCTCGTAGCGGCCCGGGTAGACCTGCTTCATGCCAAGCATGGTGGCCGCATAGGGGATGCCCCAGGCATGCACGTGGAACATTGGCGTGATCGGCATGTACACGTCGTTGCTGCCAAGCAGGCGCACGCTGTCGATGCTGCCGGTCACCGCGGCTTCGGCCAGGGTATGCAGCACCAGCTGGCGGTGGGTGAAGTAGACACCCTTGGGGTTGCCGGTGGTGCCGGTGGTGTAGAAGGTGGTGGCCACCGAGTTCTCGTCAAAATCCGGGAAGTCGTAGCGCGGGCTTGCAGCGGCGAGCAGTTGTTCGTATTCGCCGATCAGGTTCGGCAGCTCGGCAGTCTTGTCCGGGCCATCGGTGATCAGCACGGTCTTGTCGACCGTGGTCAGCTGCCCGGCAATGGCCTGATAGAGGCCGACGAAATCGCTGTTGACCAGCACGAAGCGGTCTTCGGCGTGGTTCATGGTGTAGAGGATCTGCTCGGGCGAGAGACGCACGTTGATGGTGTGCACCACCGCGCCGATCATCGGGATGGCGAACATGCACTCCAGGTAACGGTGGCTGTCCCAGTCCATCACCGCCACAGTGTCACCCGCCTTGACCCCGGCTTCGGTGAGCACGTTGGCGAGGCGGGCGATACGCTCGTTCAGCTGCGGATAAGTCAGGCGCAGCTGATCGCGATAGACGATCTCGCGGGTCTTTTCGTAGCGGCTGCCGGACATCAGCAGGCGCTTGATCAACAGAGGGAAGGTATAGGCGCCCTCGGCGGGCTTGATGATGCGGGTCTGCAACATGGTGATCCCTTTTCTGAAAAGCATGCCGAACAAGTCTGGATCTACTGTAGTAGCTCAATGTGACGGTCAAATCAGCCGAAGGAATGATTTGGCGGTGCAAGGTATGAGTGGCATTGTGCGGGTTGATGGATCAACCCCTGCCCTGCCACCGGAGCTTCCCGTGATGCCCAGCTTGCGCCGTGCCGTGTTTCTCGATCACCAATCCCTGGACCTTGGCGACCTCGACCTGTCGCCGTTGCAGCAGCAGTTCGACGAATTCGAGCTGTTTGCCGCCACCCGCCCGGAGCAGGTCGCCGAACGCCTGCAGGGCGCTGTCGCGGTGGTCAGCAACAAGGTCATGCTCGATGCCGCCGCACTGGCCGCCAACCCGCAGCTGAAGCTGATCCTGGTGGCCGCGACCGGCACCAACAATGTCGACCTGGCCGCTGCCCGCGCCCAGGGCATCACCGTCTGCAACTGCCAGGGTTATGGCACGCCATCGGTAGCCCAGCACACCATCGCCCTGCTGCTGGCCCTGGCCACGCGCCTGTGCGACTACAATCAGGCGGTGGCAGACGGCCAGTGGGCCAAGGCCAGCCAGTTCTGCCTGCTCGATTTCCCGATTGTCGAACTAGAAGGCAAGACCCTCGGCCTGCTCGGCCATGGCGAACTGGGTGGCGCAGTGGCACGCCTGGCCGAAGCCTTCGGCATGCGCGTGCTGAGCGGGCAGATCCCTGGCCGCCCGGCCCGTGATGACCGCCTGGCGCTGGACCAACTGCTGCCGCAGGTCGACGCGCTGACCCTGCACTGCCCACTCAACGAGCACACCCGGCACATGATCGGCGCCCGCGAACTGGCGCTGCTGAAAAAAGGCGCGCTGGTGGTCAACACCGCCCGTGGCGGCCTGATCGACGAACAGGCCTTGGCCGACGCCTTGCGCAATGGCCACCTGGGCGGCGCCGCCACCGATGTGCTGAGCGTCGAGCCGCCGGTCAATGGCAACCCGCTGCTGGAAAAGGACATCCCGCGCCTGCTGATTACCCCGCACAGCGCCTGGGGCGCGGTGGAGTCGCGCCAGCGCATCGTCGGCCAGCTCAGCGAAAACGCCGAGGCTTTCTTCAAAGGCCAGCCCCGCCGCGTGGTCAGCTGAGTCAAGAGCCCGGCTCTGCTACACTGCGCCACTTTTTTCAGGAGGCGTCGTCCATGGACCCGCGCAGTGAAGTATTGCTCCGCCAGGCAGAGCTGTTCCAGGGCCCGCTGCTGCTCGCTGGCGCCCCCGCCGACGGCCTGCTTGGGCAACTGCCCCAGGCCCATGGCTGGGCCTGGCACGCCGGTGACCAGGCCATGCTCGACAGCCGCTTCGCCGGGCGCAGCCACTATGGTGTCGACGTGCCGCCGGTGGCTTTCGAGGCGGCCGTGCTGTTCCTGCCCAAGTCGCGCGAACTGGCGGCTTACCTGCTCAATGCCCTGGCCTCACGCCTGGCCGGCCGAGAGCTGTACCTGGTGGGGGAAAAGCGTGGCGGCATCGAAGGCGCAGCCAAGCAGCTGCAGGCGTTCGGCAAACCACGCAAGCTCGATAGCGCACGGCATTGCCAGCTGTGGCAGGTGACCGTGGACAACGCCCCACAAGCCAAACCACTGGAAAGCCTGGCCGAGCGCTTCACGCTCGACCTCGAAGACGGCCCACTGCAGGTGGTGAGCCTGCCAGGAGTGTTCAGCCACGGCCGCCTTGACCGCGGCACCGCCCTGCTGCTCAAGCACCTGGACAACCTGCCGGTCGGTCACGTGCTCGACTTCGGCTGTGGTGCTGGCGTGCTGGGTGCCACAGTAAAACGACGTTACCCACACAGCCGGGTCACGCTGCTGGATGTCGACGCCTTTGCCGTCGCAGCCAGCCGCCTGACACTGGCGGCCAACAGCCTTGAGGGCGAGGTCATCAGTGGCGATGGCATCGATGCCGCGCCCACCGACCTGAGCCTGATCCTGAGCAACCCACCGTTCCACACCGGGGTGCACACCAATTACCAGGCGTCGGAGAACCTGCTGAAAAAATCCGGCCAACATCTGCGAAAAGGTGGAGAAATGCGCCTTGTAGCGAATAGCTTCCTGCGCTATCAGCCATTGATCGAGGGCGCCCTTGGCAACTGCCAGACCTGCGCCGAGGCCGATGGCTTCCGTATCTATCGCGCCACACGCGGATAAAAACAGGGCTTGCCGAAACCGATTCGGCTAGGCAGAATCCGCACCGTCCTAGGGGAGTAGTCTCCCGCGAGCGCCCTGCTCGCCCGGTACGCGTCAACATACTTGGCCCACAGGCCATGGCGCGTGCGACCCAGCGACCTGCACAGACAGGTCCGGGGTTTGACAAGACCTATGACACGCACACCTTACCCGGGGCGGGGAGGCTGTACGTGTCATAGCCGTGTCGACCCGCCCCCGTAGGAATCCTGATGCTGGAATCTCTGTTGGTCCCCACCGCAATCGTTGCCTTGGCTGAAATCGGCGACAAGACGCAATTGCTCGCACTCATCCTCGCCGCACGCTTCCGCAAGCCTTGGCCAATCATCGCCGGCATCATCGCCGCCACCCTGGCCAACCATGCGGCCGCCGGTGCAGTGGGTGCCTGGGTCGGCAGTTTCTTCACCGAGTCGGTGCTGCACTGGGTGCTTGCCGCAAGCTTTACCGCCACTGCGCTGTGGACCTTGGTACCCGACAAGATGGACGATGACGAGAACCCGGCACGCCGCTTCGGCCCGTTCCTGACCACGCTGATCGCCTTCTTCCTGGCCGAGATCGGTGACAAGACCCAGGTCGCCACGGTGATGCTGGCTGCCCAGTATCCGCACCTGATCCTGGTCATCCTCGGGACCACCTTGGGCATGCTGATTGCCAACGTGCCGGTGGTGCTGGCGGGTAACTTCGCCGCTGAGAAACTGCCACTGACGCTGATCCGTCGCCTGGCAGCTGCCGCGTTCTTCGTGCTGGCGATCGTGGCCGTGTACTCGGCGATGAAGACCAGCGGCTGGGTGGGATAAAAAAGTTGAAAGCAGCGGGCGCTTTGCGCCCTTTTCGCGACACAAGGCCGCGCCTACAGGTTATTGCATTCTCTTGTAGGAGCGGCCTTGTGTCGCGAAGGGCTGCAAAGCAGCCCCAGCGAGCTTACTTCTTGGCCGCTTCGTACAGCGGCATCACCTTCGGAATGGCCGCCTGCAACGAGGCAATCCGGCTGCTCGACGCCGGGTGAGTGCTCATGAACTCAGGCGGCGCACCTTCCGAAGCCTTGCTCATCTTGTTCCACAAGGTGATCGCGGCATTTGGGTCGTAGCCGGCACGCGCCGACAGCTCAAGGCCGATCAGGTCGGCCTCGTTCTCGTTGGCGCGGCTGTTGGGCAAGGTCATGGCGTAGTTCACCACGGTGTCGGCCATGGCCATGCTGTTCTGGCCAAGGCCAAACAATGCACCCGCGCCCTGGCGCGCCATCTCTACGCCATAGGCCTTGGACATCGCTTCGCGGCTGTGCTCGCGCAAGGCGTGGGCGATTTCGTGCCCGACCACAGCGGCAATTTCCGCATCGGTGAGCTTGAGCTGATCGATCAGCCCGGTGTAGACGATGATCTTGCCGCCCGGCCCGCAGTTGGCATTGAGCTCGTCACTCTTGATGACGTTGACTTCCCAGTTCCATTGCGCGGCATCAGGGCGGAACTGCGGCGCCTGGGCGATCAGCCGGCTGGCGATGGCCTGCACGCGCTTGGCGTCAGCACTGGATTTGTCGAGCACGCCCTTGCTCGAAGCCTCACCGAGGGTCTGCTGGTAGGACTGGGCGTACATCTGGTTGACCTCATCGGTCGAAAGCATGCTGAACATGTATTGCTGACGCTGGACGCCGACAGCACCGCCACTGGTGGTATTCACCGCCTGGCAGCCAGCTAGCAGGATGCCAGCACTCAACAGGCTGACGACAAAAGACTTACGCATGAAAACACTCCCTTTTTACATGCGCCGTATCCTAGGCCGAGTCACCCGTACCCCGCCATAGCCGCAGGGAAGATTTTACCTAAGCCGGTGTAAGGCACTCCGGCGCGTCCAGTTTCGGGTCGTTGACGAAATTCGCAAGGGCCCGCTCACGCAGTGTCGCCGGCGGGCTGGCGAGCAGCTCATGCAGGCGCGCCAGCGGTGTGTCCGGGTCCAGCCAGGCGGCTTGGCCGGCCTGGTCGAGAATCAACGGCCGGCGCTGATTCATCGCGGCCTGGGTCACCACCGCGCAGCTCAGCCACACCTGGTCCTGCACCGGATAGGCTTCCCACACGGCGGCAAAATACAACGATGCGCCCTCCCCCGGCGTCAGCCAGTAAGGCCGCTTACGCACCGAACCGCGCCACTCGTAAAAACCGTTGGCCGGCATCAGGCAACGGCGCAGACGAAACGCTTCGCGGAACATCGGCTGCTCGACCAAGGTCTCGGCCCGGGCATGGGCGGGGGTGCGGGAAAGGTCGGTGAGCCAGGCCGGGGTCAGCCCCCAGCGCGCCTTGGCCAGTTGCTGCTGGCCATCGAGCTGGCGCTGGATCAGCACCGAGGCACCGGGCGCGATATTCCATTGGGCCGGCTGGCCGGCAGGGAAGCCCGGCAGGCTGGCCAGCGCCTGGGGCCAGCGAAACAGGGCGTAACGTCCACACATGGGCGATTTCAGAACCTAGCAGATCAAGGTACCGGGATGACTCTCCGGCTCGTCGCCGGCAAGCGGCTGGGCACCATTGTACGCATCGATCAGTTGCCGTGCGTACTCGGCCTGCTCGTCGGGCACCGCAAGCCCGAGCAGGCCCTGCAACGGCAATTCGCCGGCAGCACCCATCAGGTCGCGACCGGCCAGGTGCACTTGAATGCCCTCGCTGGCGAGCATGCCCAGCAACATTTCAGCTTCCAGCAGGTTTTCAGGTTCGTAGATCCGCCGCATCAGTCGTTCTCACCGTAGACATCCAGCATCCATTCGTCGCCATGAACCTGCAGCACAAAGCGGATAGGCTTGCAGCACACCTGGCAGTCCTCGATGTACTCCTGATCCCCCCCGGACAGGTCCACTGTGGTTTCGACTTCCTCGCCACAATAAGGGCAATCGTAGAACGCTTGTTCGAGCATCGCGGCCTCCGAGGTGACTTGTGCGTATAATTGCCGGTCTGTTTACAGGGCTTGAGTGTGCCCGAGCCGTTTTTCGGGCCCCACCCCTTACCTTATTACCCTAGCCGTTTCCAACAAGAGAGCATGATGGGCGAATTCGATGCCATCCGACCGTACGACGACGCTGAGGTCCCTGCCGTTCTGGCACGCCTGCTCAGCGACCCGGCATTCCTCGATATCCTCACCCACTTCAAATTCCCACGTACCGCTGGTGCCCTCGGCTGGTTGCTCAAGCCGCTGATCGCCCGGCGCCTGCGCAAGGAATTCGCCGGCGTCACCTGCGTGTCGACCCTGCAGGACAAAGTCGAGTACTACGTCGACCAGACCATCGAACGTGCCACCGACGGCGTCACCTATTCTGGCGTCGAACAGCTCAAGTCGGGCACGGCCTATCTGTTCCTGGCCAACCACCGCGACATCGTCATGGACCCGGCCTTCGTCAACTACGCGGTGTACCACGCCGGCCTGCCGACACCCCGCATCGCCATCGGCGACAACCTGCTGCAGAAGCCGTTCGTCAGCGACATGATGCGCCTGAACAAGAGCTTCATCGTGCACCGCTCGATCAGTGGCCGCCGCGAAAAGCTCGCGGCCTACCAGTTGCTCTCGGCTTACATCAACCACTCGATCCGCAATGACGGCACGTCGATCTGGATCGCCCAGGCCGAAGGCCGCGCCAAGGACGGTGACGACCGTACCGATTCGGCGATCCTCAAGATGTTCCACATGAGCCGCAAGGACGAGCCGTTCGGCGCGGTGATCCAGAGCCTGAACCTGATCCCGGTGTCGATCAGCTACGAATACGACCCGTGCGACCAGGCCAAGGCCCGCGAGCTGTACATCCGCGCCACCACCGGCACCTACAAGAAGGCGCCGGGCGAGGACGACAACAGCATCGCCAAGGGCATCACTGGCTACAAGGGCCGGGTGCACATCAACTTCGCGCCACCGGTAACCGAGTACTACGAGGACACCAAGCAGCTGGCACAGGAAACCGACCGGCAGATCCTCGGCGGCTACCGCCTGTTCCCGGTGCATTACCTGGCCTATGCGATGTGGAGCGAGAAGGACGAGGCACTGCAGGTGCCGAGTGCCGAGCAGGTGTTCCCGGCTGAAGAACTGGCCAAGGCCAGGGAAGAATGGCAACGCCGCCTGGACGCCTGCCCTGAGGAACAGCGGCCGTATCTGGTGTTGCAGTATGCGACGCCGGTGCGCAACCAATATCAGGTCAAGCAGCAGGCGCCGGTTGCCTGACCGAATTTGGGGCTGCTTTGCAGCCCCAGGCATTTCAGATCCAGGTGCTGAACCAGGACAGCAGCAGGGCCATGGCCAGGCACGAAAACCCGAGGATGTAGTAGTAGCGCGGCACACGCTGGTCGAATGTATCCACTGGCCCCTCTTCCAACGCCAAACTTTCGCGGCTGATCGCCTCACGCCGCCGCGCATTCTGCAGCAGCAGCCCGCCTGGGCAGGTCAACAACAGCGCCAGCAGATTGATCAGCTTGGTCGGGTGGGCGGAAAGAAACCCCCAGAGCACTTGCAAGGACATCACGCAACCTCGGTCATAGCCACAGCGAAGCCCGGCATTCTACCGAAGTGCGACCAACCCGCCCGGTCTTGGCGACAAAGTGTCACTTAATTTCATCTGTCACGCTCTCGTCATCAGGGCAGGCCACTCTATCGGCCTTTTCCCGAACCGGAGCTTGTTGATGCTGCACGCCGAAAACCAGGACCGCCTCTATCTCGTGGCTCAAAGTGATGAGCAACAGGCGTTGATCGATGGTTTTGCCATCAATGTCCAGGACCGCCAGTGGCTGGTCTACTGCGCACTGGGTGGCCATGTGCACGAGGACCTGCCCGAGGTGGATGCCAGCACGGGTGTCAGCTTGCTGGACTTCCACATACAAGCCGCCTAGTTCGGTACCGACAACAAAAAACCCGCTACCTGGCGCTCAGGTAGCGGGTTTTTCATTGCGACGGAAGACTTATTCGCCCAGCACCTGACCGATGGTCGGGTCCTTGAACAGGCGGGTCAGCGCATCACTCAGTACATCACTTACCAGGGTGGTGTTGGTTTCCTGGTTCGGCGCCATGCCGAAGCGTTGGTCCAGCGAAGCACCGTAACGGCCGCTGTAACGGCGGTTGGCATTCGCCACATCGGCTCGGAAGGTGGCGCCGATGGTAGCTTCGGTCACGTACAGCTTGTCCTTCGGCGACTGGTACTTCAGCTCGGCCAGGGTCACGGTCAGTTGCGGTGCGTTGTAGGCGTTCGGCGTCGGGGTGAAGCCGAGCAGGCGCACGGCGGCTTCGGCCTGGGCCTGCAGCTTGGGCACGACATCATTGCCACTGACGCTGATGGTGCTGGTCTCGGGGTACATGCCACCGCGGGTGCCCAGGGACTGCGAAGCCCGCCCATCGACCACCTTGACCACCACCGGCTGGCCGTGGCCGACCGGAGCGAGTTGAGCCTTGAGCGTGGGTTGCGGGCTAAGTTGTTGCGGGCTGTGGGCACAACCGACCAGGCTGAGGCTGGCCACGGCGATCAAACCGAACAACAGACGTTGCAACATGCGCGTTTCTCCAGAAAATACGGCAAAGGCCCACAGTATACCCAGCCAGGCACAAACCAGTCATCGGTCCGGCCCGCTTGTCACAATCGTTTCATGGCCACGCCCTTATCCTTGCGCCAAGCCCAAACGCACAGGACGCACCGCCATGGCTTCGCTCTGGACACTGCTCGGCCAACGCCCGCGCCACAATGCCTATGCCCGCCTCGACGCCGACGGCAAATGCCTGGCTTTCAAGCAGTGCAGCCAGGCACCAAGCGGCAGCGGATGGGTGCGTATCAGTGAAATCCAGCTCGCCTGGCTGGGCCGTGAGCTGCCCGCCGAAGCCCGGGTTTGCGCTTCTGCAAGCCGCCGCTGGCACCAGCGCATCCTCGCGGCCTGACAAACGCTGCAATAAAAACCACGAATAACGACCTTTCTGCCCGCGACATCGTTATAATCTCCCCCCGATTATAAGGACGTCTCCTGATCGGGCCCCGCATTTGCCGATTGACCCCGGCACCTTCACCCGCTTCGCCCACAGAGAGCCTTCCACTCAGGTCTTGCATCGGCTGTCGTGCCTGCTTTTCCGGCCCTTCGCACTGCATGAACCTGCGGGTTGCCATCGCGCAGTCCCCTTTTGAGGTTCACGACTCCAAAAGAGCGTGAAAAAACGGTTTTCACTACTTCACAAGAGTGTGGCGAGCAAATGAACAGTCTGGCATGTGCAAAAGCGGCAGATGTGTCCCGAACAGCCCTGAACAGGCGGCTGAAGCGCTCATTTCGGATGAGTGCCTGAGGTCGTTCCATAGCGCACGCACGACACCTTGACCATAAGTCGAATTGCCGCACCCGTGGCAATCAGGGTTCAATATCGCAACCCAAAGACTGATTGGCGGTGTCCGCGGAAGTGGCAAGAACTGCGAAGAGTCGGACATGGCGATCCTGGCAACCCCAGTGGTCCTATGCTGTCAATTAGGTAGCTGTAGATTGTGGAGACGCGTTAAATGGCGCAGAACGAATCGGTTGATGTGGTACTGGTAGGCGCGGGCATCATGAGTGCCACCCTGGCCGTACTGCTCAAGGAGCTTGACCCGACCCTGAAGCTTGAGGTCGTCGAGGCAATGGACTCCGGAGCCGCGGAAAGCTCCAACCCCTGGAACAACGCAGGTACCGGCCACGCCGGCCTGTGCGAGCTGAACTACACGCCCCAGGCCGCCGATGGCAGCATCGACATCAAGAAGGCCGTACACATCAACACCCAGTTCGAGGTCTCGCGCCAGTTCTGGGCTTACCTGAGCAAGAAGAGCACCTTCGGCTCGGCACGTGCTTTCATCAACCCGGTCCCGCACCTGAGCTATGTCGAAGGTGACAAGGGCGTGTCCTTCCTCAAGAAGCGCTTCGAGCTGCTCAAGCAGCACCACGCCTTCTCCGAGATGGAATACACCGAAGACAAGGCCGTGATGAACGAGTGGATGCCGCTGATGATGCCAGGCCGCCCAGCCGACCAGCGCATCGCTGCAACCCGCGTGGCCAAAGGCACCGACGTCAACTTCGGCGCTCTGACCAACAAGCTGCTCAAAGTGCTGGGCGACAGCGCCGACGCGCAGGTCAAGTACAGCAAGAAAGTCGTCGGCCTGCGCCGTAAAGGCAGCGGCTGGACCGTGAGCATCAAGGACGTCAACAGCGGCGGTGCCCGCGAAGTCGACGCCCGCTTCGTCTTCCTCGGCGCTGGCGGCGCCGCCCTGCCGCTGCTGCAACTGTCCGGCATCCCGGAAAGCAAAGGCTTCGGCGGCTTCCCGGTCAGCGGCCAGTGGCTGCGTTGCGACAACCCGGAAATCGTCAAGCAGCACCAGGCCAAGGTGTACAGCCAGGCTGCCGTCGGCGCACCGCCGATGTCGGTGCCGCACCTGGACACCCGCGTGGTGGACGGCAAGACTTCGCTGCTGTTCGGCCCCTACGCCGGCTTTACCACCAAGTTCCTCAAGCATGGCTCGCTGATGGACCTGCCGCTGTCGGTACGCATGGGCAACATTGGCCCGATGCTGGCTGTGGCCCGCGACAACATGGACCTGACCAAGTACCTGGTCAGCGAAGTGATGCAGTCGATGGAGCAGCGCCTGGAATCGCTGCGCCGCTTCTACCCACAAGCCAAAGCCGAAGACTGGCGTCTGGAAGTGGCCGGCCAGCGCGTGCAGATCATCAAGAAGGACCCGAAGAAAGGCGGCATCCTGCAGTTCGGTACCGAGCTGGTCTCGGCACAGGACGGCAGCCTGGCGGCACTGCTCGGCGCTTCGCCGGGTGCTTCGGTGACCGTGTCGATCATGCTTGAACTGATCGAGCGCTGCTTCCCCGAGCAGGCCAAAGGTGCCTGGGCTGCCAAGCTCAAGGAAATCTTCCCGGCTCGCGAGAAGGCCCTGGCCGCCGATGCCGCCCTGTACCGCAAGATCAGTGCCGACAACGATGCGGCGCTGGAACTGGTGGAAGACAGCCCGGCCAAGCATTACGCCTAAGCCGGCCTGAAACCAAAAAACGCCCCTCGGGGCGTTTTTTTGTGCCTGAAATCTCTATCAGCCTGTGCCGGCCCTTTAGCGGGTAAACCCGCCCCCACAGAGACTGCGCTGCTCTCGAGGGCAGCGCAATTCCTGTGGGAGCGGGTTCATCGAAGCGTCGAACCGCCGCGAAGAGGCCGGGACAAGCCTGCAGATCAGCCGCGGGCCTTGGCGATGATCTCGACGTATTCCGGAGCGTTGCGCTGGTCGGCGATCACTTCAACGAAAGTCTTGCCGTGCTCGTCCTTGCCATCCAGGTCCAGGCCGGCTTCGACGAAGAAGCCCACGAAGCGCTCGAAGTCATCGACACGCAGGCCGCGGTAGCCTTTGATCAGCTTGTGGTGCGAAGGCGAGGTCACGCCATCGGCCGGCTCAAACTGTAGGAACGACTTGATGTAGTCGTCGCTGATTTCGTCACCAATCACCTGCTTCTTGTCTTTGCGCATTGCCGGCTCCAACTGACCATCATGGAATTTCGAAGGCCGGCAGTGTACCCCCCACAGGCGGCACGCCTCAACGCGAACGTACGGTGCCGGTGTGCAGGTCGGCCCAGATATGGCCGTTGGCGTAGGTCAGGAACTGCACATAGACCGTCTCGTTACGCAGCAGGTCCATGATCACCCGATAATCGCTGACCGGGTAATTCAGGCTCAAGGTTCGGGTCTTGTCGTCGTACACCGGTTTCTTCAGGCTTTTGCCAGCCTCCCCGTCGAAGTTGAGCAGCACCTGGCCGATTGTCGCGCCCTTGCTCAGCGGCTTGCCTTTGAGGCGCATCTGCAGCGAAGCGGTGATCGGGATCGGTTGCTGGTCAGACTGGCGCTGGGCCCCTACAACCACCGAGTAGTCGGTGACTTGCAGCAGTTGCTGGCCGGTCGGTGCTTCCTGGCGCAGGGACTGGTCATCGGGCGGGAGGAACTGGCTGTGCAGCGGTGCGGCGGCGATGGGCAAGCTCACCGCCAGCAGCAGGGGAAGAATCGCACGCATGTGAGGCTCCTTGGCATGAAGGAGCACTCTAGCACGCAGGCAACAGCAGATCTCAAGCGAACTGCGCGAGCATCCAGGCCTGGTATTCAGCCACGCCGGCCTCACCCTCACGTGGCGCCCATGGCGCATGCTCACCCTCGGCCAACTGGCGGTATGGGCCGGCCTTGCACTCGAACATGATGGTGTCGGGCTCGAGTGCCACCAGGCCATGGTAGACGCCAGGCGGCAGGTCTACACCCATGCACTCGCCTCCGGCTTCAAGAACGCGTGTACTGACCAGCGCGCCCTGCTCATCGAACAGCAAGAGGCCGATGCGGCCTTTGAGCGCGAGAAAGGTTTCGGCCTTGTCGTCACTCAGGTGCCGGTGCGGGGCGATGTAGGTCGATGGCTGCAGGCCGATCGCCAGGCGATGGCAAGGGTCTTCCATCTCATGGAAGTTGTGATGGTGCCGCAGACGTGGAGCATCGGCGGCTTTTTGCGCCAGCCCGGTTAGCAATGCTTGATCGATAAATGAAGGCTGACTCATGGTTACTATCCTTACAGTCCCTTGACCGCGAAAATGCCGTTAGCGTTACGCCAGTAGCCTTTATAGTCCATTCCGTAACCGAAGATATAGCGATCGATGCACGGCAGGCCGGCATAGCTCGCCTTCAGGCCCGGGCTGGCCTTGCGGTCGTGGTCTTTGTCGATCAGTACGGCGGTGTGTACCGCGCGCGCACCGGCATGCTTGCAGAACTCGATGATGGCGCTAAGGGTGTGGCCCTCGTCCAGGATGTCATCGACGATCAGCACGTCACGGTCGATGAACGACACTTCCGGCTTGGCCTTCCAGAACAACTCGCCACCACTGGTCTGGTTGCGGTAACGGGTTGCATGGATGTACGAGACCTCCAGCGGGAACTGCAGGTGGGTCAGCAGTTTGCCGGCGAAGATCAGGCCGCCGTTCATCACGCAGAACACCACGGGGTTGGTATCGTGCAGGTCCTTGCAGATCTGCTCGCCGACCTTGGCGATGGCCGCTTCGACTTCAGCTTCGTTGTAAAGGCAGTCTGCCTCGCGCATGACGTGACGGATGTGCTCGAGATCGGCGGACATGGCGCTCTCCAGGGGGGGCATTTTGGAAAAGCGGGCAAAGGTACGCATCCGCTCGTCACAGATCAAGCATTTATGGACTAACGTGCAAAAGGACTACACGACAGCAATGGCTGAATAGATTAATCTAGCGCGGTTTTTTTGCCCGCCTTTCGGAGCCCCCCATGCCTACTCGTGAGATCCGCCATCCGCTGATCCGCCACAAGCTCGGCCTCATGCGCCGTGCCGATATCAGCACCAAGAATTTTCGCGAACTCGCCCAGGAAGTCGGCGCGCTACTGACCTACGAAGCTACCCAGGACCTGCCCCTCGAAACCTACGAGATCGACGGCTGGTGCGGCAAGGTGCAAGTTGAAAAGATCGCCGGCAAGAAGATCACCGTGGTACCGATCCTGCGCGCCGGCATCGGCATGCTCGATGGCGTGCTCAGCCTGATCCCGGGCGCCAAGGTCAGCGCCGTCGGTGTTGCCCGCAACGAGGAGACCCTCGAAGCGCACACCTACCTGGAAAAGCTCGCGCCGGACATCAACCAGCGCCTGGCCCTGATCATCGACCCGATGCTCGCCACCGGCGGCTCGATGGTCGCCACCATCGACCTGCTGAAGAAGGCCGGTTGCAAGGAGATCCGCGCCATGGTCCTGGTCGCCGCGCCAGAAGGCATCGACGTGGTGGAAAAAGCCCACCCGGATGTACAGATCTACACCGCCTCGATCGACCAGCGCCTGAACGAGCATGGTTACATCGTCCCAGGCCTGGGCGATGCCGGTGACAAGATCTTCGGCACCAAGCAGAAGGACGCCTGACCATGCAGGACGGCTTCAACGACCCGCTCTGGCGCCAGGTCGTCTCGGGCGCGCAGATGCTCTTCGTGGCATTCGGCGCGCTGGTGCTGATGCCGCTGATCACCGGCCTCGACCCGAACGTGGCCCTGTTCACCGCCGGTATCGGCACCCTGCTGTTCCAGCTGGTCACCGGCCGTCAGGTACCGGTATTCCTGGCTTCGAGCTTTGCCTTCATCACCCCGATCATCCTCGCCAAGGGCCAGTTCGGCCTGGCCGAGACCATGGGCGGCGTGATGGCTGCAGGTTTCGTGTACACCTTCATGGGCCTGATGGTGAAGATCAAGGGCACCGGCTTCATCGACCGCATGCTGCCACCCGTGGTGATCGGCCCGGTGATCATTTCCATCGGCCTGGCCATGGCGCCGATCGCTGCCAACATGGCGATGGGCAAGGCCGGTGACGGCAGCGTGCTGCTGCCGTACAAGACGGCAATGCTGATCTCCATGCCAGCGCTGCTGACCACACTGATCGTGGCCGTGTTCGGCAAGGGCATCTTCCGCCTGGTACCGATCATTGCCGGCGTGCTGGTGGGCTTTGCCCTGTCGTTCGCCTTTGGCGTGGTCGACACCGTCAAGATCGCCGCCGCACCGTGGCTGGAAATCCCCAACTTCACCGCACCAGCCTTCAACTGGCAGGCCATCCTGTTCATCGTTCCGGTTGCCCTGGCGCCGGCGATCGAGCACATTGGCGGGGTGATTGCAGTCGGCAGCGTAACCGGTCGCGACTACCTGAAGAAGCCCGGCCTGCACCGTACCCTGCTGGGTGACGGCCTGGCCACCACCGCAGCTGGCCTGTTCGGTGGCCCGCCAAACACCACTTACGCCGAAGTGACCGGCGCGGTGATGCTGACCAAGAACTACAACCCGAAGATCATGACCTGGGCGGCGGTATTCGCCATCACCCTGGCCTTCATCGGCAAGTTCGGCGCGCTGCTGCAGAGCATCCCGGTACCGGTGATGGGGGGCATTCTGTGCCTGCTGTTCGGTTCGATCGCGGCGGTGGGCATGAATACCATGATCCGCCACAAGGTCGACCTGGCCGAAGCGCGCAACCTGGTGATCGTTTCTGTCACCCTGGTGTTTGGTATCGGCGGCGTGTTGGTCGGCAGTGGCGACGGCCCGGACGACTGGGGCCTGAAGGGTATTGCCCTGTGCGCCATCGTGGCGATCGCGCTGAACCTGATCCTGCCCGGCAATGATGCCTGGAAGCACAAGAAGCTGGATGATCAGCAGCACTGACCTGGCATTGGCCTGATCCGGCCCCTTCGCGGGTAAACCCGCTCCCACAGATTCCCCACTGCGCCAAGGCATGTGACCTATCTGTGGGAGCGGGTTTACCCGCGAAGAGGCCGGTACTGATTAACTAAAAATCAGACCTTCTCGCACATCCCCGCCAACACCTTCACCCACTCCGGGTGGTCATTCAGGCACGGCACCAGCACCAACTCCTTGCCGCCCGCCTCGATAAACTGCTCGCTGCCACGCATGCCAATCTCTTCCAGCGTCTCGATGCAGTCGGCAACGAACGCCGGGCACATCACCAGCAACTTCTTCACGCCGGCCTTGGCCAGCTCATCCAGGCGCGTCTCGGTGTAAGGCTCGATCCATTTGGCCCGCCCCAACCGCGACTGGAACGACACCGACCATTTGCCATCGGGGATGCCCATCTTCGTCGCAAAGGCCTTGGCTGTCGCCAGACACTGCCCGCGGTAGCACACCGCTCGCATCTCGGCGCTGGCGTCCTTGCAGCAGTCTGCCGCCTGGAAATCATGCTTGCCGGTGGGGTCGAGCTTCTTCAGATGGCGCTCTGGCAAGCCATGGAAGCTCAGCAGCAGGTGGTCGTAATCCTGCTGCAGATACGGCCTGGCACTGGCCACCAGGGCTTCGACGTACGCTGGGTGGTCGTAGAACGGTTGCAGCACCCGCAGCTGCAGCGGCAAGTGGCGTTCGGCAACGGTCTGCTGCGCCAGCGCCACCACGGTGGTCACCGTGCTGTCGGCGAACTGTGGATAAAGTGGCGCCAGGGTCACCTTGCGTACACCTTGTGCCGCCAGGCGCGCCAGCACCTCGGGCAGCGCCGGCTCACCGTAGCGCATGGCAACTTCCACCGGCCCGTGCGGCCAGTGCTCGACCATCGCCGCCTGCAGGCGGCGGGTCAGCACTACCAGCGGCGAGCCTTCATCCCACCAGATCGAAGCATACGCATGCGCCGACTGCTCCGGGCGCTTGACCAGGATCAGCGACACCAGCAGCCGACGCACCGGCCAGGGCAGGTCGATCACGTAGGGGTCCATGAGGAACTGGTTGAGGTAGCGGCGCACATCGGCCACCGAGGTGGAGGCCGGGGAGCCCAGGTTGACCAGCAACAGAGCGTGATCGGTCATGCAGCGTCCTATGTCAGAGGCGGCTGGACAAGTTGCCCAGCGCCGATTGCAGATCGTTGAAGCGGAAGGTGAAGCCTGCCGCCAGCAAACGCACCGGGCGCGCCCGCTGGCCGCCAAGCAGCAAGGTCGACAGCTCGCCCAGGCCAGCCTTGAGCAGCAAGCCAGGCATCGGCATGAACGCTGGCCGATGCAGCGCACGCCCCAACGCCTTGGCGAAATCGCGGTTGCGTACCGGTTCTGGCGCGCAGGCATTATAAGGACCGCTGGCATCCTTGTGCTGCAAGAGAAAATCTATCAGAGCGATCTGGTCGTCGATATGCACCCACGGCATCCACTGCCGGCCATCACCCAACGGCCCGCCAAGCCCCAGCTTGAACGGCAGGCGCAGGCGCGACAAAAAGCCGCCGTCACTGGCCAGCACGAGCCCGGTGCGCACCAGCACCACGCGAATGCCAAGCTGTTGTGCGCGCTGGGCGGTTTCTTCCCAGGCGATGCACAACTGGCTGGCGAAGTCTTCGCGAACCGGCGGCGAGGCCTCGGTCAATTCCCGCTCGCCGCCATCGCCATACCAGCCCACGGCGGAACCGGAAATCAGCACCTCGGGGCGCTGTTCACGGCTGCCCAGCCAGGCCAGCAGCTGTTCGGTAAGGGTGATACGACTGGCCCATAACAGATTGCGCCGCGAGCCCGACCACGGCCGATCGGCGATCGGCGCACCTGCCAGATTGACCACCGCATCCACCTGCTCATCGGCGCCCAGATCCTCCAGCCGGCCTATGCCACGCACCTCGCTGCCACACAATCGCGGCACCTGGTCAGGGCGCCGGCTCCACACGGTGAGGCGATGGCCCTTGCCAAGCCAGTATTGGCAAAGGTGCTGGCCGATCAACCCGGTACCACCTGTCAGCAATATATGCATGGCTGTGTCCTCGCAGCGTGCGGCCATGGTCTATTTTTAAGAACAAGGCACTTTTCCAGACCCATCGCTCTCGGATAAACATAGGCCAACATGGCTATGAAGCGGAATAACCTTATACAAAGTTTTTGCATTGTACAGGTTTGCCAGACAGCGTAGTCTGCCTACAGCAAGGTTCGAAGAGGCCATCATGACAGTACCTATTGCCATCATCGGTGCCGGTATCGCCGGCCTTTCCGCCGCCCAGGCCCTGCAAAAGGCCGGGCAGTCCGTTCACTTGTTCGACAAAGGCCACGGCAGTGGCGGGCGCATGGCCAGCAAGCGCAGCGAAGCCGGCGCGCTCGACCTTGGCGCGCAGTACTTCACTGCCCGTGACCGACGCTTCGTCGAGCAGGTGCAGCAGTGGGTAGCCGCTGGCTGGGCCGAGCAATGGAAGCCGCAGCTGTACAACTACCGCGATGGCGAGCTCACCCCCTCCCCCGATGAACAGACGCGCTGGGTTGGCGTGCCTCGCATGAGCGCCATCACCCGCGGCCTGCTCAAGGACGTCACGGTCAACTTTGGCTGCCGTATCGCCGAGGTGTTCCGCGGCAAGCAATTCTGGCACCTGCAAGACACTGAAGGGTGCAGCCATGGCCCATTCAGCCGCGTGGTGATCGCCGTGCCCGCGCCCCAGGCCACCCAGCTGCTGGCGGCCACGCCCAAGCTCGCGGCAGTGGCGGCCGGTGTGCAGATGGAGCCTACCTGGGCAGTCGCCCTGGCATTCCAGACAGCGCTGGATACGCCGATGCAAGGCTGCTTCGTGCAGGACAGCGCGCTCGACTGGCTGGCCCGCAACCGCAGCAAGCCCGGCCGTGAAGAGCACCTCGACACCTGGGTGCTGCACGCCACGTCCGACTGGAGCAAGCAGCACATCGACCTGGCCAAGGAAGAAGTCATCGAACAACTGTGGGGGGAATTCGCCGAGCTGGTCGGCTGTGTAGTTCCGGCACCCAGTTTCGCCCTGGCCCATCGCTGGCTGTACGCAAGGCCGGCCGGCAATCACGAATGGGGCGCACTGGCCGATGCCGACCAAGGGCTGTATGCCTGCGGCGACTGGTGCCTGTCAGGCCGCGTCGAAGGTGCCTGGCTCAGCGGCCAGGAGGCTGCGCGACGGCTGCTGGAACATCTCGAATAACATCGGTTGGCAACGCTTTACAGAAATACTTGTTGCATAACTTTCTGGCTGTGCTGGAATAAACTTGTACGCGCTTTCTTCCATGTACAAGTTTTCCGGAGACAGCCATGCACGAAACCGCCCCCGCGCATAAGCCCCGTATCGCTATCAGCGCCTGCCTGACCGGCCACAATGTGCGCTACAACGGCGGGCACAAAGCTTCCGATCTGTGCCGTGAGCAGCTGCAAGCGCACTTCGAATGGCTGCCGGTGTGCCCCGAGGTCGCAATTGGTCTGGGTATACCACGCGAGCCTATTCGCCTGGTCGGCGACCCCGAGCGGCCAACCGTGGTTGGCACGCGCAACCCGGGCACGGACCTGACCCGCCCCCTGCGCAACTACGCCGAACAGATGGCCGATGAGCTCGATGACATCTGTGGCTACATCTTCATGCAGAAGTCCCCCTCCTGCGGCCTGGAACGGGTCAAGGTCTATCAGGACAACGGCCACCCCGCGCCGCAAGGCGGCACGGGGGCGTATGCCGCAGCCTTCTGTGCCCGTCGCCCGGATCTGCCGGTGGAGGAGGAAGGTCGCCTGCATGACCCGGTGCTGCGCGAGAACTTCATCAGCCGCGTCTATGCGTACGCCGACTGGCAGCAATTACTGGTGCAAGGTTTGAGCCGAGGCGCGCTGGTACACTTCCATTCACGCTACAAGTACCTGCTGATGGCCAACAACCCCCAGGCCTATCGCCAGCTCGGCCGCCTGCTGGGCAGCATGAGCCGCGAAGATGACCCCGAACAGATCGGGCCACGCTATTTCACCCAGCTGATGCAGGCCCTGCGCCGCTGCGCCAGCCGTGGCACCCACTGCAATGTGCTGCAGCACCTGAGCGGCTACTTCAAAGACTCGCTGACACAGCAGGACAAGGCCGAACTGCAGCACATCATTGGCCAGTACCAGCAAGGCGAGGTACCGCTGGTGGTGCCGCTGACCTTGCTCAAGCATCACCTGCGCAAGCATCCGGATCCTTACCTGCAGCAACAGACCTACCTGCAACCGCACCCTGCCAGCCTAGGCCTGCGCAATGCTGTCTGAAGCACTCCTGCCGATCGGCGAACTGGCCCGGCGCACTGGCGTAAACCCTGTCACGTTGCGTGCCTGGGAGCGGCGGTATGGCCTGCTTAAACCACAACGTACCGCCAAAGGGCACCGCCTGTACGGGCAAGACCAGCTCGTGCGCGTGCAGGCGATTCTTGCCTGGCTTGAACGCGGCGCTTCAGTCGGCCAGGTTCGCGAACTGCTCGACCAGCCGCCAGAGCGGGCACCGATGGGCGACTGGCAACCGCGTCAACAGCAGCTGATAGAGGCCATCGCCAACCTTTCCCAGCGCGCCCTCGACCAGCAGCTTAACCAGGTCATGGCCTTGTACCCCGCCGTCACCTTGTGTGAACAACTGCTGCTGCCCTTACTGCAATCCCTCGCCGCGCGCTGGCGCAACCACTTCAACGCACGCCTTGAGCAAGTGTTTTTCCACACCTGGCTGCGCAGCAAGCTCGGGACCAGGGTGTATCACGACAATCAATCGTTACAAGGGCCGGCCGTGCTGCTGTGCGAAGACAGTGAGCGCCCGTTCGACCCAAGCCTGTGGCTGTGCGCCTGGCTGCTGAGCAGCAACGGCATCCCAGTCGAGGTTTTTGAGCAACCGGTGGCCAGCGCGCAGCTGCAACGTGCCGTGACCGCCCTGCAACCGCGGGCCGTGCTGCTGCACCTTGGACCACGTATCGATGCCAGTGCCTTGCAGCGTACCTTGCAGGGTATTGCCGGGACCAAGCTGCTGGGCGGCGCCACCATCGCCCTGCACCAGGCGCAGCTGCACGCTTTGGACCTATCCGACCTTTTCCTGTTCGATACCCCGCAGGCGGCATTGCGTGTGCTGCAAGGCAATGACCGCCGGCCTGTATAGACGAGTACCCCATGCAACTGATCTGGCTGCGCAGCGACCTGCGCATTGATGACAACTCCGCCCTCAGCGTCGCCTGCGAACGCGGCCCGACTGTGGCCTTGTGGCTGGCCAGCCCCGGCCAATGGCAGGCCCACGACGACGCCGCCTGCAAGGTCGATTTCTGGTTACGCAACCTGCGCCAGCTGCGCCAGTCGCTGGACACGCTGAACATCCCGCTGCTGGTGCGCAAGATCGATACCTGGGACCAGGCACCGGCCACCCTGCTCGAAGTCTGCCGCCAGCACAACATCGACGCGGTGCACTGGAACGACGAATACGGTATCAACGAAGAGCGTCGCGATGCCGCCACGCGCAAGCTGCTGGAAGACTCCGGTGTCCGCGCCCACAGCTACCTTGACCAGTTGTTCTTCCGCCCGGGCACCATCTTGACCCGCAGCGGCGACTACTTCCAGGTTTTCAGCCAGTTCAAGAGAGTCTGCCTTGAACACCTGCACCGCAGCCTGCCGTCACTGGCCAGGCGCGTGAAACCCCAGCAGCCACTGGATATCACCAGCGACCCGATCCCGCAGCATATCGATGGCTTCGACAAGCCTGCCCGCGCCCTGAGCGATCACTGGCCGGCCGGTGAACGCGAAGCACAGGTGCGGCTCGGCCGTTTTCTCGATGAAACGGTCGAGGACTACGAGCACCTGCGCGACCTCCCGGCCAAGCCCGGCACCAGCCAGCTGTCTGCCTACCTGGCCGCAGGCGTGATCTCGCCCCGGCAATGCCTGCATGCTGCCCTCGCCAGCAACCGCGGTGAGTTCGACAGCGGCAGCAGCGGCATTCAGACGTGGATCAACGAACTGCTGTGGCGTGAATTCTACAAACACATCCTGACGGGTTATCCACAGGTCTCCCGACATCGGGCTTTCCGCGCACAGACCGAAGCTCTGCCGTGGCGCAATGCGCCAGACGACTTCAAGGCCTGGCAGGAGGGCCGCACTGGCTTCCCGATCATCGATGCGGCCATGCGCCAACTGCTGCACACCGGCTGGATGCACAACCGGCTGCGCATGATCGTCGCCATGTTCCTCAGCAAGAACCTGCTGATCGACTGGCGGCTGGGCGAACGCCATTTCATGCGTCACCTGATAGACGGCGACTTGGCGGCCAACAACGGTGGCTGGCAGTGGAGCGCCTCGACGGGCACCGACGCAGTACCCTATTTCCGTATCTTCAACCCGGTTTCGCAGTCGCAGCGTTTCGACCCCGAGGGCCGGTTTATTCGCCACTGGCTGCCGGAGTTACGGGGTCTGGATGAAAAATCTATCCATCAACCGTTAAAGCACACTAATCTCTTTGCCGATAATCAGTATCACAGTCCAATTGTCGATCTCACCAGCAGTCGCCACCGTGCGCTGGAGGCATTCAAGAGCCTTCCACGCCGATAGGCTTAGAGGGCAGTAGCTTGAATCACTCGCGTCGTTTCTGGGTTACGGGGGCCAGCAATGGACTGGGTTTGGCCCTGGTGGAGCGCTTGCTCAATCAAGGACATCGGGTTGCAGCAAGTGGCAGGGAAAGCGAGGCGTTCGAAGCATTGGCAGTGCGCCATGGTAGTCGGCTGTTGAGCCTGCCTTGGCAATTGAATGAAAAAGGAAAAGCCACCAGCGCGGCAGAGCAGATATGCCATGCCTGGTGCTCGCTGGACGTGTTGATCATCAACGCCGGGACCAGTGACTACCTGGCCGATGGTGTCGCGGACAGCGAGTTGTTTGAGGCCACCGTCCATGGCAACCAACTGGCCGCCGAGCACTGCCTGGCCAATGCTCAACCGTTGCTGGCGCAGGGGCATGAGCCGCAGGTCATGGCGATCCTCAACCGTTATTCGGCCTTACAGCTTTACTCACCGACGCACGTGTCGGCAGGTTGGAACACTGTGCCGCAGTGGTTGCGCGAGCAGCGCAAGGTACTGAAAGACCAGGGGATTGACCTAACCGTGGTGGCGCCGCATTCGCTGAAGACGCCGGTGACTTCCGTACATGCCGTTCCAGATGCCTGGACGCCGCAAAGCGCGGCAGATGAACTGCTGGAGCGACTGGCGTTGCGCGAACCAGAGTTGGTGCTGGAGGTGCTGGATATCAGCAGTTTGTGGCCCCTGCCGCGCTAAATGACAGTCAGGCCATGCCCTTTGACAGGGCATGGCCTGGAGATTCAGAGCGCCATGCGGTAATGCAGGCTGTAGCTCTCGACACCATCGTTGGGTTCTTTGATGCCTGCATTAGAGTAGTGGATCGCTCTCACGCCGACTTCATGCCCCCCGGCAAAACGCAAGCCGAAACCAATCCGGTCCTCGAACTGGAACGATGAGCCCAGCTCATTGCTTTCAAGTTCGGTACTGGAAAATGCCGCCACGCCAATGCCCGCCTCGATATACGGTTTCACCGACTGGCCAGAAAATTCATAGACGAACACGGGTGCAAAAGACAGGCTGTGATTGCTCGCTGTCTCGTCGCCATCCCAGTAGGTATAGGCCCCGTCCCAGTATCCGGTCAGCCGGCCAACACTACTCTGCCACCAGCTCGAATCCCAGTTCGACTGAAGCCCCAGCCGATAGACCATGGTGGAGTCGCCGGTCTGGCCTACCGAAAAAGAAACATCGGCCGCTTGCGCAGCCATCACTTGCCCCAGAGTAACTGCGGCAGCCGCCGCCAAACCGAGCAGTTTCTTCATGAGAAACATCCTTCTTTCCATACTGTTGTTAGTACTCACGTGCCATCAGGCATGTGGTAGAAATCGGCAGCAGCAAGATAGTTCAGCTTCTATTCACGTTTTTTTCACAACGCGAAAGGTTGCACACTGTCAGAGCTTTGCCACAGCACAGGCAGGATTTGCTTCAACGCCAGCGGGTCGCCGCTGCTCCAGAAGCTTGCTTCGCGAGCCGGCCCGTCGGCCAGCAGCTCGCGCGCAGCCAGCAGGCGTTGCAACTGGCGCGCCACGGCTGCACCGGTATCGATGATGGCCACCTCGGCGGGCACCATCTCGGCCAGCAGTGGGCGCAGGAAGGGGTAATGGGTGCAGCCGAGGATCAGCGTGTCGCAGCCGGCGGCCAGCAGCGGCTGCACATAACCCAGCAGTAACTGGCGCAACTGCGGGCTCCCAAGGTCACCGGTTTCGATCAGCTCGACCAGCCCCGGGCAGGGCTGGGTGACCACTTGCACATCATTGGCGAAGCGGTCGAGCAAGGCGGCAAACTTGGCGCTCTGCAAGGTGCCCGTGGTGGCCAGCACACCTACAACGCCCGAGCGGGTGGCAGCAGCAGCTGGCTTGACTGCCGGCTCCATGCCAACCAGTGGCCAGTCGGGGTACAACTCGCGCAGGTCGGCGACTGCAGCCACGGTCGCGGTGTTGCAGGCCAGGACCATCGCCTTGGCACCTTGTGCCTGGAAGAACTCGGCTATGCGCCGGCAGCGCTGGCGGATGTAGTCCGGGGACTTCTCGCCATAGGGCACATGGCCACAATCGGCCACGTAAAGCAGCGACTCGTTGGGCAGCAGGCGCTGGATCTCGGCGAGCACCGACAAGCCGCCGACCCCCGAGTCCATCACGCCGACCGGCGCCCAGCGCTCAGCCATCGCGCTTGCCGCACACGGCGCAGGCCGGGTCACGCTTGACCCGCAGCTCACGCAGGCGCGTGCCAAGGGCATCGATCAACAGCAGGCGGCCAACCAGTGGCTCGCCAAAGCCTGCCAGCAGCTTCATCGCCTCCAGTGCCTGCAAGCTGCCAACCAGGCCTACCAGCGGGCCGATCACGCCGGCTTCGCTGCAGGTCAGTTCGTCTTCGCTGCCGTGGCCGTACAGGCAGTGGTAGCAAGGGCTGTTGTCACGGCGCGGGTCGAATACCGACAGCTGGCCTTCCAGGCGGATTGCCGCGCCGCTCACCAGCGGTTTGCCAGCCGCGAAGCAGGCCGCATTGACCGCCTCGCGCGTACCGAAGTTGTCGGAGCAGTCCAGCACCAGGTCGACCGCTGCCACGGCGGCGGCCAGGGAGTCTTCATCCAGTGCGTGGCGGTGGGCGACCAGGGTGATCTCAGGGTTGATCGCCTGCAGCCGCTGCAGCGCCGAATCGACCTTGCTCATGCCGACGCTGTCGCTGTCGTGGATGACCTGGCGTTGCAGGTTGGTCAGGTCGACGGTGTCGAAGTCGGCCAGGTGCAGTTCACCCACACCAGCGGCCGCCAGGTACAACGCCACCGGCGAGCCAAGGCCACCAAGGCCGACGATCAATGCCTTGCTGTGCTTGAGCCGCAGCTGGCCGTCGATGTCCACCTGGGCCAGCAGGATCTGCCGGCTGTAACGCAACAGTTCCTGATCGGTCAGCATGGCAGGCGCCCCAGTGAAATACGCTCATGGCCACCCAGGTCCTTGCGGCTGGCCACCTCGGTGAAGCCTTGTGCGCTCAGCAGGGCACGCACATCGGCGGCCTGATCGTAACCGTGTTCGAGCAGCAACCAGCCACCAGGCAGCAGATGCTGCGGCGCCTGGGCGACGATCACCCGCAGGTCATCCAGGCCATCGGTACCGGCCACCAGCGCGCTGCTGGGCTCGAAACGCACGTCACCTTCGACCAGGTGCGGGTCTTCGGCGCGGATGTACGGCGGGTTGCTGAGAATCAGGTCGAAGCGCTGCCCGGCCAGGCTGTCAAACCAGTGGCTGGCAAGCACCTGAACGTTATCCAGGCCCAGGCGCTGGCGATTGCGCTCGGCCAGGGCCACGGCTTCCTCGACGCGGTCCACGGCCGTCACTTGCCAGGCCGGGCAATCGCTGGCCAGGGCCAGGGCAATGGCGCCGGTACCAGTACCCAGGTCGAGGACCTTGGCGGGCGATGCGGGCTGCAACTGCAGGGCCGTTTCGACCAGCAACTCGGTATCCGGGCGCGGGATAAGCGTATGAGGCGCCACTTCCAGGTCGAGCTTCCAGAAGCCCTGCTGCCCCAGAATGTAGGCCACCGGTTCACCGCCACGGCGACGCTGCAGGTAGCCGGCGTAGGTTTCGGCATCCTCGCTGCTGACAATGCGCTCGGGCCAGGTGTGCAGGAAGCTGCGCGACTTGCCGATGGCGGCAGCCAGCAGCAGTTCGGCGTCCAGGCGCTCGCTGGGCGAATCGGGTAGCTGCGCGTTGCGCAAGAGGCTGGCAATGATGGTCATCAGTCCCCCAGGGCAGCCAGTTGGTCGGCCTGGTATTCGGCCAGCAACGGTTCGATCACGGCCTCCACGCCACCGGCGAGGATGTCGTCGAGGGAGTACAGGGTCAGGTTGATGCGGTGGTCGGTCACCCGCCCCTGTGGATAATTGTAGGTACGAATGCGTTCGGAGCGGTCACCGGAGCCGACCAGCAGCTTGCGCTCGCTGGCGATGGCGTTCTGCGCGGCGCTGGTCTGCATGTCGTTGAGCTTGGCAGACAACCAGGACATGGCGCGGGCGCGGTTCTTGTGCTGCGAACGCTCTTCCTGGCACTCGACCACGATGCCGGTGGGCAAGTGGGTGATGCGGATCGCCGAGTCGGTCTTGTTCACGTGCTGGCCGCCGGCGCCCGAGGCGCGGTAGGTATCGACGCGCAGGTCTGCCGGGTTGATCTCGATGGCCGCTTGCTCGTCGGGCTCGGGCAACACGGCCACGGTGCAGGCTGAGGTGTGGATACGGCCCTGGGATTCGGTTTCCGGCACCCGTTGAACACGGTGCGCGCCGGACTCGAACTTGAGCTTGCCGTACACATTGTCGCCTTCGACTCGGGCAATGATCTCTTTGTAGCCGCCGTGCTCGCCCTCGTTCTCGGACAGGATCTCCAGGCGCCAGCCACGCTTTTCGGCATAGCGCGAGTACATGCGGAACAGGTCGCCAGAGAAGATCGCCGCCTCGTCGCCGCCAGTGCCGGCGCGGATCTCGAGGAACACGTTGCGGCCATCGTTCGGGTCCTTGGGCAGCAGCATGCGCTGAAGGTTGGACTCCAGCTCGACCAGCTGTTCCTTGGCTTCGCGCACTTCCTCCACGGCCATCTCACGCAGGTCGGGGTCGGCGTCCTTGAGCAGCGCCTGGGCGCCTTCGAGGTCGTCCTGCACCTTGCGCCATTCTTTATAGGCGGCGTACACCGGCTCGACTTCGGCATATTCGCGGGAATAGGCGCGGAAGCGGGTCTGGTCGGATATGACTTCGGCGTCACCAAGCAGCGCGGTGAGTTCCTCGAAGCGGTCCTGGAGAATCTCCAGTTTGTTCAGCAGCGACGCTTTCATTGCGGGGATTTGTCCGTCGAGCCCTCATTGAGGGCAAAGAGTTCCTGGGCCATGGCCAGCGCATCAAGGCGGCCCTCGGCCGAGAGCTTTTTCAGCTGCACGCTGGGCGCATGCAGGAGTTTGTTGGTCAGCCCCCGGGCCAGTTGCGCCAGTACATCCTCGGGGTTGCCGCCATTGGCCAGCAGACGCTGGGCCTTTTGCAGTTCTTCGTCACGCAGGCGCTCGCTTCGCTGGCGGTAAGCGCGCAACACATCGACAGCGGCCAGTTCGCGCAGGCGCAGCATGAAGTCTTCGGCGCCCACCGAAACCAGATCCTCGGCGGCCTGGGCCGCGCCCTGGCGGCTCTTGAGGTTTTCCGCGACCACTTCGTGCAGGTCATCGACGGTGTACAGGTAGACGTCGTCGAGTTCGCCAACTTGCGGCTCGATGTCGCGCGGCACGGCGATGTCGACCATGAAGATCGGTTTGTGTCGGCGCTGCTTCAGCGCGCTTTCCACCGCGCCCTTGCCAAGGATCGGCAGCTGGCTGGCGGTGGAACTGATGACGATATCACTGTTGGCCAGTTCCTGCGGAATGTCGGCCAGCAGCACGGCATGGGCACCAAACTGCTCGGCAAGAATGCTCGCCCGTTCCAGGGTGCGGTTGGCCACGACGATGCGGCGCACGCCTTGCTCATGCAGGTGGCGGGCGACCAGAGTGATGGTTTCACCGGCACCGATCAGCAGGGCCTGGCTGCGGCCCAGGTCGGTGAAGATCTGCTTGGCCAGGCTGACTGCGGCGAATGCCACGGACACCGGGTTTTCGCCGATCGCGGTGTCGGTACGCACCTGTTTGGCAGCACTGAAGGTGGCCTGGAACAGGCGCCCCAGCAGCGGGCCGATGGTACCGGCCTCACGCGCCACCGCGTAGGCGGACTTCATCTGGCCGAGGATCTGCGGTTCGCCGAGCACCAGCGAGTCGAGCCCGGAGGCTACCCGCATCATGTGCTTCACCGCATCGTGCTCTTCGTGGATGTAGGCGCTGGCGCGCAACTCATCCAGGCTCAGCCGGTGATATTCGGCCAGCCATTGCAGCACGGCGTCGGCGGACAGATGGTCCTGCTCTATGTAAAGCTCGCTACGGTTGCAGGTCGACAGGATCGCCGCCTCACGGCTGGCGGTCAGTCGGCAGAGCTGCTGCAGGGCGTCGACCAGCTGCTCTGGGGTAAACGCCACGCGCTCGCGTACGTCTACCGAGGCAGTCTTATGGTTGATACCAAGTGCAAGAAAGGCCATGCAAGGTCGCTGGTTGTGACGGGAAGCCGATAATTGTCCTCTTTCGCAGGTTTTAGAACAACCACCGTTCGCTATTGTCGTGATAGGCCGGGCCGACCCGGCCCCGGGGAGCCCCGGTCCACGGCCGAGGCAAGCACGAAACCTGTGGGAGCGGGCTTGCCCGCGAAGAGGCCAGCGCAGGTTAAACCAATTTCTCGTGAGTCCCCCTCCCTCACCAGTCTGCTCGCCCCGAGCGATTGCACTGCTGGCACGTAATATTTCCTACAAAAACACCTTTCAATGAAATCTTTCGACAATATTCACAGCGGAGTTATCCACAATCTTGTAGTCCATTTCCCAAATACTGCCCTCTCTATTGCCTTCCCAGATATCGGTGCCTAGCCTTGCCAATCACTGACCGGACCAAGTTACCCGTCAGCACTTCACACCCTGAATAGATTGCCAAGGAGAGGTAAGCATGGCATTTGATGCGTACATAAAAATCGACGAAATACCAGGTGAGGCCCTGGATGAAAAATATAATAAATGGATTGAGGTTACCGGCTACGAGTTTGGCGTCAGCCAAAGCACCTCAGCCACTGCAAGCTCTGCCGGTGGCGCCACCTCGGGCCGCACCGCCGTCAGCAACTTCAGATTCACCAAGTTTCTCGACAGTGCCAGTTGCAAACTGATGGAAGCCAGTTGTGCCGGCCTGCATCTGAAAGAAGTGAAACTCGCGTTGTGCCGCGCAGGCGGCGACAAACTCAAGTATTACGAGGTCATTCTCGAAGAAGTGATCATTGCCGACTACACACAGAGCGCTGCCGATGGTGTGCCGATCGAGGTAGTGCAACTCGATTACGGCCGAATCAAGACCACCTATACCCAGCAGAAACGCATCGACGGCTCTGGCGGCGGTAACATCGCTGGCGGCTGGGACCGGATCAGCAACAAGAAATACGCGTGAGGATAACGCCATGACCAAAGCCCGCGCGTTCATCAACCCCAACATGCAGAACTACCACACACTCAAGGCCGGCCTTGCGCTCAGTGGGCATTCGGCCAGCAAGTTCGACGTCCTGAATTCACACATTTACAACAGCGTGGTCAGAAGCGGCGAACTGGTCATTATCGGCGACTGGTCCACGCCCTCATGCACCAGCCAGGAGGCGTACCTGATGGCAAAGGCTGGCGTAGTACACATGGGGTTGATGCGTAGCGGGCAAGGTGCCGACGAGTTCTTTCTGGAGAATTTCGAGTTGCTCAAAAGTCTGCTTACCCATGCCGCTACAGGCGCAGGCGTGGTCAGCGATGGCTGGAGCAGGCACCTGAAGACGATTCAGGGCACGTTGCTGGAAATTGAAAAGCTGTATCAGGAGCATATGAGTTCAGGGACGCTCAAGGCTCGCGATCAGTTTTATGCCAGGCGCGCGGCGCTGTTCGCCAGGCTGGACGAGCAGTTGAGTAAAATGGCAGCGTTTGGTGCCGGCTTGCGAAACAAAGGATCAATCAAGAGAACGCTTGGTATTTCCACTAAAAGCTATTTGAATTCAGGGGAAATTGCGGGGTATGCGGATAAGGTTGCCGGGGAGGGCAAAGCTGCACGCTTGATCAAGAATGGCAGCTATATCGGCGTAGCACTCGGGGTGGGAGCTACGGGGCTCGAGATTCAGAAGGCCTGTACCTTGGGGAGAGAGGACGAATGCAGCAGAGCGCAGTTCGTCGAGACTACATCTTTGGTTGGTGGTTTAGTAGGCGCTAGCGCTGGAGGTTATGCTGGTGCATATATGGGCCCTGCGGTGTGCGCAGCTCTGGGCATTGCCAGTGCCGGGACAGGTGCACTTGCTTGTGCGGTTGTTGGAGGTGCCATAGGAGGAAAATATGCAGGTGAGTACGGCGGAGAAAAGGGCAAATCCTTCGGTGATTTTCTATATCGAGAAAGCCTGAAGTGAACGCCGCCATGGATCCGGGAATAGTAGGATTTTTAATAATTACCCCCATGGCACTCACATTCATAGCCCAGTGCTACGCTGCTCATAAATACACAGAGATTTTTGAGTCATCCTTACCAAACTGCAAATACATCATAGATAACAGAAACATCTACAAGCACGCCGGCCTGCCAGGAAAATTAATACGCACTGGTTCCATATCGGTAGTATTGGCAATCCCCAAACTTTTCATATGGCGAGGACTCGTTAACGCGGAGGAGATCAAGGCTTTCCCCGCAAAGCACCGACGCATTCTTCTTTGTCTGCTGGCCCTGCATATGACGCTACTATCAGCGCTTGTACTTTCCCACTTCCTGTTTCCAGCTCAATGACCGAATCCACGGGGCGATCTACACCACCGAACCTCTTACCTACCCCGCTGTCCGACCTAGCACCACCAAGCTGTAAACCACGACCTTCGCAGGTGGGTTTGCCCCCGCGCTTGTGTCATCATGCTCCGACCGCCGGTTAGTCTTTTTAAGCCTCTCTATGAACAGACCCTACGCATTGCTGCTTGCCTTCGCCCTGCTCCAGGGCTGCCAGAGCCTGGCCCCGCAAAAGGCCGAGCCTCCTGCCGCCGAGGCCGAGGCAAAGAAGCCCGAGGTGTATGGGTCGTTCACGCAGGACACCCTTTATAGCCTGCTGGTGGCCGAGCTGGCCGGCCAGCGCAACCGCTTCGACATCGCCCTGGCCAACTACGCCGACCAGGCCGAGAAGACCCAGGACCCGGGCGTCTCCGAGCGCGCCTACCGGATTGCCGAGTACCTCGGCGCCGACGAGCCGGCCCTCGACAGCGCCCTGATCTGGGCCAAGAACGACCCGGAGAACCTCGACGCCCAGCGCGCCGCCGCCATCCAGCTGGCCCGAGCCGGTCGCTACGACGACTCCATGACCTATATGGAGAAGGTGTTGCAGGGCCAGGGTGACACCCACTTCGACTTCCTCGCCTTGTCGGCCGCCGAAACCGACCAGAGCACGCGCGACGGCCTGATGCAGAGCTTCGACCGCCTGCTGGTCAAATACCCGGACAACAGCCAGCTGGTGTTCGGCAAGGCGCTGCTGCTGAATCAGGACGGCAAGTCCCAGGAAGCCCTCGACCTGCTCGAGGCGCACCCGGCGCAGAATGGCGAAATCGCCCCGATCCTGTTGCGCGCCCGCCTGCTCCAGGCCCTGGACCGCGGCCCTGAGGCGCTGCCGCTGCTGCGTGGGGCGATCCGTGACAACCCGGATGACAAGCGCCTGCGCCTGACCTATGCGCGCACCTTGGTCGAACAGGACCGCATGGCCGATGCCAAGGCCGAATTCCTCAGCCTGGTTCAGCAGTACCCGGATGACGATGAGTCGCGTTACTCCCTGGCCCTGGTGTGCCTGGAGATGAAAGACTGGGACGAAGCCGAGGTCTACCTGCGCGAGCTGATCGAGCGCGACAGCAACGTCGACGCCGCCCACCTGAACCTGGGCCGCATCGCCGAAGAACGCCACGACCCGGCAGGTGCCCTGCGCGAATATGCCCTGGTCGGCACTGGCCCGGACTACCTGCCGGCCCAATTGCGCCAGGCTGACATCCTCATTGCCAACGGCCGCGGCGCCGAAGCATCGCGCCTGCTCGCCGAAGCCCGCGAAACGCAGCCGGACCTGGCCGTGCAGCTGTACCTGATCGAATCGGAAAGCTACAGCAACAATAACAAGGACGCCCAGGCTGACCAGGTGCTGCAACAAGCCCTCAAGCATTACCCGGACGACCTCAACCTGCTTTATACCCGCGCCATGCTGGCCGAAAAGCGCGATGACCTGCCGCTGATGGAAAAAGACTTGCGCGCCATCATCGCCCGCGAGCCCGAAAACGCCATGGCGCTGAACGCCCTCGGCTACACGCTGGCCGATCGCACCACCCGCTACAGCGAAGCCAAGGTCCTGATCGACAAAGCCCACCAGCTGACCCCGGACGACCCGGCCGTACTCGACAGCATGGGCTGGATCAACTACCGGCTTGGCAACCTCGCCGAGGCTGAAAACTACCTGCGCCAAGCCTTTGCCCGCTTCCCCGACCATGAAGTGGCTGCCCACCTGGGCGAAGTCCTGTGGGCCAACGGCAAGCGCCGCGAGGCCCGACAAGTCTGGGCCAAGGGCTTCGAAGCCCAGGCCGACAGCCCTATCCTGCGCAAGACCCTCCTGCGCCTGACCGGATCCGAGACTCTTTAACGCCATGTTCCTGCGCCATTGCATCACCTTTACCCTGATCGCCCTGCTGGCCGGTTGCGCCGGCTTCGGGAGCCGCGAAGCCCTGCAGGGCCACGGCGACCCGCAGCAGTGGCGCGCCCATAAAGAGCAGTTGAGCAGCCTCGACGGCTGGCAGATCAACGGCAAGGTCGGCATCCGTGCCCCGCGCGATTCCGGCAGCGGCACGCTGTTCTGGCTGCAACGCCAGGATTATTACGACATCCGCCTGGCCGGCCCGCTCGGCCGCGGCGCTGCTCGCCTGACCGGCCGCCCCGGTGGCGTGGTGCTGGAAGTGGCCAACCAGGGCCGCTATGAAGCCGCAAGCCCCGAAGCCCTGCTGGAAGAACAGCTCGGCTGGCAGCTGCCGGTCTCGCACCTGGTCTGGTGGGTGCGCGGCCTGCCCGCCCCCGACAGCAAGAGCAAGCTGACCCTGGACGGCGACAGCCGCCTGGCCAGCCTCGAGCAGGACGGCTGGCAGGTGCAGTACCTGAGCTACACCGAGCAGAACGGCTACTGGCTACCCGAACGCCTGAAACTGCATGGCAAGGATCTCGACGTGACCCTGGTGGTCAAGGACTGGCAGCCGCGCCAGCTGGGGCACTGATCCCATGCACACGCTCACCCTGCCCGCCCCGGCCAAGCTCAACCTGTGGCTGCACATCATCGGCCGCCGCCCCGACGGCTACCACGAGCTGGAAACCGTGTTCCAGTTTCTCGACCATGGCGACGAACTGAGCTTCGCCCTGCGCGAGGACGGCGTGATCCGCCTGCACACTGAAATCGAAGCGGTGCCCCACGACAGCAACCTGATCGTACGCGCTGCGCGTAAATTGCAGGAACAGTCCGGCACGCAACTGGGCGCCGATATCTGGCTGACCAAGGTGCTGCCCATGGGTGGCGGCATCGGCGGCGGCAGCTCCGATGCGGCGACCACCCTGCTGGCACTGGCGCACCTGTGGCAGCTGGACTGGGACGAGGACCGCCTGGCCGCGCTTGGCCTGAGCCTGGGTGCCGACGTGCCGGTGTTCGTCCGTGGCCACGCGGCATTTGCCCAGGGTGTGGGCGAGCAACTGACCCCGGTCTCCCCCGACGAACCTTGGTATGTCGTGCTGGTGCCGCAAGTGTCTGTCAGCACAGTAGAAATTTTTTCACATCCACAGTTGACACGTGATTCGCTCCCCCTTAAGATGCGCCCCGTTCCCGAGGGAAACAGTCGAAATGACTGCCAACCGGTGGTAGAGCAGAGTTACCCAGAAGTTCGCAACGCGCTGAATTCATTGGGTAAATTCACAGAGGCTCGACTTACCGGTACTGGAAGTTGTGTGTTTGGGGCCTTCCCAAGCAAAGCCGAAGCTGATAAAGTTCTGGCCCTTCTTTCAGTGACCCAAACAGGGTTTGTGGCGAAAGGAAGCAATGTTTCGATGTTGCATCGCAAGCTGCAAAGTCTGGTCAAGAAGTCGAGCACATAAGTGTTCGCAGCAACAGATACAGGGGCGTCGCCAAGCGGTAAGGCAGCAGGTTTTGATCCTGCCATGCGTTGGTTCGAATCCAGCCGCCCCTGCCATTTTCCTTATACTCATCCAGGTATACCCTCAGCCTTCAGGTACTGCGCGTGTCCAAGATGATGGTCTTTACGGGGAACGCTAACCCCGATCTGGCTCGGCGTGTCGTACGTCAGCTGCATATCCCTCTCGGTGACGTCTCTGTCGGTAAATTCTCCGACGGTGAGATCAGTACTGAGATCAATGAAAATGTCCGCGGTAAAGACGTTTTCATTATTCAGCCGACCTGTGCCCCGACCAACGATAACCTGATGGAACTGGTAGTGATGGCCGATGCCTTCCGCCGCTCCTCAGCATCCCGAATCACCGCCGTGATTCCCTACTTCGGATATGCCCGCCAGGACCGCCGTCCGCGTTCGGCACGTGTAGCCATCAGCGCCAAAGTCGTCGCTGACATGCTCACTGTCGTGGGTATCGACCGTGTTCTCACCGTCGACCTGCACGCTGACCAGATCCAAGGCTTCTTCGATATTCCAGTCGACAACATCTACGGCTCGCCCGTACTGGTCGATGACATCGAAGACCAGCGTTTCGAGAACCTGATGATCGTTTCCCCGGACATCGGTGGCGTTGTGCGCGCACGCGCCGTTGCCAAGTCCCTGGGCGTCGATCTCGGTATCATCGACAAACGCCGCGAAAAGGCTAACCACTCCGAGGTTATGCACATCATCGGCGACGTCGAAGGGCGCACCTGCATCCTGGTAGACGACATGGTCGACACCGCCGGCACCCTGTGCCACGCGGCCAAAGCCCTGAAAGAACACGGCGCTGCCAAGGTTTACGCCTATTGCACGCACCCTGTCCTGTCGGGCCGTGCGATCGAGAACATCGAGAAGTCGGTACTGGACGAGCTGGTAGTGACCAACACCGTTCCGCTGTCCGCCGCTGCTCAAGCCTGTGACCGTATCCGCCAGCTGGATATCGCACCGGTTGTCGCTGAAGCGGTCCGCCGCATCAGCAACGAAGAATCGATCAGCGCGATGTTCCGCTAAGCGGAACGCGTGTTGATGTGAAGCGCCCCGCCCCAGCATTTGTTGGGGCGGGGCTTTTTTGCCATCCCCGTCTGGCGCTGGTCGCAAACGCCTTTCGGGAGGCTATTTTGGAGAAGCAAAATGACTGATTTCATCCTGAACGCCCAAGTGCGTACTGACCTGGGGAAAGGTGCGAGCCGCCGCCTGCGTCACTCCGCCAACATCCCAGCCGTTGTATACGGTGGCGATAAAGAAGCCCAATCCCTGACCATCGTGGCCAAGGAAATCGCCAAGCTGTTCGAAAACGAAGCTGCCTTCAGCCACGTTATCGAGCTGAACGTCGACGGCGCCAAGCAGAACGTCGTGGTCAAGGCCATGCAGCGTCACCCAGCCAAAGGCTTCATCATGCACGCCGACTTCGTTCGCGTCGTTGCTGGCCAGAAGCTGACCGCTGTTGTTCCAGTGCACTTCATCAACGAAGAAGCACCGGTCAAGAAAGGCGGCGAGATCTCGCACGTTGAATCGCAGATCGAAGTTTCCTGCGAAGCCAAAGACCTGCCTGAGTTCATCGAAGTCGACCTGGCCAACGCCGAAATCGGCACCATCATCCACCTGTCGGACCTGAAAGCTCCGAAAGGCGTAGAGTTCGTCGCTCTGGCCCACGGTGATGACAAAGCTGTTGCCAACGTTCACGCTCCGCGCGTTTCCGCCGAAGCTGCTGAAGAAGGCGCTGCCGAGTAATCCACTCGCACGCCGGTGTTGATCGGGTTACAGTGCGCCCCGCGCCCTGTAACCCACCAACTCCAAGGAAGAGCCCCTGACGTGACCGCCATCCAGTTGATCGTTGGCCTGGGTAACCCCGGCCCCGAATACGAACAGACCCGGCATAACGCAGGGGCTCTTTTCGTTGAACGCATTGCCAGCGCCCAGCGTGTATCGCTGACCGCTGACAAAAAATATTTCGGCCTGACGGCTAAGTTCAGCCATCAGGGCAACGACGTTCGTTTGTTGATCCCCACCACCTACATGAACCGTAGCGGCCAGGCCGTGGCGGCATTGGCCAATTTCTTCCGCATCAAGCCGGAAGCGATTTTGGTGGCGCACGACGAACTCGACCTGCCTCCGGGCGTTGCCAAGCTCAAGCGCGGCGGCGGCCATGGGGGGCACAACGGCCTGCGCGACATCATCGCGCAGCTCGGCAACCAGAACGACTTCCACCGCCTGCGGCTTGGCATCGGCCACCCGGGTGACGCCAAACTGGTCTCCAACTTCGTCCTGGGCCGCGCGCCGCGCGCCGAGCAGGAGAAGCTCGACGCCAGCATCGATTTTGCCCTCGGCGTGCTGCCGGACGTACTGGCCGGCGACTTCGCCAAGGCCATGCGCGAGCTGCACAGCCAGAAGGCCTGATTTCCTAGAGAGGGGAATACCCATGGGTTTCAATTGCGGCATCGTCGGCCTGCCCAACGTCGGCAAGTCCACCCTGTTCAACGCCCTGACCAAGTCCGGCATCGCGGCGGAGAACTTCCCTTTCTGCACCATCGAGCCGAACAGCGGCATCGTGCCGATGCCCGATGCGCGCCTGGCGGCGCTGGCGGAAATCGTCAAGCCTAACCGCATCCTGCCGACCACCATGGAATTCGTCGACATCGCAGGCCTGGTGGCCGGTGCGTCGAAAGGCGAAGGCCTGGGCAACAAGTTCCTCGCCAACATCCGCGAGACCGACGCCATCGCCCACGTGGTGCGCTGCTTCGAAGACGAGAACGTGATCCACGTTTCCAACAGCGTCGACCCCAAGCGTGACATCGAGATCATCGACCTTGAGCTGATCTTCGCCGACCTCGACAGCTGCGAGAAGCAACTGCAGAAGGTTGCCCGCAACGCCAAGGGCGGCGACAAGGACGCCCTGGCGCAGAAGGCGATCCTGGAAAAGCTGATTCCGCACTTCACCGAAGGCAAGCCTGCGCGCAGCCTGATGAAGAACATGGCAGACGACGAAAAGGCCGTCATCCGTGGCTTCCACCTGCTGACCAGCAAGCCGGTGATGTACATCGCCAACGTCGCCGAAGACGGCTTCGAAAATAACCCGCACCTGGACGTGGTCAAGGCCATCGCCGAGGAAGAGGGCGCGGTCGTGGTGCCGGTGTGCAACAAGATCGAAGCAGAAATCGCCGAGCTGGATGACGGCGAAGAGAAGGACATGTTCCTCGAGGCCCTTGGCCTGGAAGAGCCTGGCCTGAACCGCGTGATCCGTGCCGGTTACGAGCTGCTCAACCTGCAGACCTACTTCACTGCCGGCGTGCAGGAAGTGCGCGCCTGGACCGTACGCGTCGGCGCCACCGCCCCGCAGGCGGCCGGCGTTATCCACACCGACTTCGAAAAAGGCTTCATCCGCGCTGAAGTGGTGGCCTATGACGACTTCATCCAGTTCAAGGGTGAAGGCGGTGCCAAGGAAGCCGGTAAATGGCGCCTGGAAGGCAAGGACTACATCGTCAAAGACGGTGATGTGATGCACTTCCGCTTCAACGTCTAAGCGGCAGTTCACAGTACTGACAAACCCCTTGATGCCTATGGCTTCAAGGGGTTTTGTTTTATGGGGCACACATGCCTTTCCACAATCTCGGGCATCAATGCCAGGTGATCTCCCCCGCTTCCCGGCTCAGTACCAAATCTGCCAACGCCCTCCCCATCTGCACGTTATGCACGCTATTCACCAGCATGCCGATGCCCGGCTCGCCGGCATTGCCGCAGATGTATTCGTCGAGGGTGTCTTCAATTCCGCGTAACAACTGAATGACATAGAGCAATGCCTCGGGTGAAGGCATGTCTTTGTTGATGGTGTAGAACGGCTGGGATGTAACTTTGGCGGGTGGATCTGGAACAAGTTTTTTCATGATTTCTCTCTCGTTTGTTTGCATGGGCTGCCTTCCCTTTCCCTCTCACAGGATTAGGTGGCAGCTGTACGCGGGGTGAGAGACCGGCCAAACAAGAGCGAAAACCGGCCAGGCACGGGGCCTGCCCGCGCACAGCTACCATGACGACAATCTCTTGCTTGTGAGCGGGCTCTCACACCCGGTCGTCAAACTTCGACGACCCGGGGAAATTAGCCCTGATGCTCAACATCGACAACAGAGAAACGGCAGCGGCGTGCGTAGGATAATTCCCAAGCTATCTTCAACAGAAGCATTTGGTTTCAAGTTCGGAATTGTCTTACACCTGAGGGATTGCCGGGGCTGCGTTGCAGCCCCCTGGCTCTGGAGCCCGCACCATGCACGAACTCCCGCCGCGCCGATGCTTCGACTGGCAACGCTGGCTCCCCGGCCTGGCCACCCTGCTGCACTACCAGCCCGCCTGGCTGCCTAAGGACATCGCGGCCGGCCTGGTGCTCACCACCATGCTGGTGCCAGTCGGCATCGCCTACGCCGAAGCGTCCGGGGTACCGGGCATCTATGGCCTGTATGCCACCATCATTCCGCTGCTGGCCTATGCCCTGTTCGGCCCCAGCCGCATCCTGGTACTCGGCCCGGACTCGGCACTGGCCGCACCCATCCTGGCAGTCGTGGTGCAATACGCCGCCAGCGACCCGCAGCGCGCGATTGCCATCGCAAGCCTCATGGCCCTGGTGGCCGGCGCCTTCTGCGTGATCGCCGGGCTGCTGCGCCTGGGCTTCATCACCGAGCTGTTGTCCAAACCGATCCGCTACGGCTACATGAACGGCATCGCCCTCACTGTGCTGATCAGCCAGCTGCCCAAGCTGTTCGGCCTCAAGGTCGACAGCCAGGGGCCCTTGCGTGACCTCTGGCACCTTGGACAGGCACTGTTCGCAGGCCATGGGCACTGGCCAAGCTTCATCGTCGGGGCCAGCAGCCTGGTGCTGATCCTGCTGCTCAAACCCTTCAAGCGCATCCCCGGCATCCTGATCGCCGTGGTGCTGGCAACCTTGGCGGTGAGCCTGTTCAACCTCGACCAGATGGGCGTCAAAGTGCTCGGCCAGTTGCCCCAGGGCCTGCCCAGCTTCGCCTTGCCGTGGGTCACCGACATCGACCTGGTCGAAGTGGTACTGGGCGGGATCGCCGTGGCGCTGGTGTCGTTCGCCGACACCAGTGTGCTGTCACGCTCCTATGCCGCGCGGCTGAAAACACCCGTCAACCCCAACCAGGAGATGTTCGGTTTGGGTGTGGCCAACCTGGCCTCCGGCTTGTTCCAGGGCATCCCGATCAGCAGCAGCTCGTCGCGCACGCCGGTGGCCGAGGCGGCCGGCTCGAAAACCCAATTGACCGGCATCATTGGCGCGCTGGCGGTGACCCTGCTGCTGCTGGTCGCCCCCAACCTGATGCAGCACCTGCCCAACAGCGCGCTGGCTGCTGTAGTGATCGCTGCAGCCCTGGGGCTGTTCGAGTTCGCCGACCTCAAGCGCATCTTCCGCATGCAGCAATGGGAGTTCTGGCTGTCGTTCACCTGCTTCGTCGGCGTCGCGGTGTTCGGCGCCATCCCGGGTATCTGCATTGCCGTGGCAGTGTCGGTGATCGAATTCCTGTGGGATGGCTGGCGGCCGCACTACGCGGTACTCGGGCGGGTCGACGGTACCCGTGGTTACCATGACGTGAAACGTTACCCACAGGCACGGCGGATTCCCGGGCTGGTGCTGCTGCGCTGGGATGCGCCGCTGTTTTTCGCCAATGCCGAGCAGTTCCAGGGCACGGTGCTGGCGGCAGTGGACGAATCACCGACGCCAGTGCAGCGGCTGGTGATTGCGGCGGAACCGGTCACCAGCATCGATATCACATCGGCGGACATGCTCGCCGAGCTGGATCGGGCGCTGGAGGCGCGTGGGGTGGAGCTGCAGTTTGCCGAGATGAAGGACCCGGTGAAGGACAAGATGAAGCGCTTCGAGCTGTTCGAGCCTTTGGGCGAGAAGGCATTCCACCCAACAGTCGGTGCTGCGGTGGATGCCTATCTGGCGGATACCGGGGTTGACTGGAAGCCTTGAGTAGCCAGTGCTGGCCTCTTCGCGGGTAAACCCGCTCCCACAGGGATAGGGTGACCCCTTGGGCGACGCTGTACCTGTGGGAGCGGGTTTACCCGCGAAAGGGCCGGTGCAGGAGTGCTAGGCCGCCCGAACCCGACGCCGGTCGATCCAGATGAGCATGGCGCTGGCGTAGAGCGACACTGCCACGAACAGTGCCATACGCACGGCAAAGGCCTTGTACACATCCTGCCCGCCGGCACTGTCCTGCACCGACTGCCCGAGCAGGATCAGCAGGGTCGTCAGGCAGCTCACCCAATACGCCGGGCTTTGCTTCGTGTCCACTGCACGGTAGAGCCTGCGCGCCTGCCAGAGGACGAACAGCAGCACCCAGAGGAAGAACATCCACAGGTGCACGAACAGGCTCAACGCCCCCCACAACAGCATCGCCAGCACCCCGGCCAGCAAGGTCGAGCCAATCAGTTCACGGCTGGCATGCCGCGCCCGTGTCTCCCCCGCCTGCTGCCCCAGGCTCACCGCCTTCATGATCAGCGGCATGAACTGATCCGGGGCGATCAGCGCCAGCAGAAACGCCGGCATGACGATGAGCGTGGCGCGCAGGGCAACCCAACCGACATCCGCGCTGTCGGGCAGAGGTGGCGAAGGCTGTACCGGCGCGCCGGCAGGTTCCGGAAACAGCACATGGGCCAGCGCCGTGCCCAGCACCGCCAGCAGCATGCCCTTGGCCAGGGCCTCGACCACCGACAGCGCCAGGCTGAAATCGCTGGTGCCGGCTGCCGCGATCATGGTCAGGCCGATCACCAGCAGGTTGGCCAGCAAGCCATTGCCGCCCTTGAGCGCATAGCGCAAGACCAGGAATACCCCCACGCCGACCAGCAGTACCCCGCTCACCGGGGCATGGCGCAACAGCGGAATCAGCAGCAGGCCGCTGCCGCAGCAGAGCAATACCAGAATCGCCAGTGCAGGCGCCGCCTTGACTGGCAGCGGCTGGCTGCGCATGGCCAGCAGCAGCACCGCGAACACCGGCGCCAGGATCGGCACCGGCAGGCCCAGGCCGAAACTGCTCGCCAGGCACAGCGCCACGCCCCAGGCCAGGCGCAGCGCGCGCAGGCGACGCAGCTCAATAGGCATACGACAGCCAGCTCATCAGCCACATGAACACGCGGCCCAGCAGGTTCAACGGGTTGCCTTCGTCGGGCAGGGCCATGACTTCGGCCTGGCCACCCACGCGCAAGCCGGAGGTGTCGGCCAGCTGATCACGCTCGAGCTCGACGATCACCGGGAAGCGCTGCGCCGAGCGCAGCCAGTCGCGGCTGTTCTGCACGGTCGGCAGGCTGCCTGGCGGCGCGGGCTGGCCGACGCTCACGCCATAGCCGATGCTGCGGACCTGCCCTTTGAGCACGGTGCCGGGCATGGCGTCGAGCACCACCAGCACCGGCGCACCGGGGCGCAGGCGGCCGAGGTTGTTCTCGGTCATGTCGGCACTTATCCACACGTCGTGGATAGTGATCAGGGTCATCATCGGGCTACCTGCACCCACGTAGTGGCCTACGTCGGTGCGCAGATCGGTAATCAAGCCGTTGGCATCGGCGCGCACCACGGTACGCGCCAGGTCCAGACGGGCTTTTTCCACGTTGGCTGCCGCGCTGCGCAGTTGCGCGTTGTCGGCATCGGCACCGCCCTGCTGCTCGCGGGCTCGTACCACTTCGGCGCGGGCGGCCGCCACCTGGCTGATGGCCTGATCACGGGTGGCCTGCGCCCCTTCCAGGCGGCGGACCGATACCGTGCCCGGGTCCTCGTCGATCAGCCGCTTGAGCCGTTCGGCATCCTGGCGCGCCTTGCGTTCGTGGGCCTGCGCTGCCACCAGCGCGGCCTGGGCCGAGTCGATGCCTGCGGTACTGGCGCCGATCTGCCGGCGCACGGTATCCAGGTCGGCTTCGGCGCGGGCCAGGGCAATACGGTACTGCTCCTGGTCGAGCTCGAACAGCACATCGCCCTGGCGCACTTCCTGGTTGTTGCCCACGGCCACGCGCTTGATCTGCCCGGCCACTTCGGCGGCCACCGGCACCACGTAGGCCTGTAGCCGGGCTTGTTGGGTGTAGGGCGTGAAACGGTCAGCCAGCAGGTACCAGACCAGGCTGACGACGATCAGGATCAACACCCAGCGCATGCCGCGGTCGGGGGCTGACGGCGTGTCTGCGGCGTCACTCATTTCGGCTCACCTTGTGCGGGGTCGGCGGGGGCCGGCTCGTCGAGCAGGTCGCCCCAATCGGTTCTGTTTTGCATCTGCTGGCGGGTGGCGCGGTCGATCGGTTTGCGCTGGTTGTCCCAGCCGCCGCCCAGCGCCTTGTACAAGCTCACCAGGCTGCTCACCGCATTGCCACGGCTGACCAGGTAGCCGTCCTGCTGCTGCAACAGCAGCTGCTGGGCGTCGAGCACACGCTGGAAGTCGGCAAAGCCTTCCTGGTACTGCGAACTGGCCAGGGCCAGCGAACGCTGGGCGGCCTGCGAAGCATCCTGGCGAATGCTTGCGCTCTGCAGCGAACGCACCAGGCCGCTGGCAGCGTCGTCGGCCTCGTGTGCGGCTTCGCGCACGCTTTGCTGATACAGCTCGATCAGTTGCTGCAGGCGGGCGTCCTCGACCCGCACGGCGTTCTTGCGCCGGCCATAGTCGAACGGGTTCCAGATCAGGCTCGGCCCGGCAGCCAGGTCGAAGGTGTTGGGCAGATGATTGGCCGACAAGAACGTCCAGCCGATGCTGCCGAGCAGGCTCAACTGTGGATAAAGGTCTGCCTCGGCCACCCCTACCAGCGCCGATTGCGCCGCCACCGCCTGCTCGGCGGCGCGGATGTCCGGGCGACGTTGCAACAGGCTGGCAGGCACGTCCTGCAACACTGCGCGGTCCGGCAGCGGCAACTGCCCGTGGCGCGCCGCAAGCTCGGGCAGCGGCCCCGGCGGCCTGCCAAGCAGCGAACAGAGCACGTTGCGCAAGGCATTGAGCTGGTTCTCGAACTCGGGGATGGTGGCCAGGGTCGCCAGGTACTGGGTACGCGCCTGCTGCCAGTCGAGTTCGTCGTTCTCGCCGTGACGGAACAGCCGCTCGGTGATCTCCAGGCTGCGCGCCTGGCGCTTGGCGTTGTCTTGCGCAATATCCAGCCGCGCCTCAGCCGTGCGCAGGGCGAAGTAGGTATCAGCCACCTGCGCACGCAGCAGCAGCATCGCATCGGCGTAGTTGGCCTGGGAGGCGAAGTAGACCGCATCGGCGCTTTCGATGGCGCGGCTGAAACGGCCCCAGAAGTCGATTTCCCAGCCGATATCGAAGCCTGCACTGGATTGCCAGAACACCGAGTCCCGGGCAGTGGACGTGCCAGACTGGTCCTGCTTCAGGTACAGACTCTGCGCACGCAGCTGCTGCAGCTGTGGGTAACGCCCGGTCTGCACGATGGCCAGCTGCGCCCTGGCCTCGGCGATGCGCAGGCCGGCCACGCGCAGGTTGGTGTTGTTGGCATCGGCTTCGGCGATCAGCCCTTCGAGCGTCGGGTCGGCGAAGATCAGCCACCACTGGCGCAGGTCCGGTGCCGGGGCGGAGCGCCCGGCCTGCTCAAGCACTGGCGTGCTCCAGCTGTCCAGCCATGGCTCCTGAGGCTTCTTGAAGTCCGGGCCGACCTGGGTGCAGCCGGCCAGGACCATCAGCAACCCCAGGCCATAGCAACGATTGGGCATGGCGGGCCCTGGCTCAGGTGGCAGGTGGTGCCGGCTGCTCCGGCACCTGCAGCGCGACCCATTGCCAGAACAGCACGTAGGTCACGCCGAGGATCACCGGGCCGATGAACAGCCCGATGATGCCCTTGACCACCATGCCCCCCAACGCCCCGATCAGCACCACCGGCATCGGTACATCCACCCCGCGCCCCAGCAGCAGTGGCTTGAGCACGTTGTCGGCAAGCCCGCCGACGAAGGTGTAGATGGCGAAGACGATGGTCGCCACGGTGAAGCCCTCGACATTGAACACGTAGATGATCACCGGCAGCGTGACCAAGGTCGCCGGGGCCTGGGCAATCCCCAGCATGAGGATGACGATGGCCAGCATGCCGGCACCTGGCACACCCTTGACCACGAAACCGACACCGATCAGCAGCATCTGGATGAAGGCGATGCCGATCACCCCTTGGGCAACGGCGCGAATGGTCGCGGTGCACAGCCTTGCAAGCGGTTTGCCACGCTCTTCGCCGGAGACCCGCATGGCAATGCGCTGCGCGGCGACCTCGCCACGCTCACCAAACGCCATGATGATGCCCGAGACGATAATCGCCCCGACAAACAGCAGGAACGCACCACCGGCACTGGCCGCAGCGCCCAGCACGGTGCGCCCGGCACCCTTCAGCTGGGGCATCCACTGGTTGAGCACATGTGCCATGTTTTCCGAGGCCGATAGCCACAGCGCATAGACCTTGGGCCCGATCAGCGGCCAGGCCGCCACCGACTCGGGCGGTGCCGGCACACTCCAGGCGCCGCTCTTGAGCAAGGTCACCATGCTGTCCACCGACTCACCAATGGACATCACCACCAGGTAGATCGGTACCAGCAATACGATCAGCACCAACAGCACCACCAGGGTTGCCGCATAACCGTCTTTGATGCCAGTGCCGCGCTTGATCCGCAAGTACAACGGATACAGGGTCACCGCCAGAATCACCGACCACAGCATCAGCTCCAGGAACGGCTGGAAAACCTGGAAGGAGAAAACCACCAAAGCGGCCACCAGGCCCGCCTTGATCAGCACGTCGAGCAGGCCCCGCGACAGGACGCTGTCCAGCTTCAAACCCGGCTGCATGTTTCACCTCCGAACGTTAGGCGCGCCCTCATGGCGCTAATCGGTGCCTGCTCCAGGTGTCGGCTGCGGGCTGTTGCCATCTCTCAATTGCCGCGCCAATGCCATCATCACCAATGGCACCACAGCCATCGACAGGGTGATGGCGAGCACCAGCAGGTCGTGCACCTGCTGGGTCAGCACCTGATGCCCCAGCGCCAGCTTGAACACCACGAAGGCAAATTCACCGCCGGACGCCAGCACCACCGCCAGGCACAGTGCCTGGGCGTGGTCAAGGCCACCCACCGTACGCCCGAGCACCAGCAGCAGCGGCAGCTTGACCACCACCAGCAGCAACGTCAGCCCCAGCACGATCAAGGGCATGCCGAACAGCAACTGCAAGTCGGCGCTCATGCCGACGCCAACGAAAAACAGCCCAAGGAGCAGGCCCTTGATCGGTTCGATCTGGGTTTCCAGTTCATGACGAAAGGGCGAATCGGCCATCAGCACACCGGCAAGGAAGGCCCCCAGTGCCATGGACACCCCCACGTGCTCCATCAACCAGGCAGTGCCCAGCACCACCAGCAAGGCCGTGGCGGTAGACAGCTCGGGCAAGCCCGAGCCGACCGTCCATTTGAAAACCGGGGTCAACAGATAGCGGCCAAAGACAATCACCACACCAATACCGCCCGCCACTGCCAGCAGCGGCCAGGAGCCTTCGTCGGCGGTGCTCACATCGCCACCGAGCAACGGCACCACGGCAATCAGCGGAATGGCGGCAATGTCCTGGAACAACAGGAGGGCGATGGCCAGGCGACCGTGCGGCTTGCCCAGGTCCTTGCGCTCGGCCAGCACCTGCAGGCCAAAAGCCGTCGATGACAGCGCCAGCCCAAGGCCAAGCACGATGGCTGCCGCTTTCGACTGGCCAAACAGAAAGGAGGCCAACAGGCTCAGTACCACGGCAGTCAGCCCCACCTGCAACGACCCCACGCCGAACAGCGCCCTGCGCATGGTCCACAGCCGCCGTGGCGACAGCTCCAGGCCGATGACGAACAGGAGCATGACCACGCCCATTTCCGACAGGCGGGCAACGTTGTCGGGGTTGCCCAGCAGGCCCAGCACCGACGGCCCGATCAGGATGCCAGCCAGCAGATAGCCGGGCACCGCGCCCATTTTCAAACGTTGCGCCAGTGGCACCAGAAGCACCACGGCCAGCAGGAACACTACCGTGGCCTGCAGCAGGCTGCCGTCATGAGGCATAAGTTCGCACCCTTGCTACGCACCGCCGGAAGGGATCAGAAGCGTTCTTCGATCACTTTGAAGGGATAGGCCACAGCCTTGTATTTGCCGATCTTGCCGCGCTTGGGCAGCTTCACTACCTGTTCGCGGGTGATGTCCTTGTAGGGGATGCGCGACAGCATGTGGCTGACGATATTCAGCCGGGCGCGCCGCTTGTCGTTGGAATGCGCCATGAACCACGGCGCCCAGGACGAATCCGAGGCGGCGAACATGTCGTCGCGGGCGCGGGTGTAGTCATCCCAGCGGGTGTATGACTTGAGGTCCATGGGCGACAGCTTCCACAGCTTGCGCCCGTCGCTGATACGGTCCTGCAGGCGCCGGGTCTGCTCTTCGGCGCTGACTTCCAGCCAGTACTTGATGAGGATGATCCCCGACTCGACCATCATCTTCTCGAACAGCGGCACCACGGCGAGGAACTTGGCGCTCTGCTCTTCGCTGCAGAAGCCCATCACCCGCTCGACACCGGCGCGGTTGTACCAGCTGCGGTCGAAGATCACCACTTCGCCCGCGGCAGGCAGGTGGCGCAGGTAGCGTTGCACGTACATCTGGGTCTTTTCCCGCTCGGTCGGTGCCGGCAGCGCCACCACGCGGAACACCCGTGGGCTGACCCGCTCGGTGATGGCCTTGATGGTGCCGCCCTTGCCGGCACCATCGCGGCCTTCGAACACGACGCAGACCTTCAGGCCTTTGGCCACGACCCACTCCCGCAGCTTCACGAGCTCCACGTGCAGCTTCCTGAGCGCGTGCTCATACGTTTTGCCGCCCAGCTTTTCTGGCTGCTCCTTCGAATCCTTCTTCTTGGACGGCTTGGCCATGGCGCTCTCCTGGGGGCGAATGAAAAGTCAGTATGGTCGATCCATGACAATTTGCCGTTTCGCCTGTTAGGCAAGTTGCCGCGCCCTGACGCCCTTACTTCGCCAGCTTGTTGTAGCTGGTCATCAGGTTGCGATAGTCCGGGATGTGGTTGGAGAACAGTGTGCCCAGGCCTTCGATATCGTTGCGCCAGTCACGGTGCAGCTCGCAGGCCACGCCGAACCAGGTCATCAGCTGGGCACCGGCTGCCTCCATGCGTCGCCAGGCCGAATCGCGGGTCAGTTCGTTGAAGGTGCCGGAAGCGTCGGTGACCACGAACACCTCGAAGCCCTCCTCCAGCGCAGACAATGCCGGGAAGGCCACGCAGACCTCGGTGACCACCCCGGCGATCAGCAACTGCTTCTTGCCGGTGGCCTTCACTGCCTTCACGAAGTCCTCGTTGTCCCAGGCGTTGATGTTGCCAGGGCGGGCGATGTAGGGGGCGTCGGGGAACTGCTCCTTGAGCTCCGGTACCAGTGGGCCGTTGGGGCCGGTCTCGAAGCTGGTGGTGAGGATGGTCGGCAGCTTGAAGTATTTGGCCAGGTCAGAGAGCGCCAGGACGTTGTTCTTGAAACGGTCCGGGTCGATGTCGCGGACCAGTGAAAGCAGGCCGGTCTGGTGATCGACCAGCAGGACGGCGGCGTTGTTCTTGTCCAGTCGCTTGTATTGGAAGGCCATGCCGAATCTCCTTGCAACAAAGGTTGGGAGCTTCAGCGTAGGCAAGTATCAGGGGCTGATGGGACCGTCAGTCGGTTTGGCTGGGCAAGCCTGTGCTGGCCTTTTCGCGGGTAAACCCGCTCCCACAGGAGTTTCACCGGGCTTGAGTATGGTGCAGTACTTGTGGGAGCGGGTTTACCCGCGAAGAGGCCAGCACAGGCTCAATACTCGCGCCGCTTGCTGAACGCCCAGCGCCCCGCCAGGAAGGTGAAGGTCGCCACCAGCGCCACCAGCAGCCAGAAGCCGTTCGGGTCGCCCGAGAGCGGCACGCCGCCGACGTTCATGCAGAAGAAGCCAGCGATGATGTTGATCGGTAGCGCCAACACGGTGACCACGGTCAGGGTGAGCAGGGTGCGGGATACAAGTTGCAGTTCGATGATACTTGGGCTCGCCTTGGGCCTTGTTGCGCCTGTGAGATCGAGCGCCGCCCGCGCGGCGCATCGCGGATAAATCCGCTCCTGCATTTTTTGCAACGTGCCAAACCTGTCAGGCCGTGGTTGCCTGTCTTGTGTTCTGGGATTCACTTCAGAGATTTCTGAACTAATTATTTTCCGCCTGCGATTTTTTCCCTTGCCCTCCCCCTCCAGAATCGCTTCACCACAATCACAATAACCGTGAGGCCACTCCCGTGGACCAGACACTCCAGGTACGGCAGGCCGCCGCCGATCTCGTCGCCGCCTTTGCCAGCAACGACACCGCCCGCTACTTCGCCTGCTTCAGCGAAGACGCCACCTTCCTTTTCCACACCTTGCCGCAACCCCTGCTGTCCCGCCGTGCCTATGAAGACCTCTGGGCCCAATGGCAGGCCGAAGGCTTTGCCGTGCTCGGCTGTGAGTCCAGCAACGGGCAGGTGAGCCTGCAGGATGACGTGGCGATCTTCATGCATGACGTGGCCACGCATATCCGTATTGCCGGCGAGGAGCACCAACTGGCCGAGCGCGAGACCATCGTCTTCCGCCGCCACGGTGAACAATGGCTGGCGTGCCACGAGCACCTGTCGGTCGTCACCGCAGCCTGATCCGAACTTACGCGGCCTTGCCGCACTGCCATCGCACCCACAAGAGGGCTCGCGCACCGCGCCGGGCCTACAACAACCGCGCTGGAGCATCACCATGAGCCACTCGACCGGTATCGAGACCAATGGCGTCGAACAGATCCCCGACGATCAACGCGACGCCTCCCCCCTTGACCTGTTCCGCCTGATCTTCGGCGGTGCCAATACCTTCGCCACTGCCGTGCTGGGCAGCTTCCCGGTGCTGTTCGGGCTGTCGTTCCAGGCCGGGGTCTGGGCGATCCTGCTTGGCGTCGGCGTGGGCGCACTGATCCTCGCACCGATGGGCCTGTTCGGCGCGCTCAACGGCACCAACAACGCGGTGTCGTCAGGCGCGCATTTTGGCGTGCACGGGCGCATCGTCGGCTCGTTCCTGTCGTTGCTCACTGCCGTGGCGTTCTTTTCGCTGTCGGTGTGGAGCTCGGGTGATGCCCTGGTCGGCGGCGCCAAGCGCTTGGCCGGGCTGCCGGAAACCGACCTGACCCTGGGCCTGGCCTACGGCCTGTTCGCGGTGCTGGTGCTGGTGGTGTGCATCTTCGGCTTCCGCTTCATGCTGTGGGTCAACAAGATCGCCGTGTGGGCGTCGAGCCTGCTGTTCCTGCTGGGTATCTTCGCCTTCGCCGGGCCGTTCGATGCGGGCTTCGCCGGTAGCGTCAACCTGAGCCAGCCAGGCTTCTGGGCGGCATTCGTCGGCGCCGCGATCCTGGCCATGAGCAACCCGGTGTCGTTCGGTGCCTTCCTCGGCGACTGGTCGCGCTACATTCCGCGGCAAACGCCGAAGTCGCGCATCATGCTGGCGGTGATCGCCGCCCAGGTGGCCACGCTGATCCCGTTCCTGTTCGGCCTGTGCACCGCCACCCTGGTGGCCACCCAGGCACCCGACTACATCGCCGCCAACAACTATGTCGGCGGCCTGCTGGCAGTAGCGCCGAGCTGGTTCTTCCTGCCGGTGTGCCTGATTGCGGTGATCGGCGGCATGTCCACCGGCACTACCGCGCTGTATGGCACCGGCCTGGACATGTCCAGCGTGTTCCCGCGCCTGCTCAGCCGCGCAGGCGCAACCTTGCTGATCGGCGTGCTGGCGATCGGCTTCATCTTCATCGGCCGCTTCACCTTCAACCTGGTGCAGAGCGTGTCGACCTTCGCCGTGCTGATCATCACCTGCACCAGCCCATGGATGGTGATCATGATCCTCGGCCTGATCACCCGTCGCGGCTTCTACCACGCCGACGACCTGCAGGTGTTCACCCGCGGCCAGCGTGGCGGCCACTACTGGTTCCTGCATGGCTGGAACTGGCGCGGCATGGGCGCGTGGATCCCCAGCGCGATGGTCGGCCTGTGCTTCGTCAACCTGCCGGGGCAGTTCGTCGGCCCGCTGGGCGACCTGGCCGGCGGCATCGACCTGAGCCTGCCGGTAACCCTGGGCCTGGCCGGCGTGCTGTACCTGCTGCTGCTCAACCTTTTCCCTGAACCTGCTGGCGTGTATGGCCCCAATGGCCCGCGCTGGGTGCGCTGCAAAAGCGCCCCACGCACGCCGGTGACCACCGCCGAATTGGCTTGACTGGATACCGACCATGACCACTTCCCACTACATTGCCGGCCGCTGGGTCGAAGGCCAGGGCAGCGACTGCATCAGCGTCAGCGAACCTGCGCTGGGCCTGCCCTTCGCCGAACTGATGGCCGCCAGCGTGGCCCAGGTCGACCAGGCTGTGGCCGCTGCTCGCGAAGCCCTGCCAACCTGGAAACAGGTCAGCGCCAGCACTCGCGCAGCCTTCCTGCGCGGCTTTGCCGAACAGCTCGGTCAACGCCGTGAAGCCTTGATCACGCTGCAGATGCGCAACAACGGCAAGCCGCGTCACGAGGCCGAAATCGACCTGGATGACGCGATCGCCACCTTCGCCTACTACGCCGACCTGGCCGAACAACTGCCGTCGAAAAACCGCGACGTACCATTGGCTGCGCCCGGTTTCACTGCGCGCACCCGCCTGGAGCCGGTGGGTGTGGTCGGCCTGATCGTGCCCTGGAACTTCCCGCTGGTGACCAGCGCCTGGAAGCTGGCCCCGGCGCTGGCGGCCGGTTGCACCGTGGTGCTCAAACCGTCGGAAGTGACCCCGCTGATCGAGCAGACCTACGGCCAGATCGCCGACACCCTGGGCCTGCCGGCTGGCGTGCTGAACATCGTCAACGGCAAGGCTGAAACGGGCGCCGCGTTGAGCAGCCACAACGGCCTCGACAAACTGTCGTTCACTGGCAGCAACAACGTCGGCAGCCAGGTAATGCGCAGTGCGTCGGCACAGTGCCGGCCGGTGACCCTGGAGCTTGGTGGCAAATCGGCGATCGTGGTGTTCGACGATTGCGACCCGGACCAGGCGGTGGAATGGATCGTTGCCGGTATCAGCTGGAACGCCGGACAGATGTGCTCGGCCACCTCGCGCCTGCTGGTGCAGGACGGCATCGCCGATGCGCTGCTGCCGCGCTTGCAGGCGGCACTGGAAAAGCTGCGGGTCGGTAACCCGCTGACCGAAGAGGTCGACATGGGGCCGCTGACCAGCCAGGCGCAGTGGTTGAAGGTTGCCAGCTACTTCGCGACGGCTCGCGAAGAAGGCCTGCAGTGCCTGGCGGGCGGGCAGGCGCTGGATCGTGAGGGCTGGTTCGTGAGCCCGACGCTGTATGCCGATGTGCCCAAGAACAGCCGCCTGTGGACCGAGGAAATCTTTGGCCCGGTGCTGTGCGCACGTCGCTTCAGCACCGAAGCGCAGGCAATTGCCGAGGCCAACGACAGCCGTTTCGGGCTGATCGCCACGGTATGCTCCGCCGACCTGGAGCGCGCCGAGCGCGTGGCCGATGCGCTTGAGGTCGGGCATGTGTGGATCAACTCGGTGCAGGCGGTGTTCGTCGAGACTTCGTGGGGCGGCACCAAGGGCAGCGGGATTGGCCGTGAGCTAGGGCCTTGGGGGTTGTCGGCTTACCAGTCGGTGAAGCATGTGACCCGGTGTTTGGGATGATGGCCTAGGGGTGTGAGGCGCGTCGTCTTTGGCGCCAATGAGATCGAGCGCCACCCGCGCGGCGGTCGATCTCATAGGCGCTGGATCTCTCACGGCGAACACATGATGGCCCTCACCCAATCCCAAGCCAGCCCAAGCCAGCCTAAGCGAGCCCTCGCCCGACGCCCTGCTGTACGTTTCCCAGTGACTGCGCGGCATCGAAGACACGCTGGACGAATACATCTGCGGCAATGCTGGCGAGCCTGGCATCGGGATGTTGGTGAACACCGTGCACACCCTGCAAATGGCCAGGGCGCTGAATGAGCGGGTCCTGGGCCGGGATGCCGGAGCAATCACAGGGTGCTGGCGCTGAGGCTCCGCTGGAGAATGTAGCGGGGCTGCTGTGCAGCCCAATCGCCGGCAAGCCAGCTCCCACAGGGATATCACAGGCCTGACGACGGCGCTGTCCCTGTGGGAGATCACCCAGCCTTTTGGGCTGCGCTGTCGCGCAGAGAACAAAGCCTCAGCAAGTGTTGCGCCCACAAGACCTCTGCTAAATCAGAGCGTTATGTGTTGCTCCATGAAAGCCGGCTTGTCGGCGATTGGCATCACGCTGACTCGTCAGCCGAACGCGCCCCTTCCTGCACCAGCACCATGCTCTGCGGCGAAGACAGGGCAATACCCTCATCGCGCAAGCGCCCCAGAATGGTGAACAGCAAGTCGCTGCGGGTGCCCGACACCTGCCGCGGCCCTGCCACATAACCACTCACACCCATGACCATGCCCGCTGAGGTCAGGTCCTTGAACGTCACCGAGCAAGCCGGTGCGTCAAGAATCGCTTCATGCTCGTGATAGGCCGCCAGCAGCAATTCACGCACATGGTTGGCATCGGTCTCCAGGGGCAGGGTCAAGGTAATACCCACCACGCCCAGGGCATTGCCCATGGTCACGTTGCGCACGTTCTGCGAAATGAACTGCGAGTTCGGCACGATCACCGTGGAGCGGTCGGACATCTGGATCTCGGTGGCGCGCACGTTGATCCGGCGGATGTCACCCTCGACCCCTGCCAGGCTCACCCAGTCGCCCACCTTGACCGGGCGCTCGGTGAGCAGGATCAGGCCGGAGATGAAGTTCTGCACGATCTGCTGCAAGCCAAAACCGATACCGACCGACAGTGCACTGACCACCCAGGTCAGACTGGTCAGGTTGATGCGCAGGGTCGACATCACCAGCATGGCCAGGAACAGGAAGCCGAGGTAACCGACCAGGGTCACCAGCGAGGCCCGCATGCCCGCATCCATGTCGGTTTCCGGCAGCAGCCGCTCGCTCAGCCAGCGCTTGACCACGCGGATGCCGAACAGGCCGCCGAGGAACATCGCCAAGGCCAGCAGAATGTCCTGCGGCACGATATTGAGGTTACCCAGCACCTTGCCGCCAGTGCCGTCCCAGTCGCCCAGGCTCAGCAGCAGCTCGCCAGGGCTGGTGCCGGACGGCATCAGTGCCAGCAGCACCGCCAGGAACAGCAGCACCGTACGGCTGATGCCGACCAGGATCGTGCTGGCCTGGGCCTGGTGGCGAGGCGCCAGGCCCAGAGTCGAGGCCAAGGCCAGGCCGCCCGGCTGGCGTGGCGACAGCAGGGTCTCGCAGAGGTCGGCAAGGAACGTGGTGAGCAGGTAGGCGCACACGGCCACCACGCTGATCCACAGCAGCTTGGCCGTGAGGAAGTAGGCCAAGGTCAGGTAACCGGCCAACAGGGCCAGCAAGATCAAGCCCACCCACACCACGGTCACGAACGGAATCAGCCCGGCCAACCCGGTCGGGCGCTCCAGTTCGTGCTTGCGCAGGGTGCGGCGATAACGCAGCAACGCCAGCGTGAAGATCACGGCCACCACCAGCGCTGTCAGGCCGTTGGTGGCCACGGTCAGTGCCAGGCTGGTGCCAATCACGCTGTTGATGCGCTCCATGGTCAGCATGACCATCAGCGCCAGGGCCAACAGCTTGGGGAACCAGCCCAGAGCAGTGGCCACTTCGTCGGGAATCGGCGGCAGGCGCCAGGACGGCCGCTGCAACATCAGCATGGCGCGGCCCAGGCCGGTGATGAAGGCGCTGAACACCACCAGGGTCAGGAAGTGATTGGTCAGGCTGGCGATGTCCGAGCCCAGTTCGGCGCTGCTTTCCAGGCCCCAGCGCAGCAACGACACCGAGCCTGCGATGGTGGCCAAGGTGGCCAGGCTCACGCTCAGCGCCAAGGCACTGCGGCGCAGGCGGCCCTCAGGCAGCCAGCGCACCATGGCGTTGGCCAGCAGACGCTCGATCATCCGCCGCACCCAGATCCAGACCAGGAATGCGGCCATCACGCTTGCGATGAAGAACCAGCGATGGTCGGCACTGAAGGCACTGCTCAGCGCATCGCTGGCTTCGCCGCGCAGGTCGCGCAAGCGCGCCACGTCGTCATCGGTAGGGCGAATGAGGCTCGACCAGAACGCCGGGCTCAACGGCGTGGCGGCGCGGCTGAGGATTTGCGAGTTGAACTGGCTGCGGCGCAGGTTGACGATCTGCGTGGACAGGTCGCGGGCCGACTGGGTCAGCTTGGTGGCTTGCTCCTGCTGGGTGACCAGTGCCTTTTTCTCGGCATCGAGCTGCTTGCGCTGCTGGGTGATGCTCGCGCCCTCGTTGGGTTGCACAGGGCCAAGCACCTTGAGCTTGTCGTCGAGTTTTTCCACGTCGGCAGTGCGCAAGGCACTCAGTGCATCGGCCTGGCGCTGGACCTGGACGGCGGCCATGCGCAGCTGCGACAGCAGGTCATCGTTGGCGTTGCTGGTCACGCCCTGACGGATCTGGTCCAGCCGGTCGTTCAATTGCTCGTAATTGGCATTTTCGTCCAGCGCCGGCAGTTCGCCAGCGGTCAGGCTGGAAACGGGGGTAGCTGGAGCAGACCAGGCGGGCGTGGCCGCCACCCACATCAGGGCTAGAAAGCCCAGGCAAAATCGGGCAAGGCTGACTCGCCTCATCGAATGTTCCTCTTTAGACATCGATCTGGCGGGGGATTCTACGCGGCTTCAGGCAATCAGGAGAGTGCCGTTTCTCGCGCCAGCAGTTGCCGTTTGCGTTCCACACCCCAGCGGTAGCCGCTGATGTCGCCGTCACGGCGCACCACTCGGTGGCAAGGGATGGCCACGGCGATGGGGTTGGCCGCGCAGGCCATGGCCACAGCGCGCACAGCCCTCGGTGCGCCGATGCGCTCGGCGATGTCGGTATAGCTGACTCGGCTGCCCACTGGCACCTCGCGCAAAGCCTGCCACACCCGCTCCTGGAAGGCGGTGCCCTGGACATCCAGCGGCAGGGCCAGCCCCAGTGCCGGCGCCTCGACAAAGCCTACAACCTCGGCAACCAGCCGCTCGTAACCGGCATCGCCGCCGATCAGGTGCGCTTTGGGGAACTGATCCTGCAACTGTTCGAGCAACACCTCGGGATCATCGCCGAGCAAGATCGCGCAGATGCCCTTCTCGCTCTGGGCCACCAGAATCGCACCCAGGGAGCACTGGCCGATGGCGAAGTGAATGCTCGCGCCGGCGCCGCCTGCCCGGAACTCGCGGGGGCGCATGCCCAGGCGTTGGTCGGCGCTTTCGTAGAAGCGGCTGTTGGAGTTGTAGCCGGCATCGTAGATGGCATCGGTCACCGAGCTTTGCCCATCGCCCAGCCGCTCGCGCAGGCGCCGGGCGCGAAAAGCGCTGGCGTAACCCTTGGGTGTGAGGCCGGTTTCGGCCTTGAACAGACGGTGCAGGTGGAAGGGGCTGACAGACAGTTGCGCACCGAGCTGGCCGAGGCTGGGTGGGGTGTCGCTGCTTTCCAGCAAGCGACAGGCGCGGGCAACCAGGTCGGAGCGGCGGTTTTCGCCGGTTTTGGCCGTGCAGCGGCGGCAGGCGCGGTAGCCGGCAGCTTCGGCGCTGGCGGCGTCGTTGAAGAACTCGACGTTTTCGCGCTTGGCCATGCGCGATTTGCAGCCGGGAGTGCAGTACACACCGGTGGTGCGCACGGCGTAGACGAAATGGCCGGCAGCAGACGTGTCACGGGACTCGACGGCTTGCCAGCGTTTGGGGTCAGTTGTGAATGCTTTCATCGCGGTTAGCCTCGACTGTCTGTTTCGCCTGTTCCGGCCCTTTCGCGGGTAAACCCGCTCCCACAGGGATCGCACCATGCTCAAGGTTGGTTCTGCCCCTGTGGGAGCGGGTTCACCCGCGAAGAGGCCGGCAAAGCCAATGCAAAAATGTCAGGCCCGCCACAAGTACCAGGCAGCCACAGTCCTGTAGGGGCTCCAGCCACCACCCAGCGAGCGCATCTGCGCCGGCGTCGGTGCCTTGTCCAACCCTTTCAACCGACGATATCCCTCGCGTACGCCAAAATCGTCCACCGGCAGGATATCCGAGCGCTCCAGGCTGTAGATCAACAACATCTCCACCGTCCAGCGCCCGACGCCGCGCAGCGCCACCAGCCGCTCTATCAAGGCATCATCGGCAAGCCTCAGCGCCTCTTCCCGGCACGGCACCACGCCCTCCAGGCTGGCCTGGGCGATGCCGTATATGGTCGCCAGCTTGCTTGCCGAAAAGCCACACCCGCGCATTACCTCGGGGCTGACCGCCAGCAGTTGCTCCGGGCTTGGAAATGCCTGCTCGGGGAACAGCGCCAGCAACCGCCCAAGGATCGCTTCGGCCGCCCGAGCATGCAGCTGTTGATAGGCAATGGCCCGGACCAGCGCTTCATAGGGTTCACGCCCAGGCGTCGCCTGATGCAGGCACGGCCCGGTCGCCTCGATATGCCGCGCCCAGTCCGGGTCCAGCGCAGCCAGATGGCCAGTGGCTGCGCGCAAGGCGTCAGGCGAAAGGTCGGCGAGGATCATCCGTAGCTCCTGTAGGTGCGAGGCAGGTCCAGCTTAGCCCAGCCGCTGATCGGGCAAACCCCGGATCTTGCGCGGCTAATTTCTGGTATGCCTTGCCTGCGCCCCTATGGCAGCAGGCTTGCCCGCGAAAGGGCCGGTACAGGAAAAACCAGATAACTCAGTCAGCAACCGCCGGCAACTTACCCACCCGCCGATACGACTGCCGGGCAAAGCACACGAACAGCCCCGCCGTCAGCGCCAGCGCCATCGGCAAACCATGCGGTGCGACATCCATCGCCGCCCCGCTCACCAGCGGCCCGACCAGGCTGCCGACACCCCACAGCAGGCCCACGCTGGCATTCGCCGTGACCAGGTCCTGCCCTTTGAAGCGCTGACCGATCAGCACCAGCGCCAGGGTGTAGATACCGCCTGCCACCGCGCCCAGCAGCACCAGCATCGGCCACAGCAGCCAGGTCACCTGCAGCAGCCACGGCAGGGCGATGCCGATGGCCATCGCCACCAGCCCGCACACCAGGTGCAGCCCGGTGCGCTCGACGCGGTCGGCCAGCCAGCCCAGAGGGAGCTGGAACACCATGTCGCCAGCGAACACCACGGTCACCATCAGTGCTGCAACGGCCACGGCAAACCCATGGCTGCTGGCATATACCGGCAGCAGCGACAGCACCACGGCATCGAAGAACGAGAAGAACAGCACCGCCACACAAAGCGCCGGCGCCACGCGGAAGAAGCCCGCCAGGCCGAAGCTTTTCTCGCCTTCATCACCATGCTCGACAGGGTCGTTGGGCACGGTCAGCAGGATGCACAACAGGGCCAGGCCATAACCGATGGTGACCACACCGACGATCCACGGGCTATCGGCGCCAATCAGCGCGATCAGTGCCGGGCCGAGCACCTGGAAGCCAGTAAAGCTGGTGGCGTACAGGGCCATGATCTTGCCGCGGTTGTGGTCCGGGCACAGTGCGTTGACCCATGATTCGCCGAGGATGATCGCGATGCCCATGCCGATACCCAGGCCCAGGCGCAGCACGGCCAGCATCCACAGCGAATCGAACGCCGAATCGAGCAGGGCGATGCTCACGGTGCACAGGCTGAAGCACAGCAGGTAGATGGTGCGCCGGGTCAGGTGCCGGCAGCAGGCATCGACCATGAACGCCGAGAGCATCATGCCCGCAGCAGGAATAGCCGAGATGATGCCGATTTCAAGGGTGCCGGCACCGGCCTCGTGCAAGCGCAACGACACCAGCGGCAGGCTGGCCCCCAGGCTGAAGCCCACTACCGATACGGCGAACAGAAGGCCCGCCAGCAAACGCATGTTCATGTACCACTCCAGGCAAAACTGAAAAGACGCGCAGATACAGGCGCCCACACGCACACCGGGAAGGCGGGCGACGCAAGGGCGCGGGGTCAGTTCAGGGCTTGGTGTGGCGAGAAGGTGAAGGCGAACAGCACGCTGCGGCGACGCTTGAGCACCGTATCGCTCGGCCACGCACGACGCATGGCCTGAAGAGCAGGCTGGCGGGCGTGTGGGAGGGATTGGGTACGGCGCATTGCTGTGGCTACTACGCAGGTGAGTTGAAAAGAGAGGCGGCACTCTAGGCGAAGGCAGGCGGAGTCGTCAATTGCCCAGGGGCCTCTGCGAGGCCCTATCGCGACACAAGGCCGCTCCTACACAAGCACCCGCCCCCATGCAGGAGCGGCCTTGCGTCGCGAAAGGGCTGCACAGCAGCCCCCGCGATATCAGCGCTTACCGGTATTTGGCAGAAACACCGCCAACAAGCCGAACAACGGCAGGAACGAGCACAACCCGTAGACGTACTCGATACCGCGCAAATCAGCCAGGTACCCCAGCAGCGCCGCACCAATCCCACCAAAGCCGAACATCAGCCCGAAGAAGACCCCGGCAATCATGCCCACGCTGCCCGGCACCAGCTCCTGGGCATAGACCACGATTGCCGAAAACGCCGAGGCCAGGATGAAACCGATCACCACGCTGAGCACGGTAGTCCAGAACAGGTCGGCATACGGCAGCACCAGGGTGAACGGCGCCACGCCAAGGATCGAGAACCAGATCACCGCCTTGCGCCCGATACGGTCGCCGATCGGCCCGCCAAAGAAGGTACCCGCCGCCACCGCGCCGAGGAACAGGAACAGATGCAGCTGCGAGCTGGCCACCGACAGGTCGAACTTTTCGATCAGGTAGAAGGTGAAATAGCTGGTGAAGCTGGCCATGTAGAAGTACTTGGAGAACACCAGCAGCCCGAGCACGATCAGCGCCGCGATCACCCGCCCGCGCGAAATACCGTGGGTGGCCTGCACCGCCTTGCGCGCCTTGGCCTGGTTCAGGTGTTCCTTGTACCAGCGGCGCAGCATCAGGGTCACGGCAAAGAAGAACAGCGCCGCCACGCCGAACCAGGCCACGTGGGTCTGGCCGAACGGGATGACGATAGCCGCCGCCAGCAGTGGGCCAAAGGCAGAACCGGTGTTGCCGCCAACCTGGAAGGTCGACTGCGCCAGGCCGAATCGGCCACCCGAGGCCAGCCGGGCGATACGCGAGGTCTCTGGATGGAAGGTCGACGAACCGATGCCGACCAGCGCAGACGCCAGCAGAATCATCGGGAAGCTGCCGACGAACGCCAGCATGACGATCCCCACCAGGGTGCACAGGGTGCCCAGCGGCAACAGGTTGGGCGTCGGTCTGCGGTCGGTGAAGAAACCGACCCAAGGCTGCAACAGCGAGGCAGTGATCTGGAAGGTCAGCGTGATCATGCCGATCTGGGCGAAACTCAGGTCGTAATTGGCCTTGAGCATCGGATAGATCGCCGGCAGCACCGACTGGATAAGGTCGTTGATCAGGTGCGCCAGGGCGCAGAAGGCGATGATGCGCATTACCAGCGGATTGGCTTGGTTCGCCGAACCTGTGCTGGCGGTAGGGGTGCTGCTGATGGCCATGGGCTTGAATTCCGTCCGCAGGTTTGGGATCCGATTATCAGGAAACAAATAGATACATAGCTACCTTTTTTATTTGGCGGACATCACGCACTTGTAAATGGTTCTCAATATATTTAGCATCTCTGGCCTGAATTCTCCGTAATCGTTGGGCGAAACCGCCCTCATGCGAGCACACCGACCCATGAGCCCGATGCCCGCCACGCCGATTCAAGCCGATCCTCAGCAGGAAGCGCTGGCGTGGTTTTCCCGCTTGCGCCAGCCCGGCTGCGATGAAGGCGAACGCCAGGCATTCGGCCGTTGGTGCCAGGATCCGCTCAATGCACACGCCTATGCCGAACTGGAAGCTTGCTGGCAGCAACTTCAGGTGCCCCCGCCCCGTCCTCGGCCGCGCTTGCTCAAGGTCCGCCGCAGCTACTTCAGTAAAGTGCTGGCCGCACTTTTCCTGCTTGTGCTTGGCGCTCTGGCTTGCCTGTATTGGCCGCTGATGCAGCGCCTGGCCAGCGAACTGCACACCGATATCGGCGAGCGCCGCAGTACACGCCTGGCCGACGGTTCGACCTTGCACCTGGGCAGCGCCAGCGCGATGAATGTCGACCTGCGCGGGCGCACACGCCAATTGCACCTGGTACAAGGCCAGGTGTACCTGGATGTAGTGCTCGACGGGCGCGCCATGGAGGTTCAGGTGGACGATGCCCGTATCCAGGTGTTCGGAACACGCCTGATGGTGGCGCGGCATGGCGATCATGACGAACTGCTGGTGCTCAATGGCAAGGCCATGGTCATCCAGGGTGGCGACCAGCGCATGGTGTCGGCGGGTGAGCGAGTGACCTTCACCGAGGCGCGAATCAACCCGGTGCAGAAAGCCGATATGAAAACTGCCGATGCCTGGCGCACGGGCCAACTGCATGCCAGCGAAATGCCCCTGGGCCAGGTCATCGAACGCTTGGCCAGCGCCCAAGGCCGAAGGGTCTGGCTAATGGATGAGCAGAACGCTTATCGACGCGTCAACGGCGACTTCAACCTCGACCACCCCGTCCAGACCCTGGACGCGCTGGCTGCCGAGCAGCATTTGCAGCTCTACGACGTGCTCGGGCAGTGGCTGATCGTTCGCTGAAACCGGGCTCGGCCGCTAAGTTTTTGAAAGCGTGCAAATTTTTTTGAAAAAGAGTGTTGACACAGGTCCATCACAAGGGAATAATGCGCGCCATCGGCTACATAGCTCAGTTGGTTAGAGCATAGCATTCATAATGCTGGGGTCCGGGGTTCAAGTCCCTGTGTAGCCACCAAACCTGAAAAGGGCTTACCGCAAGGTAAGCCCTTTTCTTTTGCCTGTAAAAAAATCCCTCCCTCTCAGCGCACCCCGGCGACCGCCACGGCCAGCCCCAGGCTGATCAGCGCAAGACCGATCACCCGGTCGACCAGGCGCTGCCTTGCGATCATCAACGCACGCAATCGCGCACTGGAAAAGAACACCGCCACCAGGCTGAACCAGGCCCAGTGGGCGAACGACATGAATGCGCCGTAGGCGAAATCCAGCGTCAGCGCTGTACCCGGTTGCACCACTTGGGTGTAGGCGCTGATCACGAAGAGCATGGTCTTGGGGTTGAGGGCGTTGGTCAGGAAACCGGTACGCAGTGCCGACAGCCAACCTGATTGCTGCCCTCCCCCCTCCAAGTCGATGCGGGACGTATTGGTCAGCGACTGGTAGCCCAGGTAGATCAGGTAACCAGCGCCCAGCACCTTCATGCCAAGGAAAAGACCCGGGCTCTGGCTGATGATCACCGCAACGCCGAACACCGTATACAGCACATGCACCTGCACACCCAGGGCGATACCCACTGCCGCAGCCAGGCCAGCCTTGCGACCTTGGGCGTAACTGCTGCGGGTGACCATGGCGAAGTCGGCGCCGGGGCTGACGACGGCAAGCAGGGTGAACAGGGCGACAGCGATGAGTTCGGTCATTGGAAAGGGCCTTCGATAATCGATGAAAATGCACGGATGCGCTGATTATCGACGGCGTGATGAGGCGGTAAAAACGATTTATAGTGCAGCATATCTGATAGCTTTCCTGACAGATAAGTACAGCCTGACAGGGCCGCTTCGCGGTCAAGCCCGCTCCCACAGGTCATGTCAGGCTGAAAGGAATGCCATGAAACTGCCGCCACTCACCGCCTTGCGCTACTTCGATATCGCTGCCGAAACCGAAAGCTTCGTGCGCGCCGCCGAGCGCCTGCATGTCACCCACGGCGCGGTCAGCCGCCAGGTACGCCTGCTCGAAGAAAGCCTGGGCATTGAACTGTTCGAACGGCGCAACCGGGCGATCTTCCTCACCCCCGCCGGCCGAGAACTGCATGGCACAACTCAGGCGATCTTCGAACAGCTCGAAGGCACCGTGCAGCGCCTGCAGCAGCAGGAACGCAACAATGTGCTGGTGCTGTCTTGCGAGCCGACCATCGCCATGCGCTGGCTGATCCCGCGCCTGCCGCGTTTTCACGCCACACACCCGGACCTGCACTTGCACCTGGTGGCTGCCGGAGGCCCGGTGGACTTTGCCCGCGGCGGGGTCGACCTGGCGCTACGGCGCGACGATTTCCACTGGCCGCCGACGCTGCACAGCATGAAGATCTGCGACGAGTGGATAGGCCCTGTCAGCCGCGCGCGCAGCGACAACCTCGACGGCCAACGCCTGTTGCACAGCAGCACTCGCCCCAGCGCATGGCCTACCTGGCTGCGCCTGAGCGGGCGGCAGGCAATACACGACGAACGCAGCGACTTCGAACACTTCTACCTGTCGCTACAAGCCGCCAGCGCCGGCCTGGGCCTGGCCATCGCCTCGGCATTGATGGTGCGCGACGAGCTCGACAGCGGCCCATTGCAGGCCCCATTCGGTTTCCTGCGCGATGGCTCTGCCTATCACCTGCTCAGCCCCCAACCACTGAGCGATGGCGGCAAGCGCCAGCGCTTTGCCGAATGGGTGAAGCGTGAAAGCCACGCCTGCCTCACTCACCTGGGCTTGCTGCAGAATGACGAGGCTGCGCTGCCATCACCACCCCAGGTGCGATAACCAGCGGTATCGATGTGGATACGCCCGCTCGGATAACGCCCCAACCCCATGCTCCAAGCCTGGCCGTACTGCTGCCAGAAGCGGCACAGCGGATTGGGATCGGCCCAGGCCGGCAGCAGGATATCCACCGCGAAAGCGCGGGTATGGGCGCTGCCCACGGCGCCACCGGCACAACGATTGAGATCGGGATCCCGATAGGCGGAGACCACTTCGAACTGGCGCAGCATGTTCTGCTCATCGAGGGTCTTGATCAGCGAAAGGGTGGAGCGCACTGCCGGCCAGTTACTGGCAGGCGGCACCGCGAACGGCGAGGCATGGCACAGCTTCCAGTCCGAGGCCGAACGCAGCAGCTGATGGATGGGCACCACACCATAAAGACGAGCATCCACCAGCATCTCGCGAAACGGCCGGGTCTGATGGTCACCTGCCCACTGCGCGAACATCCACAGGTCACGCTCGTCGGCCAGCGCCACTGTGCTCCACAGCACACCTGCAGCCAGCAGCATCCCGCTTGCTCTTCTCATCCCCACGCTCCCTGCTCCAGTATGAGTGCGGCCGCCACCCCGGGCGGCCACTTACAAGGAGTTAAGCATGCACAAGACTGCCGCAACGAGCCTCGCCGCCCTCGCCTTCAGCGGCCTGGCCATGGCGGATGCACGCATCGACCTGGGCGATGCCCAGCGCGTCACCCGCCTGTTCGCCTTCCCCAACAACTGCCACGTGATCTGTTACCGCGACTGGACGCTGGAGCAGACCGTGGAGCACTACCTGACCCAGAGCGTACGCCGCGACGGCCATGCCAAGGCTCGGGTACACGTCGGCCGCGACAACGGCCGGTTGCATGCCACCATCAGCGACGTACCCGCTAACTATGCCGAGCCCCTGCGCAGGCTGCTCGACAGTGGCGAGCTGGCCTATGACGGTGCCACCCAGCTGAACAAGGACGGCAAATGGTCCTACGACTGGTACCTGTTCCTGCCGCTGGGCATGGCCCTGCAGAACCGCCGCAGCATCGAACTGCTGCACTTCCCGCCGGACTATTCGTTGACTCAAGCCCAGGACTACCTGCGCTCCAACACCACCGACCGCTGGGCCGAACTGCTGACCTTCAATGGCATCGACGCCAGCCAGACCCCGGCCTTCCAGACGATCATCGACATCGCCCCGATTGCCGCCCCGGCCAGCGCGGGTGATGCCCTGACAGGCACCTACGGCTATTTCAAGGACTACCAACTGCGCATGGTCCGCGAGATGACCCTGCAAAGCGCCACCAAACCCCTGCCGATGGTCGCCTTTGGCGCACCGGTGCGCAGCTGGATCCAGCAACAGTACGGGCCGCAGGTGAGCGTGTTGGGCCTGGTCAGCATCAGCCCGCAACCGGGGGCGCAGGTGCCGGTGCTCGGTTCCAACCATCCCAGCGCCATCTGGTACGCGGCGGATAAGGACAGCCATGGAGGCGATCAGGATGCAGCGGATGCGGCAGGCTTGAAGATGATGGGGCAGGACCTGACCGCAGCCTGCTGGCAGGCGGGGATGGGGCGTAACCCGGGGGCCGAGCCGAAGATGACCCTGGATGCCTGTTCGAGCAAATGGCAAGTGACGCAGAAGAAGCAGACCTGCGAGCTGTTCTTCCGCACGATACGCAAGTACACGCCGGAGCAGGCGGCGGCCAAGTGCAATACCGGGGAGATGACCCGAAGCCTGCGGGACCTGCGCAAGCCGGTCGAGGTTGTGCCGCGGGAGCTGTGATCGACTCGATGGCCTCATCGCGGGCTTGCCTGCGAAGAGGCCAGTACTGGTTACTCAGTCCTCAAGCAGAGTACAGGCCATCACCAGGGCATCTTCACGCCCGCCGGCGACCGGGTAGTAGTCACGGCGGCGGCCGATCTCGTTGAAGCCATAACGCTCATACAGGCGATAAGCCGACTGGTTGCTGGCCCGCACCTCGAGGAAGCACTCACGCCCGTTGAGCTGATAGGCCCGCGCCATGAGGTGCTCAAGCAAACGCAGACCAAGACCGCAGCCCTGATTCTCCGGCTTTACCGTGATGTTCAGCAGGTGCGCCTCATCGATGATCACATTGATCACCCCATGGCCCACCTGCTGCTGGCCATCGAACATCAACCACACTTCGTAGGATTTGAGCGCATCCTGAAAGATGCCCCGAGTCCAGGGATGACTGAACGCGGCATATTCGATCTTAAGCACGGCATCCAGATCCGCCTCGGTCATCGGGCGGAAACTGATCGAGTCACTCATTCAACGCTCTTCCAGCGCGCCATCAGCTGGCGCATCGCTTGCCAGACGTCCGCCTTGCGCTGCGGCTCGTCCATCAACAGTTCAAGGCCCGGCAAAACCCAGGCATCGCCCAGGCCGTCGACCTTCAGTACTTGGTAATAGGCTTCAGCGTCTGCGCTGGCGGCATAGCGCATGGCCGGCAGGCCGATCAGCCACAGCACGCTGCAGGGGGCCTGTTCAAGGCGCGCCTGGATAAAGCCCTGGACGAAATCACGCGCTGCATCCGGGCCCTGGTCCATGTTGCCACGCACCAGCAGCGGCCAGCGCACCGGCTCGCCGATGATCTGCGGCGCATCGGGCAAGCCGGCGGCACGCAGCATGTCCTTGAGCAGCAGATAGGAGGGATCCCGACTCTGGAAAGGCTGCCCCGTGGCCAGCTCAACCAGCAACAGGCAGTTGCCGGCGCGCAGCAGTTGCAACGAGAAACGCGGCGGCGGTACCGGTGCCGGACGTGGCGCCGGCGCCTCTTGCTCGGCTTCGACCGGCTTGGCAACTGCCTTCGGCGTGCTGCCAGGGCGAGGAATCTCGATTTTCGGGCGCTCGCCGGAACGGGCCTGGGGCGTGGCTGGCGCCTCGCTGGCCGCCGGCACGGATGGCCGGCTGTCGAAATCGGCTTCCTTCACCGGCACTGGCGGCAACAGCAGCTCGGGGCGCGAAGGTGCGGCGAACGGCAGTTCGGCGCGCGGCAGCCAATGCACCACTTGCATGGCGGAAAGGTAGGCGCGGCGGCGGGGTTCGGTCAGCAAGGCTCGGGGATCCGGGGTTTGAAACGTCGCACATTCTAACGTTGTTGGCCGGGCTGTGCTGCAACTGGTCGGCGGAAATTTGCTGACCGGGCCGATCTCTTCGCGGGTAAACCCGCTCCCACAAGTACTGCACAGTATTCGAAACCTGTAGAGAGCCTGTGGGAGCGGGTTTACCCGCGAAGAGGCCAGCAAATCTCGCACAAGGACCAAGGTTATCCCTCATTACAGACCAAGGGGTGAAATCCTCCCCCCCGGATGAAGTACAATCGCCCCCTTTTTACTTGGCAACGAGTAGACGCCAATGATCGAACCCAAGCGCGTCCTGCGCGCCCTAGCCGAACACTGGGCCCTGATCGAGCCGCTGTGCGAGCGTTTCGACCAGGGCACCCTGAGCCTGGTGGAACTGCGCCAGCAACTGGGCCGCCAGCAGGTGGAAAGCACGCCGCAGGACATCACCCAGCTGCTCGACGTGTGGATCCGCCTGGATATCCTGGTGCCGGTGGCCAAGAGCCCGAACCGTTTCGAGCTCAACGCCCAGATCCACGACTTCCTCGCCTACCTGCGCCGCGAGCACCGGCTGGGCCTGTGCCTGGAGATCGAGGCCTACCTGCGCCACCTGGAGCGCCTGGCCGGGCACATCCAGGATGCCTTCGACAACCGCGACAGCGACGACCTGGCGCGCCAGCTGCGCTTGCTCGACATGCGCGTGCGCGACGTGCTGAAAAAGCTCGACAACGACGAGCAGGCGCTGGTCGCCGTGGCCGAACGGGCCAAGACCAGCAACCGCCAGATCCCGCTGCGCCAGCGCTACGCTGAAGTGCTGGCGACCTGGGACGAGTACGTCGAGCCGATGATTCAGCTGGTGAACGCCGACGGCGCCTTCGAACAAGGCGTGCGCAAGGTCGAAACCGTGCTGCTGAAGCTGCTCGGCGAGCAGGCGCGCCTCGGCCACCTGGTCGATGATGACATGCTGCTGCGCACCCACGCGCGCATTCTGGAAATGCAGACCAGCGCCCAGCTGACCCTGCGCCACGCCCGCGAACTTTTGCTGCCGCTGCGTGAAGAAGCGCGCCGGCACAACGCCGTGACCCGCGGCGCCGCGCTGGCGCTGTCGGTGATCCGCCGCAAGGGCATCGACGCCGTGCCGCAAGCAGCCATGCCGCTGTTCACCCGCCCGCAAAGCACCTTCCTCGGCAGCGCCAGCCAGGTCGAGGCCTACGTCTATGCCCTGGCCCGCTTCGAGCCGAAGCCGGCCAAGTTCCCCAAGGCGCACAAGACCCAGAAAGGCCCGCTGCCGCGTGCCCCGCGCACGGTCAAAGAGATGCTCGAGCGCTGCGAAGACGCCCTGCCGCTGCCAGACCTGATGGTCTGGCTGCTGGACCAGGAGCCCGAAGGCGCCACCGACGAACTGCTGTACTGGTTCTCGCGCCTGTCGCGGGAAAAGCGCTTCAAGCGTGAACGCCTGGAACGGCGCGAGTACACCACCCACGAACACCTGGTCAGCCTGCGCTCGTTCGCCCTGACGTCCAGCCGCGAAGCGCAACCTGAAACCAACGCGAGCCCAGCCAATGCATCTTGATCTTTCCGAACTGTCCCAGCTCGCGCCGATCTTCCGCGAGCTGTTCAAGGGCTTCCACGTCAGCCGCCGCGACCCGGAAATGTACGCCCAGCTGTCGAACTTCCAGGACCAGTACCGCACCCTGTTCAAGGCCCTGGGCTTCGAGCTGGTGTGCGACACCCGCGGGTTCTACTACTTCGTCCCCGAGCAGGCCGCCGCGCAGGTCAACAAAACCGCCCAGCGCCTCTCGCTGTTCACCTTCATCATCGTCGAGCATCTGGCCGACCAGGGCCGCGACCCGATGGCCGTGCTTGACGGCGGCAGCATCGGCCGCGACGAGCTGCCATCGCTGCTGGACAAGTACCGCGACCTGTTCCTGCAGGCCGAAGTGCAGACTGTCGACGAGCTGGAAGAAAAGATCATGCGCCGCATGACCCAGCTCGGCTTTGCCCATGAAGAAGGCGGCATCTACCGCTTCCTGCCACCGATGCACCGCTTCCTCGACGTGTGCCTGTCGGTGCAGCAGGACCGCGACCTGGCCGCCAGCCTGCACAGCGACCTGCCGCTGCCGACCCCGGTACTGGTGGAAGAAGAAAGCCCGGAACAACTCAACCGCACCGACGACCCGCTCGACCTCACCCCGTTCGACGGCGAGGAAAGCGAAGAGGACGCCCTGGCCCGGGCCATCCGCGAAGAGCAACAGGAGATTGACGCATGAGCCAGGAACGCTACGGCATCCGCCGCTTCGCACTGCTCAACACCGCCGGCTACAGCCTTGGCCTGTTCCCGCTGGAGCACCCGCTGTCGGTCTACGGTGCCAACAACCTGGGTAAATCGGCGTCGATCAACGCCCTGCAGTTCCCGATCCTGGCGCGCATGTCCGACATGAGCTTCGGCAAGTACAGCCTGGAGCAGTCGCGCCGCTTCTATTTCGCCAGCGACACCTCGTACATTCTCTGCGAACTGAACCTGCCCCACGGCCCGCACGTGATCGGCGTAGTCGGCCGCGGCCCGGGCGGCGGTTTCGGCCACCAGTTCTTCGCCTACAAGGGCGAGCTGGACCTGGCCCACTACCAGAAGAACGACACCTGCCTGCGCCAGAAAGAGCTGTTCACCAACCTTGAGCGCCTGGGCCTGAAGGCCTATGAGCTCAAGCCCGATGAACTGCGCCGGCTGCTGGTCGGCGGCCACACCTCGTGCCCGCTGGACCTGACCCTGATCCCGCTGCGCTCGACCAGCGAGCAGAGCCTGAAAACCTTCCGCGCGCTGTTCATCAACCTGCTGCACATGCGCGAAATCACCGCCGCCAAGCTCAAGCAACTGTTCCTCGACGCCTTCGAGCACAGCCTGCGCTCGGGTAGCGTCGACTACATCGCCGCCTGCGAAGAAGCCTTCCGCGACGTGCGCCGCATGGAGCAGGACTACAACGCCCTGGTCGCGGCCGGCCCGCTGGTCGAGGCACTGGCCGGCGGCGTGGCCCAGCGCGACATCTTGCGCGGCAAGCTGCACCGCCTTTCGCCACTGCTCGACAACCTGCTGGGTACCTGGCAGGAATACGCCATGGCGCGCAAGGAAGAGCTGGTGATCCAGGCCGAGCACTTCCGTGGAGAGCAGGACCGCCTGCAGAACGACCAGCGTGGCGGCACCCAGGAGCTGATGCGCCTGGAGCGTGAAATCACCGGCATCCAGCGCTGGCTCGGCGAGCTGTCGGTGCTCAAGCACCGCTTCGCCCTGGTCGATGACGTCAAGGTTCTGGAACAGCAACTGCTGGCCGCCAAGGACGCCCACGACGAACTGGCCGGCGCCCTGGCGCAGTCGCGCCAATTCAGCGCCGAAGACCTCGACGAGCGCGTGCGCGACCTGGAAAAACGCCTGAAGCAGGTCAAGCAGCAGCTCGACCATGCCGACAACAACAGCTACGCCCGCCTGCGCGAAGAGTTCTCGCAGCAAGACGTCGATCGCCTGATGCGCCTGTTCAACGGCGCGCTGTTCAGCCTGCCGCTGGGCGAGCGCGGTATCGAACTGGACGACAGCGACCTGTGGGTAAAATCCCTGGAGGCCGTGCTCGACGGCTTCAAGGGCGAGCGCTTCGAAGCCCCCGGCCTGTCCATCGACCTCTCCAATATCGACCCACCGGCGCTGCAGGCCCTGGCTGACCGCGCTGCACTGCGCGACCAGAAAGAGCGCCTTGAAAAAGAGCTCAAGCAGCTCAAGACCCAGCAGCAGGTCGCCGCCGACCGCACCGCCTCCAAGGCTCAGACCGAAGCGCTGTACCAGGAAGTTCTGGACGCCCAGAAGGCCCTGGAAGACTACCGCCGCAGCGAAACCCTGAGCGCCGAAGAGCCGGAGAAGATGGAGCAACTGGCGCAGCTGGAAGCCGCCCAGGATGAACTCAAGCGCTCCAGCGACGCCTTCACCGAACGCGTCCAGCAGCTGTCGGCCAAGCTGCAGCTGGTCGGCCGCCAGATCGGCGACCTGGAATCCAAGCAACGTACCCTGGAAGACGCCCTGCGCCGCCGTCAGCTGCTGCCGGCTGACCTGCCATACGGCACGCCGTTCATGGAAGCGGTCGACGATTCCATGGACAACCTGCTGCCGATGCTCAACGACTACCAGGACAGCTGGCAGGCCCTGCAACGCGTCGACAACCAGATCGAGGCGCTGTACGCCCAGGTGCGCCTCAAGGGCGTGGCCAAGTTCGACAGCGAAGACGACATGGAGCGCCGCCTGCAACTGCTGGTGAATGCTTACGCGCACCGCACCGACGAGGCCCTGACCCTGGCCAAGGCGCGCCGCGCCGCGGTCACCGACATTGCCCGGACCTTGCGCAACATCCGCAGCGACTACGACAGCCTCGAGCACCAGTTGGCCCTGTTCAACCGCGAGATCAACAAGCGCCAGGTGTCCAACCTGGAAAGCTTCCGCGTGGTACTCGCACCGAACAAGGAAGCGCTCAAGCACATCGACCAGATCATCCACAGCGCTGGCCAGTACGAGGAAGGCGAAACCCTGTCGGTGTTCGACCTGACCCAGAGCGCCGAGCAGGACAACAAGAACGAAGAGGCCAAGGAGTACCTGGCGCGGCTGGTGGCGGCCAACCACAACCAGCTGGGCCTGAAGGACCTGTTCGAACTGGCGTTCGAGATCACCAAGGTCAATGGCCAGCCGATCATCCACGCCGACATCGACGGCGCGGCGTCCAATGGCACCACCATGACCATCAAGGCGCTGACCAACATGTACCTGTTGCTGCACTTGATGGACCGTGACCTGGCCGGGCGCATTCGCCTGCCGTACTACCTCGACGAGGCAGCGGACATCGATGAACGCAACCAGGCGGCACTGCTGGAGACCAGCCTGCAGCTGGGCTTCGTGCCGATTCTGGCGAGTGTGAAGCCGCAGGTATCGGCGCGCGTGGCGATCGACCTGGAAGGGGGCAGCGGGCCGAACGGCATCTACATCGACGAGGCGGACTGGAAGTACATCAGCCGGCTGGATGAGGTGAAAGCGGTTGTGCGGGAGGATCAGGCCGAGGAGCTGGCCTGAGGAACCTGGGGCCGCTCTGCGGCCCTCTCCGACCGGCCCGGCGCCCCGGCAAAGCTGCCCCTAGAGGGGTATGCGTTTCCCTGTAGGAGCGGCCTTGTGTCGCGACGGAGGCCGAAGGCCTCCCGGCAATCTACCAGGCTCTCAGTGAGCCCACGGCAAAATCGGAATAGCCGTCACCGCATTCTGCGGGCTGCCCTCGATCATGCGGTCGCTGTACACCAGGTACACCAGGGTATTGCGTTTCTTGTCCAGGAAACGCACTACCTGCATGGTCTTGAACACCAGCGAGGTGCGCTCCTTGAACACCTCCTCGCCGTCCTTCAAATCACCCTTGAAGCTGATCGGCCCGACCTGACGGCAGGCAATCGAAGCCTCCGCGCGATCTTCCGCCAACCCCAAACCACCCTTCACGCCGCCGGTCTTGGCCCGCGACAGGTAGCAGGTCACACCCTCGACCTTGGGGTCGTCGAAGGCCTCGACCACAATGCGGTCGTTCGGCCCAAGGAACTTGAACACAGTGGAAACCTGGCCGATCTCCTCGGCCCCAGCCAGCATCGGCAGGGCAAATACTGCCAGGGCGAGCGCCCGCTTGAGCAGGCTCATACCAGCACCAGATTGTCGCGATGCACCAGCTCCGGCTCGGCGATGTAGCCCAGCACAGCCTCGATCTGATCGGACGGCTGGCCGATGATCTTCTGCGCTTCCAGCGCGCTGTAGTTGGCCAGGCCACGGGCTACCTCGACGCCATCCGGGCCGACGCAAACCACCATCTCGCCACGGCGGAAGCTGCCCTGCACGGTCTTCACGCCGACCGGCAGCAGGCTTTTGTGCGCTTCGCGCAGCGCCTGCACGGCACCGGCGTCGAGCACCAGGGTGCCGCGGGTTTGCAGGTGGCCTGCCAGCCACTGCTTGCGTGCCGCCAGCATGCCGCGCTCGGGCGACAGCAGCGTGCCCAGGCGCTCGCCGGCCTTCAGGCGATCCAGCACGCGCTCGATGCGACCACCGATGATGATCGTGTGAGCACCGGAACGAGCTGCCAGGCGCGCGGCGCGCAGCTTGGTCTGCATGCCGCCACGGCCCAGTGCACCACCGGTACCACCGGCCACGGCATCGAGTGACGGGTCGTCGGCGCGGGCTTCGTAGATCAGCTGGGCTTCTGGGTTGTTGCGCGGGTCGGCATCGAACATGCCGTCGCGGTCGGTGAGGATCACCAACAGGTCGGCTTCCACCAGGTTGGCCACCAGCGCGGCCAAGGTATCGTTATCGCCGAAACGAATCTCGTCGGTGACCACGGTGTCGTTTTCGTTGATCACCGGCACCACCCCCAGGTCGACCAAGGTACGCAGGGTGCTGCGGGCGTTCAGGTAACGCTTGCGGTCGGACAGGTCATCGTGGGTCAGGAGGATCTGCGCGGTGTGCTTGCCATGCTCGCCGAAGCTCGATTCCCAGGCCTGCACCAGGCGCATCTGGCCAATCGAGGCCGCCGCCTGCAGCTCGTTCATCGCACTCGGTCGCGAAGTCCAGCCCAGCTGGCTCATGCCGGCAGCCACGGCCCCGGAGGAGACCAGTACCAACTCCACGCCTGCTTCACGCAGCGCGACCATCTGCTCGACCCATACGGCCATGGCGCTGCGGTCGAGGCCCTTGCCATCGGCGGTCAGCAGGGCACTGCCAATCTTCACGACCCAGCGCTTGGCGCCCGTCACCTTGCTTCGCATCTTCTTCCAACCTATGTCGAATCTGTAGATACCGTGGATACAAAAACGCCGCTCCTGAGAGCGGCGTTTAGTGTACTGCAACCGATCAGTCGCGCACGTAAATGATTTCCGGGCCGTCTTCGTCGTCCTCGAAATCATCGTCCCAGGCATCGTCGTCGTCGCCAATGTCGTGCACGCTCTTGACACCCGTGCGACGCAGGGTACGGGCGTCGTCCAGGGCCTGCAGCTGGGCACGGGCTTCGTCTTCGATGCGCCGGTCGAGGTCGGCCAGCTCTTCAGCGTAGGCCGGGTCATTGGCCAGGCGGTCGGCGCGGTCTTCGAGGTAGCGCATCAGGTCGTGGCTGAGCTTGTCGGTGCCCTGTTTGGAGATAGCCGAGATCACGTAGACCGGGCCTTCCCACTCCAGGCGATCGATCACTTCCTGAACACGCTCATCACGCTCGTCGTCCATGACCATGTCCGCCTTGTTCAGCACCAGCCAACGCTCACGCTCGGCCAGCGACGGGCTGAAGCGGGTCAGCTCGTTGACGATCACTTCAGCGGCATCGGCCGGGCTGCTTTCGTCCAGCGGGGCGATGTCCACCAGGTGCAGCAGCACGCGGGTACGCGCCAGGTGCTTGAGGAAGCGGATGCCCAGGCCGGCACCGTCGGAAGCGCCTTCGATCAGGCCAGGGATGTCGGCGATGACGAAGCTCTTCCAGCGGTCGACGCTGACTACGCCCAGGTTTGGCACCAGGGTAGTGAACGGGTAGTCGGCCACTTTCGGCTTGGCCGCCGAAACCGAACGGATGAAGGTGCTCTTGCCGGCGTTTGGCAGGCCCAGCAGGCCAACGTCGGCCAATACCTTCATTTCCATCTTCAGGTCGCGCTGGTCACCCGGCTTGCCTGGCGTGGTCTGGCGCGGCGCACGGTTGGTGCTGGACTTGAAACGGGTGTTGCCCAGGCCGTGCCAGCCACCTTGGGCGACCATCAGCTTCTGCCCGTGGGTGATCAGGTCACCGATCACTTCCTGGGTCGAGGCGTCGATCACCGTGGTGCCGACCGGTACGCGCAGGAACAGGTCATCGCCCTTCTTGCCGGTGCAGTCGGTGCTGCCGCCATTGGAGCCGCGCTGGGCTTCGTGGTGACGGGTGTAGCGATAGTCGACCAGGGTGTTGAGGTTTTCGTCGGCCACCATGTACACCGAGCCACCGTCACCACCGTCGCCGCCGTTGGGGCCGCCGTTCTCGATGAACTTCTCGCGGCGGAAGCTCATGCAACCGTTACCGCCGTCACCGGCTTTGACCCGAATGGATACTTCGTCAACAAACTTCATTGGAAACCGCCTCTCGCCTGCGGGCGAGTTGAATACTGAAAAACCTGAGGCTCTTGCAAAAATGAGCGCGGCGGCCCCGTACGACCGAAGAAACCCACGCCGGCAGCCCATACAAACAGCTTTGCAAGAGGCTCACCACAAACGAAAAAGCCCCGTCGCATGACGGGGCTTCTGGAGCGACGTCGCGATTAAGCGGCGACGATGCTCACGTAACGGCGCATGAACTCGCCTTTCTTCTCGAACTTGATCACGCCTTCGATCTTGGCGAACAAGGTGTGATCCTTGCCCATGCCAACGCCGTAGCCAGCGTGGAATTCGGTGCCGCGCTGACGGACGATGATGTTGCCTGGTTTGATAACCTGGCCGCCATACATCTTCACGCCAAGGCGTTTCGATTCTGAGTCGCGACCGTTACGAGTACTACCACCAGCCTTCTTGTGAGCCATGGTTCAATCTCCAAATAAATTCAGGGGAACCGGGCGATTAAGCCTGGATACCGGTGATTTTGATCTCGGTGAACCACTGGCGGTGGCCCATACGCTTCATGTGGTGCTTACGACGACGGAACTTGATGATGCGAACCTTGTCGTGACGGCCTTGCGAAACGACTTCGGCAACCACTTTAGCGCCGGCGACGACTGGTGCGCCGATGGTGACTTCTTCACCGTTGGCAACCAGCAGAACGCGATCGAAGGTCACGGATTCGCCAGTGGCGACTTCCAGTTTTTCGATCTTGAGGAATTCACCTTCAGCGACTTTGTACTGCTTGCCGCCGGTAACGATTACTGCGTAAGACATGGTATTTCTCCGATAATCCTGCTCACCCAGCGCTTTATATGATGAGTATTGGCTGGCATGGCTGCATGGGGCTGGAACGGCCCTGTGCAATTGCGTAAGGCAGGTGCTGCCCAGGAAGTTAGGGTGCGCGATTGTACGCAACCCAGGTTTTGCTTGCAAGTCCCGGCCCCGGGCGGCCGGCACCGCGCCTTGACACACCGGAACCCGCGACCTAGCATGCCGCGCAACCTCACTGGAGCAGCCGATGCAACCCCAAACCTTCTACCGCGCGGTAGCTGAAGATTTCAGCGCCGTCGACGAGATCATCAAGAAGCAGCTGACCTCGCGCGTGCCGCTGGTATCGAAGATCGGCGACTATATCACCTCTGCCGGGGGCAAGCGCCTGCGTCCGCTGCTGGTCCTGCTGTGCGGCAAGGCCCTGGGCCGCGAGGGCGCCGACCTGCGCCTGCTGGCCGCGACCATCGAATTCCTGCACACCGCCACCCTGCTGCACGACGATGTGGTCGACATGTCTGGCATGCGCCGTGGCCGTTCCACCGCCAATGCGCTGTGGGGCAACGCGCCAAGCGTGCTGGTAGGCGACTTCCTCTATTCGCGCTCGTTCGAGATGATGGTCGAACTGGGCTCGATGCCGGTCATGCAGATCCTCTCCAAGGCCACCCGGGTAATCGCCGAGGGCGAAGTGCTGCAGCTGTCGCGGGTACGCGATGCCAGCACCACCGAAGAGGTCTACATGGACGTCATCCGCGGCAAGACGGCGATGCTGTTCGAGGCCTCGACCCACAGCGCCGCAGCGCTGGCCGAAGCCAGCGAAGAGCAGCGCGAAGCCCTGCGCACCTTTGGCGACCACCTGGGCGTGGCCTTCCAGCTGGTCGACGACCTGCTCGACTACGAAGGCGATGCTGAAGCCCTGGGCAAGAATGTCGGCGATGACCTGGCCGAAGGCAAGCCTACCCTGCCACTGATCTACACCATGCGTGAAGGCACGCCTGAACAGGCTGCACTGGTGCGCAAGGCGATTCAGAAAGGTGGCCTGGAGGACCTGGAGCAGATTCGCGAAGCCGTCGAGGCTTCGGGCGCCCTGAAGTACACCGCCGAGCTGGCGCGTGACTACGTCAAGCGTGCCATCGCTTGCCTGGAAGTGCTGCCAGCCAGCGAATACCGGGATGCGCTGGTCGAGCTGAGCGAGTTTGCCGTCGCGCGTACTCACTGACAGACCGAATCGCCTTATTCGCGGGCAAGCCCGCTCCCACAGGCACTGCACAAGCCTCGATGGCCGCGCAGATTCTGTGGGAGCGGGCTTGCCCGCGAAGCTTTTGTCCGGACAAAAACACTTCGAGCGCAAAACCTCATACAATGTGGGCTTTTAACCGCCCGTCTGTTTTAAGGATCCGAAGTGAGCACTCTGCCTCCCTGCCCAAAATGCAACTCCGAATACACCTACGAGGATGGCACCCAGCTCATCTGCCCGGAGTGCGCCCACGAGTGGTCGGCCAATGGCGAAGCCGAAGCCGCCAGCGATGACGTGGTGAAGAAGGATTCGGTCGGCAACGTCCTGGAGGATGGCGATACCGTTACCGTGATCAAGGACCTCAAGGTCAAGGGCTCGTCCCTGGTGGTCAAGGTCGGCACCAAGGTCAAGAACATCCGCCTGTGCGACGGCGACCACGACATCGACTGTAAGATCGACGGCATCGGCGCCATGAAGCTGAAGTCGGAATTCGTGCGTAAGGTCTGATTACAAAATCCGCCAATTGGCGCTTGCTATTCTGATAATAAGAATTATTCTCATTGGAACCGCTTTCCAAGGAGAATAGCCATGACTTATCTGATCGACGCCTGGCTGGACCGCCCCCACCCTTACCTGCGCATCCTCCACCGGGAAACCGGTGAGGTGTGCGCGGTGCTCGAAGAAGAAGCACTGGACGAGCTGCGCGACCAGGGAGACCTGGATCTGGACGGGCTGAATTCGAGTGAGCCAGTGGTGCTCAAGGAGCTGGTGCGGAATTTGTTTCTGTTCTGCTATGCGCGGGCGTTGCGCCCTGGGGGATCAGACTGGAATTGAGGCTGGCAGCGCCGGCCTCTTCGCGGGCAAGTCGGGGCGCCGAGCCGCCGCTCCCACAGGTATCACAGAGGATTCAGGCCTTGTGCGATACCTGTGGGAGCGGCGGTTCGGCGCCCCGACTTGCCCGCGAATGGGCCGCAAAGCGGCCCCAGCGGTATTACAGAACGTCGAGCAGCTCGACGTCGAACACCAGCACGCTGTGCGGCGGGATGCTACCTACGCCTTGAGCGCCGTAGGCCAGCTCGCTTGGCACGTACAGGCGCCATTTGCTGCCGGCGTTCATCAACTGCAGGGCTTCGGTCCAGCCAGCGATCACGCCACCAACCGGGAATTCAGCCGGCTGACCACGGTCGTAGGAGCTGTCGAACACGGTGCCGTCGATCAGCGTGCCGTGGTAGTGGGTACGCACGTTGCTTTCGCGGGTCGGCTTGGCGCCTTCACCTGCGGTCAGCACTTCGAACTGCAGGCCCGAAGCCAGGGTGGTGATGCCGTCACGCTTGGCGTTCTCGGCCAGGAATTCCTTGCCAGCGGCAGCAGCGGCTTCAGCCTTGGCGGCAGCTTCGGCTTGCATCAGGTCGCGGATGACCTTGAAGCTGGCCGACAGGTCGGCTTCGCTGACGCGGCTGTCGGCGCCGTTGAAGGCGTCGGTCAGGCCGGCCAGGATGGCTTCCAGGTTTACACCTGGTGGCGGGTTGTCACGCAGCTGGCCGCCCAGCTGACGGCCGATGCCGTAGCTGACGCGAGTTTCGTCGGTAGACAGGTTGAGTTCGGACATTATCGTGCTCCACTGCAGGGCGCAGTGCAGCCGCGCCCTTGATGAAAAGGGCGAGCAGCCTAGCACACTGGGGCGCCGCGAGCAGCTACCAGGCCGAACGCTGGGAAATCGGCACCTTCAGGTCTTCTTGCGGGTGCGTGCCCATGCCGCACATCTCGTCCTGCACCGACCAGTGCACGAGGTTCATCGACACCATCGGGATGGTCTGCAGCAGCTTGCGCGCATCCTCCACCGAGTGCACGCGCAAGCGTTCACCGCGGGTATCGGACAGGGGATGGGGATGGCCTTTGACCCGGGCCTCCAGGAGGTAGTCGCCGCCTTCGATGGCGATCAGGTTCACTTCGTCGACATGGCCGGCCCTGGCCTCGGTATTGAGCTGATGCAGGTTCATGAGAGCACCTCGCTTTGGGAACCACGCATGAGTGCTCATTTTTTGTACGGATGCAGAAATTGCACAAGGCATTCCTGACGCCGCTCGTCAGTTCGACGTTGCGCACGCCCTGTAGGAGCGGCCTTGTGTCGCGAACGCTGCGCAGCAGCCCGGTTTTTCAACTTCGCAACAGATAGCCGGGGCCGCACTGCGGCCCTTTCGCGACGCAAGGCCGCTCCTACAAGGAGTGCGCCAGCCGTCAGTGCTTGGTCAGCTTGTCCAGGTAGCCCATGCAGAAGGCCGAGACCACGAAGGTCATGTGGATGATCACGTACCACATCAGGTAATCGGTGGAGATGTTCTGCGCATCCATGAACACCCGCAGCAGATGGATGGAAGAAATCGCCACGATCGAAGCGGCTACCTTCATCTTCAGCGACGAAGAGTCCATCTTGCCCAGCCAGTTGAGCTTCTCCTTGCTCTCGTCGATGTCCAGCTGCGACACGAAGTTCTCGTAGCCGGAAATCATCACCATGACCAGCAGGCCGCCAACCAGCGACATGTCGATCAGCGACAGGATGACCAGGATCAGATCGGCCTCGCTCAGGGCGAAGACGTTGGGCAGGACGTGGACAACTTCCTGGAAGAACTTCAGCGCCAGGGCCAGCAGGCCCAGGGACAGACCGAAGTAGATGGGAGCGAGCAGCCAGCGCGAAGCATACATCGCGTTTTCGAGAATACGTTCCATGGAGGGTTTTGGACTCGTCAGGTGACTGGAAAATCGGCCGCGAGTATAGCCAGCCACCTGTGACAGCAAAAGCCTGCGGCTGGATGCCGCACCGCCAGGAATGTGTATTCAGGTTTCAGGGTGGAACTGGTAATCCCCCAGGTTCCGACAACGCTCGCCGTTGATCCGGCGCAACTGAGCCTGCAAGTGCAGGCACCAGATCTGTGGATCATCGGCTACCTGGTACCCATGCAGGGTCAGGCTGTCGACGATGGCACTGAGCACGGACTCGGCAACCATCGGCCCATGGAACGGCCCTTGGGCCTTGATCGCCGATGGTTGTTCACCGGCCATGCCGGCGGCAAACAGCAAGGTCCACATGCCATTGTCGCCGGCCAGTGGGCGGATGCTGCATTCGATACGGGTCACCAGGCCCAGGCACTGGCGAGTAAGGCTGAGGTTGCGCATGGCCGCGTCCCCCTCCAATAAGCCCTGTTCAGCCTGAAAACCAGGCTGTTTCCATCCTGAACCCTGATACCGTCCTTAAGTTCCAGCATAGAAGAACAGCACAAAAAGATGGAAAACCGGCGCTGAACGGTAGCACATGGCCGCCAGCGCCGTTTTATTGACTCAGGCCGGTTTGGCCTGGGCAATCACCTCTTCCAGGCGTTCCTTTTCTGCCTTCTCGATTTCTTCCTCGCCGATCATTTCGGCAATCTCACGCAGGCGCTCGACCACCCTGGCATTGACGCTGCCCTCGGTGAACTGGCCTTTGTCGTCCAGCACCCCGGCCTCCTCGCCCACCAGCAGGCTCAGCGCCTCGTCAGCCTGGCTTACGGCATAGACATGGAACATGCCGTTTTCCACTGCCTGCAGCACGCGCTCGTCAAGCATCAGCGTGGCGACGTTGGCGCGCGGAATGATCACCCCCTGCTCGCCCGTCAGGCCGCGTGCCTCGCAGAGGCGGAAGAAGCCTTCGATCTTCTCGTTGACCCCACCCACCGCCTGCACTTCACCAAACTGGTTGATCGAACCGGTAATGGCGAAGCACTGCTTGAGCGGCGTGCGCGACAACGCCGAGATCAGCGTGCACGCTTCGCCCAGCGAGGCACTGTCGCCATCGACATAGCCGTAGGACTGCTCCAGGGCGATGCTCGCGGAAATCGCCAAGGGGAATTCCTGGGCATAGCGGCTGCCCAGGTACCCGGTGAGGATCATCACCCCCTTGGAGTGGATCGGCTGGCCGAGGTTGACTTCGCGTTCGATGTCGACGATGCCGCTGCCGCCCGGGTAGACGGTGGCGGAAATGCGCGCTGGCATGCCGAACGCCGAATCGCCGACTTCCAGCACGGTCAGGCCGTTGCACTTGCCAATGGCCGCGCCTTCGCTGTCGATCAGGATGATGCCGGCGAGCATGTCATCGAGCACGCGCTGCGAGACACGCCCGGTGCGAGTGGCCTTGGCCTTGAGCGCACGCTCGATGTGACCGGCGTCGGTCATCTCGTCACTGGCCAGCTGGCGGATGAAATCGGCCTCGCTGACCAGCTGGAACAGGTCACCGATGCGTGCCGAAAGGCGCGACTGGTTTTCCGCCAGGCGTGCGCTGTAGGTGGCCAGGCGCGCCACCGCATCGCTGGTCAGCGGTGCCATGCCTTCTTCATTGGTGCGGGTGCGCAGCAGCTGGGCAAACTGCTCGAGGTTCTCGTCGACCATCGGCATGTCTTCGTCGAAGTCGACCAGCACCCGGAACATCTCCTGGAAGTCCGGATCGTGATCCTGCAGCGCGTAGTACAGCTGGCGCGAACCGATGATCACCAGCTTGACGTTCAGCGGGATCATCTGCGGCGTCAGGCTGACCGTGGCGACACGCCCCAGCTCGCCCAGCGGCGACTCCATTTTCAGCTTGCGCGATTGCAGGGCGCGCTTGAGGGCGTCCCAGACGAATGGCTCGCCCAGCATCTTCTCGGCTTCGAGAATCAGGAAGCCGCCATTGGCGCGGTGCAACGCGCCAGGGCGCAACTGCCGGTAGGAAGTGTACAGCGCCCCTTGGTCGGTGCTGTATTCGATGCGGCCGAACAGGTTGTCGTAGGTCGGGTGCGGCTCGAACACCACTGGCGCACCACCGTCAGCGTGGTGGCCGACCACCAGGCTCGGCGCGTACTGCTCTTCGAGCAACTTGCGCGCAGCAGCGTCGGTCTTGCTGTCTTCAACCAGCTGTTCGACCACGGTACGCAGCAGGTTGAGCTGCACGGATTGCAGGTAGGCGCAGACCGCCGCGTTCTCGGCGTACTTTTCCGACAGCGGCGCCAGCAATGGCTGCAAGGCCAGGGTAATGGTTTCTTCGTTGAGCTGACGCAGCTGGTTGTTCGACTCGCGCTTCCATTGCGGCAGGCTGGCCAGTTCCTCGTTGAGGCGCTCTTCGAGCAGGGCGATATCCTCATGGAACTGCTCGCGGACTTCTTCTGGCAACTGGGCGAATTCGGCTTCGTCCAGCGCCTTGCCGTCGGCCATGGGGGTAAAGGCGACGTTGCTGGCATCGCGGTACAGGGCCACGTCCTTTTCCAGCGAGGCGCGCTCGATCACATCCAGGGCACGGTCGTAACGCTGGTTGAAGGCGCGGTCGATGGCGCCCTTCTTCTGCTGGTAAGACGGGTGCTCGAACACCGCCGGGAAGGTTGACAGCAGGTTGTCGATCAACCCGCCCATGTCGCTGATGAACTCGGCCGCGCTGCCCGAAGGCAGCTCCAGTGCACGCGGCTCGCGGGTGTCGTCGAAATGGTTGACGTAGAGCCAGTCGGCCGGGGTTTGCTGGCGCTTGCCCTCGGCCTTGAGGTAGCGCTTGACGAACGAGAAGCGACCGGTGCCTGGCTCGCCCATGACGTACACGTTGTAACCAGGGCGCGGCATGGCCACGCCGAACTGCAGGGCCTCGACAGCACGCTCCTGGCCCAGGACTCCGCGAAACGGCTCCAGATCGTCGGTATTGGTAAAGGCAAACTGCTCGGGGGAGAAACGCCGGGTCAGGGCTTCAGGCGCGAGACGCAGGCGCGCAGCGACAGGATCGGGCATTGGGTTTCCTTACTTCGGCGGGGCAGATACGGAGCATTCTGGCGCTGCCCGCGCGCGCCTTGCAAGGCTCCACGGGACTTTATGTCGCAGCTGCGACGCTGACATGGACAAGCAAATTTTTCGCAATCAACAACGCAACCTTTAGATCATGCCTAAACTCCAAGCTGCGCGGGTGGGTGAAACGCTTTCCCGACCTGGCAACACGTTGCCAGACAACCCTGACCCTTGGTTAAGACAAAGAGAACAATGCTATGAAACGGATTCTTCTGGGTACTCTGTTCACCGTGGTCTCGCTCAACGCCCTCGCTGAAGCGCCGGGCGGCCCGAACTGCGGCTGGGGCAACATGCTGTTCGAAGGCCAGCGCGGTACGCCGGCCCACTTCCTGGCTTCCACCACCAACGGTACCTCCGGTAACGCCACCTTCGGCATGACCTCCGGTACCAACGGCTGCTCCACCAAGGCTTCGCTGACCTACGGCGGCAAGTCCTGGTTCGCCATGAACGGCATGATGAACGAGCTGTCCGAAGACATGGCCATGGGCCAGGGCGAAGCCCTGACCACCTACGCCGTGGTCCTCGGTGTGGCGCCGGAAGATCGCGGCTACTTCGCCTCGGTCACCCACCAGCACTTCAACCAGATCTTCAACAGCGCCGACGTGACTGCCGAAACAGTCCACAGCAACACCCTGGCTGTTCTGAAGAACGACCCACGCCTGGCCAAATACGCTACCGAGGCCTGAGTGCAGCTGCTCCCGCCCCTCACGGGGCGGGTTTCGCCTTTTTCGGCATCGTCAAGAAGTAGTTGCCCGATATGCTCAAACGCCTCGCTTCCCTGGCGCTGTGTGCCTGCGCCCCCGTACATGCCATGCCCGTGCTGGACCCAGGCCGTATCCAGCAACTGGCCAATACCCCTTACTGGATTGCCCTGGGCCACTATGAAACCGCCAAGCTCGGTGGCTGGCGCAGCTATGTGGACGATGACGCCTTCTTCCTCGCCGAGGACGGTGCGCACCATCCCGACCAGGAGCTCAAGGCCACCGTCGAAGCGCTGTATGCACCTGCCAGCCTGGGTGACAAGCACGCCCAGTGCGTATTCCCCGCGCGCACCCGCTGGCTGCGTGAACAGCTCGGCCTGCAAGGCCTGCCGCAGCCGGACTGCCAGGAATTCAAGACCTGGTACCAGTCGATCGACCCGCACAGCGCGGCGCTGATTTTCCCGGCGGCCTACCTGAACAGCCCGTCATCGATGTTCGGCCATACCCTGTTGCGCATCGACCAGTCCACCACCCGCAGCGACGACACCACGCTGCTGAGTTACGCAATCAACTTTGGCGCCTACATCGAAGGCAGCGACAACAGCATCCTGTATGCCTGGAAGGGCCTGATGGGTGGCTACCCAGGCCTGTTCGCGCTGATGCCTTACCAGGAAAAGCTCTCCGAGTACCGCAGCCTGGAAAACCGCGACCTGTGGGAATACCAGCTGGACCTGACGCCGGAAGAAACCGGGCGCATGGTCGAGCACGTCTGGGAACTGAAGCAGATCCAGTTCGATTATTTCTTCTTCGACGAAAACTGCTCCTACCGGCTGCTGGAGCTGTTGCAAGTGGCGCGGCCGAGCCTGGACCTGACCTCACAGTTCCCGCTCACCGCCATCCCCACCGACACGGTAAAAGCGGTGAAGCAGTCTGGCCTGGTCGCCAGCGAAACCTACCGCCCGTCACGCGAACGCGAGTTGCTGGCCCGGGCCGAGCCGCTGGACCATGACGAGAAGCGCCAGGTACTGGCCGTCAGTGCTGATACCGCGCAATTGCAAAGTGCCGATTTCAAAGCCCTGCCCCGCGAGCGCCAGGCGCTGGTGCAGGATGCCGCTTACCGCCTGGAACGCTACCGGGCCAACGGCCAGGAGCGCGACCCTGGCCAGGCCAAGCGCAGCTTCGAGCTGCTGCGGGCGATCAACAGCAACCCGCCGCCAGCGTTGCAGATCGAGCGCCCTGGCTTGCCCGAGGACGGCCATGACTCGCGCACCTGGCAGCTGGGCGTCGGTACCCGTGAAGACCGCGCCTACGCCGAATATGGCCTGCGCATGGCCTACCACGACCTCAACGACAACGCCTATGGCTTCCCGCTGGGCGCGCAGATCGAGATTCTGCAGCTCAAGGTGCGTCAATACGAAGGCAACGACTGGCAGGTACAGCGCCTGGACCTGGCCACTATCCGCTCGCTGACGCCGCGCAACGCGTTGCTCAAGCCTTGGTCCTGGCAAGTAGCCGGAGGCCTGGAGCGGGTGCCTGGCAAACACGACGACGAGGTGCTGGTGAGCCATGTAAACGGCGGCGCCGGCGGCACCTGGCAACTGGCCGATGGCTTGCTGGGCTTTGCCCTGGGCACGCTGCGGGTCGAACACCACAACGACTTCGCCCAGTTCATCGCCCCGGCGACGGGGTTCAACGGTGGGTTGCTGTGGCGCAACGGCCTGGGCAACATGACGCTGGAAGCCAAGGGTGATTACTTCACCAATGGCGAGGTGCGGCGCAGTGTGAGCCTGAACCAGCAGTGGGAGATCAGCCAGAACCTGGGGCTGAGGTTAAGTGCTTCGCGCCAGTTCAGCCACCTGGCGACAGCGCAGAATGAAGTGATGCTCGAAGTGAAGTGGTATCACTATTGAGGCCGCTTTGCGGCCTTTCGCGGGCAAGTCGGCACAACAACAGCACTGTGAACCAACCGACTCTTTGACACTGTTTTGACAGCTCGCCGACAAATCGCCACCTAGACTTTGCGGTATCTCCCCAAAGGTCCAGGTGGTCATGTCGCGGTACTGGTTCGGCTTGTGCATTGCGTTGTTGCTGGCGGGTTGCGAAACCACCCACGATCAGATGGTCAACCACGGTTACCCCCCCGCCTACGCCGACGGCTACCAGGATGGTTGCAGCAGCGGCCGCCAAGCGGCTGGCCTGATGGTTGGCGACTTCAAGAAAGACGTACCGCGTTACCTGCACAATCGCCAGTACGAAACCGGCTGGGACGATGGGTTCCGCCAATGCCACGCGATGCAGAACAGCGAGGAGCAGCGCCAGTACCACGAGCGCTTCTGGGACGAGCGTGACCGCGAATGGCAGCAGGAGAAAGACCTGGGCGCCGCCCGCGCCTACCGCCGCTGATTCCAACATGCCTGCGTCGCAAACTGACATCCACTGAAACCGCCAGCCTGCCATGCTGGTCTCCTGTACAAGGAGGCCATTGCATGAGCCGAGCATTCGTCAACGAAGACCAGGCCGCCGCCCAGGCCGATCAGCCGGTAGAGCGGCGCGTCAGCGACCAGCCCAATTACGTGACCGCCAGCGGCCTGCGCCAGCTGCAACAACGCGTGAGCGAGCTGAATGCCTTGCGCAGCGCGTTGCAGGCCCAGGCCGAGCGCGGTGACAAGCAACGCCTGGCCGATACCGAGCGGGACCTACGCTATTTCAGCGCGCGAGTGCAGAGCGCGCAGGTGGTGCCGGCGGCGACATCGCGCAGCAAGGTGCAGATAGGTAGCCGGGTCAGGTTCGTCGACGAGCATGACCAGGAGCAGGTGGTGCAGCTGGTGGGCGAGGATGAGGCGGATGCCGGGCGCGGGATGATCAACTGGGGGTCGCCGCTAGGGCGGGCGTTGCTTGGCGCCGGGCCTGGGGATGAAGTGCTGTGGCGGCGGCCGGCGGGGGATCAGATGATCGAAGTGCTCGAAATCTGGGGTAGTGTCTAGGCCATTGGGGCTGCTTTGCAGCCCTTTCGCGACACAAGGCCGCTCCTACAAGGGGCCGCGTACTTCTGTAGGAGCGGCCTTGTGTCGCGAATGGGCCGCGAAGCGGCCCCCAGGCCTTCGGATCAGACCACGCCCTGAGCCAGCATGGCATCGGCAACTTTCACGAAGCCGGCAATGTTCGCACCCTTGACGTAGTTGACCTTGCCATCGGCCTCTTGACCGTAATGCACGCAAGCATGGTGAATCGACTGCATGATGTTGTGCAGCTTGGTGTCCACTTCACCGGCAGTCCACAGCAGGCGCATGGCGTTCTGCGACATCTCCAGCCCCGACACCGCCACGCCACCGGCATTCGATGCCTTGCCCGGGGCGTACAGGATGCCGGCCTCGATGAACAGGTCCACGGCAGCCAGGGTGGTCGGCATGTTGGCACCTTCGGCCACGCAGATGCAGCCGTTGCGCAGCAGGGTACGGGCGTCTTCGATGTCCAGTTCGTTCTGGGTGGCGCACGGCAGTGCGATGTCGCACGGCAGGCTCCAAGGCGTCTGGCCCTTGCGGAACTCCAGGCCAAACTGGCCAGCCAGCTCGCTGATGCGGCCGCGCTTGACGTTCTTCAGCTCCATCAGCGCATCCCACTGGGCATCGGTCAGGCCGGCTTCGGCGTACAGGGTACCTTCGGAGTCGGACAGCGAAATCACCTTGCCACCCAGGTCCATGACCTTGCGTGCAGCGTACTGGGCGACGTTGCCGGAACCGGAGATGGCCACGCGGCGGCCGTCGATGCGCAGGCCCTGGCGCTTGAGCATTTCTTCAGCGAAGTACACACAGCCGTAACCGGTGGCTTCAGGGCGGATCAGGCTGCCGCCGTAGGTCATGCCCTTGCCGGTCAGCACAGAGGTGAACTGGTTGGCCAGGCGCTTGTACTGGCCGAACATGAAGCCGATCTCGCGGGCACCAACGCCGATGTCACCGGCCGGCACGTCGCAATCAGCGCCAATGTGGCGGTACAGCTCGCTCATGAAGGCCTGGCAGAAGCGCATGACTTCAGCATCGCTCTTGCCTTTCGGGTCGAAGTCCGAGCCACCTTTGCCGCCACCCATGGGCAGCGAGGTGAGGGAGTTCTTGAACACTTGTTCGAAGGCCAGGAACTTGAGCACGCTCAGGTTCACCGACGGGTGGAAGCGCAGGCCGCCCTTGTAAGGGCCGATGGCGCTGCTCATCTGGATGCGGTAGCCGCGGTTGACCTGGACCTTGCCTTGGTCATCGACCCACGACACGCGGAACAGCACGGCGCGCTCAGGCTCGACCATGCGCTCGAGAATGCCCGACTGCAGGTAGTGAGGGTTGGCTTCGAGGAACGGCCACAGGGTGCGCAGCACTTCTTCCACCGCCTGGTGGAATTCCGGTTGGCCCGGGTCGCGTTGCTGCAGGCGTGCAAGGAAATTGTCGACAGATTCGATCATGGTAGACATCTCACCAAGAGGATTGGACTTATTGGTTTTTTCTGGAATGTACCAAGAAGCAATCGCACCGGAATAGGGCGAAATGTCGTTTTTTTGAAATTATTTGGTGCGTTTTATATAAATGTATACAAGATCACCCTTCAGTGGTGGCCTCTTCGCGGGTAAACCCGCTCCCACAGGTGTCATGCAAACCTTGGGTACAGCGCCTTACCTGTGGGAGCGGGCTTGCCCGCGAATGAGGCCAACAGCACTTTCCAGCCAGGCACAAAAATGGGGCCGCTAAGGGCCCCATTCCTGTGCATCAGAAAACCGGCTTACTGGGCCAGCTTCTTGTGCCGTACGCGGTGCGGCTGGGCAGCGGCATCGCCCAGGCGCTTCTTGCGATCGGCTTCGTACTCGGTGTAGTTGCCCTCGAAGAACACCACGTTCGAGTCGTCTTCGTACGCCAGAATGTGAGTGGCCACACGGTCCAGGAACCAACGGTCGTGGGAAATCACGATGGCGGCGCCCGGGAAGTCCAGCAGGGCTTCTTCCAGCGAACGCAGGGTTTCGACGTCGAGGTCGTTGGACGGTTCGTCGAGCAGCAGGACGTTGCCGCCCTCCTTCAGGGTCAGGGCCAGGTGCAGGCGGCCACGCTCACCACCGGACAGGTCCTTGACGAACTTCTGCTGGTCGCCACCCTTGAAGTTGAAGCGGCCAACGTAGGTACGCGACGGGATCTCGTAGCTACCGATGCGGATCTGGTCGGAACCGTCGGAGATCTGCTGGAACACGGTCTTGGAACCGTCGAGGTCTTCGCGGCTCTGGTCCACGCAAGCCAGCTGCACGGTTTCGCCGATCTCGATGCTGCCCGAGTCCGGTTGTTCCTTGCCCATCAGCATGCGGAACAGGGTCGACTTACCGGCACCGTTACCACCGATCACGCCGACGATGGCGCCTTTTGGCATGGCGAACGACAGGTTGTCGATCAGCACGCGATCGCCGTAGCCCTTGGTGACGTTCTTGAACTCGATGACCTTGTCGCCCAGGCGCGGGCCGGCCGGGATGTAGATCTCGTTGGTCTCGCTGCGCTTCTGGAATTCCTGCGACTGCATTTCCTCGAAGCGCTGCAGGCGGGCCTTGGATTTGGACTGGCGGGCCTTGGCGCCTTTGCGCACCCACTCCAGTTCCTCTTTCATGGCCTTCTCGTGGGCGCTCTGCTGCTTGGATTCCTGCGCCAGGCGGTCCGACTTGGCTTCCAGCCAGCCCGAGTAGTTGCCTTCGTACGGGATACCGGCGCCGCGGTCCAGCTCGAGGATCCAACCGGCGACGTTGTCGAGGAAGTAACGGTCGTGGGTAATCGCTACCACGGTGCCCGGGAAGTCGTGCAGGAAACGCTCCAGCCAGGCTACCGAGTCGGCGTCCAGGTGGTTGGTCGGTTCGTCGAGCAGCAGCATGTCGGGCGCTGACAGCAGCAAGCGGCACAGGGCCACACGGCGCTTCTCGCCACCGGACAGGTGTTCGATGCGGGCATCCCAGGCCGGCAGGCGCAGGGCGTCGGCAGCGACGTCCAGCTGACGCTCCAGGTTGTGGCCGTCGGCGGCCTGCAGGATGGCTTCGAGCTTGGCCTGTTCGGCGGCCAGCTTGTCGAAGTCGGCATCCGGCTCGGCGTAGGCAGCGTAGACCTCGTCCAGGCGAGCCTGGGCGTCCTTGATCACGCTGACGGCTTCCTCGACCACTTCACGCACGGACTTGTTCGGGTCCAGTTGCGGTTCCTGTGGCAGGTAACCCACGTTGATGTCGGGCATCGGACGGGCTTCGCCGTCGAATTCCTTGTCGACGCCCGCCATGATCCGCAGCAGGGTCGATTTACCGGCGCCGTTCAGGCCGAGCACGCCGATCTTGGCGCCTGGGAAGAACGACAGGGAAATGTTCTTGAGAATTTCCCGCTTCGGCGGCACGACCTTGCTCAGCCGATGCATGGTGTAGACGTATTGAGCCAAAACCAAGCCCTCTAATCAGATAGGTAAAGACATCGACGATCGCCCCGGCAGCGTGGCCAGGGGGATGTGTTTACGGAGTGTATTGAACAAAGTCGACCATTCTACGCCAACGCGCGGCGTTGCACAGGGTGGTCGGATGGTGGGGGTGGGATCTTGGTGATCCTGGGAGGCATTTGTTGCCTGTGCCGGCCCTTTCGCGGCTAAAGCCGCTCCCACAGGTACAGCACAGGATTGAAGCCTTGTGCAGCACCTGTGGGACAGGTACAGCACAGGATTGAAGCCTTGTGCAGTACCTGTGGGACAGGTACAGCACAGGATTGAAGCCTTGTGCAGTACCTGTGGGAGCGGCTTTAGCCGCGAAAGGGCCGGCACAGCAGCCTGAAATGGCTCAGACGTGGCGCTGCTTACCAGCCTTGCCCCGCGGCAGCCGGCAACGGTCGCTCTGCTCGGCCAGGCGCGCGGCATAAGCGGCCTTGACGCTGAAACCACCACTGCGGGCCGGCTGCTCGGCAACCTTGGCAGGCTTGGCTGCAGCAGGCGTGCTCACTACCTTGCTTGCCGGCTTGGCGACAACGGCCGCTGGCGCTGCTTCTACCGCCGGCACCGCCCCCTTGGCGGTCTTGCGCAGTTCAGCCAGCGATGGCGTCTTGTTTTTCGAGGCCGCAGCCGCGTCTGGTTTGACCAGCGAGCGCTGGCACGATTTGCAGGATACGTCCGCGGTCACGGCAGTGCTGACAAGGGTCTGACTGCTGCGCCCACAGGCGGAATCGAGGCCATTGGTGGAAAAGTGAGTAACCAAAACCGAACATCTCCGATGCGTTGTCATTGAAGCGGGCGGCATTCTCGCACAGGATGCAAGGTCTTGCCGAACGGGCCGGCCGCACCACGACCATCGGTGCCGGACAACAGGGCTGGCACATTGCCATAATCACAGGCATGCTAGCCCGTTCAGATGTCCGGCTTTATAGTGCGCCGCCGCGGTCAAGGCTTGTGCAGATACCGGCATACACCGTGCATGTTCCCACCCTGCCATCGCCAGCCCAATAGCAGGACCAACGCTTGACCAATCTCAATCATCCGACTCTGCTGCGCCCCGCTTCGACGGCCCCAGTCGCTTCGCTGCGTGGTTCGGTCAAAGGTGCGCTGGCCCTGCTGGCCCTGATCCTGCTGGGTTTGCTGCTGTGGCAACTGTTCTCGCAGTTCCGCCACACCCAGGCCGACCAGCGCCAGATGAACCTGGACGCCAGTGCCGAACTGGCCGACCACCTGAGCCTGAACATGGCGCTCAAGGCCCAGCAGGCCCTGAATGTCGTCCAGCCCTACGTCAAAGCACCGACGCCCGCCGCCCTGCCGAGCCTGCTGGCCACCCTGCGCGAACGCCTGCCCGCCTTGCGCGACGTGGCGTGGCTGGACCATGCCGGGCAACTGCGCAGCGACAGCCTGGCCGGCAGCCCCGACCGCCAGCTGATTGACGAGCTGGTCGGGCTGAACCAAGGCCGAAACTACTACTTCGCCAACGCGGCGGACAACCGCACCGTCTACCTGCTGTTGCGTCAAGCGGCCGAACAGGACCGTGGATACTGGCTGCTGCGCCTGTCCCCTGACTATTATCAGGCGCTCACCGTGCACCTGGACGGCCCCGGGCACCCACTCTGGCTGCTGGAAAACAGCCGCAGCGGCGAGGTGCTGGAGCGCCACGCCCCGGTACAGACCAGCGGTGAACCGCTGCAAAGCGTGATGCTCGCGTTCATCGACAACAGCGCCTGGCAATTGCGTGGCCTGTTCGACGCAGGCCTGGCCCAGCAGAAACTGCTGCCGGCACTGATCGGCAAGTGCCTGCTGGCGCTGTTCTGCGCCCTGCTGCCAGTGCTGGCACTGATCAACATGCGCCGCCGCCAGCGCGCCTTGCAGGAAGACCGCCGGCGCTACCAGGAAATCTTCGAAGGCACGGGCGTGGCGTTGTGCGTGCTCGACCTGTCGAGCCTGCCCGGCCAGCTCGACCGCCATCACCTGCGCAACCTGGCCGGGCTCAAGCAGAGCCTGGCGCTGGACCCTAACCTGCGCCGCTCGCTGCTGCTGGAACTGAAGATCACCGAGATCAACCAGGTGGCGCGCCAGCTGCTCAACGTCGAGTGCCACGAAGGGGCCTGGCAGCGGCTGATCGACGGCAGCGGCGCGGGCCGCGACAGCATCGGCATGCAACTGATCGACGCCTTGATCGAACAACGCCCGTCGCTGGAACTGGAAGTGCGCCTGCCTGCCCCGTTGGGTGGCGAACTGCACCTGTGGCTGATGGCACGCCTGCCGCAACAGCGTCGCGACTACCAGGCGGTGATCCTCAGCATCAGCGACATCACCAGCCGCAAGCAGGTGGAGTTGTCGCTGCTGGAGCGCGAAAGCTTCTGGTCCGACGTGGTGCGCACAGTGCCCGACCAGCTGTACGTGCAGGACGTGCACAGCCAGCGGATGATCTTCAGCAACCGCCACCTCGGCCAGACGCTCGGCTACGACCGCACCGAGCTTGCACAGATGGGCGACCGCTTCTGGGAACTGCTGCTGCACCCCGAAGACGCCGCGCACTATCAGGCGTTGCGCCAGCAACAGCGTGACAGTGCTCACGCCCAGTCGCTGCACACTCAGCTGCGCTTCCGCCACCGCGACGGCGGCTGGCGCTGCTACGAAATCCGCGAGCAGGTGCTGACCCGTGACGAAGGTGGCCTGGTCACACGCATCATCGGCGTGGGCAAGGATGTCACCGTGCAGATCGAGGCCAGCCAGTCGTTGCGCGACAGCGAGCAGCGCTACCGCATGCTCGCCGAAAGCATCAGCGACGTGATCTTCTCCACCGACAGCCACCTGCAACTCAACTACCTCAGCCCCTCGGTACAGGCCGTGCTGGGCTACCAGGCCGACTGGATCTTCGACAACGGCTGGCAGTCGATCATCGCCAACCCCTCCCAACTGACCGGCATCTACAGCCTGATGGAGCGGGTCAGCAAGGCCATGGGCGACAGCGAGCAACTGGCACATCTGCGCAGCCAGCTGCCGACGCAACTGTTCCTGTTCGACTGCCTGCGCGCCGATGGCCGCAAGATCCCCATCGAATTGCGCCTGGTGCTGGTGTGGGACGACCAGCAACGCTTCGAGGGCGTGCTCGGCGTGGGCCGCGACATCAGCCAGCAACGCCGTGCGGAAAAAGACCTGCGCATGGCCGCGACGGTTTTCGAACACTCCACGTCGGCGATCCTCATCACCGACCCGGCCGGCTACATCGTGCAGGCCAACGAAGCATTCAGCCGGGTCAGTGGCTACGCGGTCAGCGACGTGCTCGACCAGCTGCCGGCCATGCTGGTGGTCGAGGACCAGCAGGAAAGCCACCTGCGCTACGTGCTCAAGCAACTGCACCAGCGCGGCAGCTGGGAAGGCGAAGTGTGGCTCAAGCGCCGCGACGGCGACCGTTACCCGGCCTGGGTCGGCATTACCGCAGTACTCGACGACGAAGGCGACCTGGCCAGCTATGTGTGCTTCTTCACCGACATCAGCGAGCGCAAGGCCAGCGAACAGCGCATCCACCGCCTGGCCTACTACGACGCCCTGACTCACCTGCCCAACCGCACGCTGTTCCAGGACCGCCTGCATACTGCGCTGCAGCAGGCCGAGCGGCAGAAGTCGTGGGTGGTGCTGATGTTCCTCGACCTCGACCGTTTCAAACCGATCAACGACTCCCTCGGCCACGCCGCGGGCGACCGCATGCTCAAGGACATGGCCCTGCGCCTGCTGGCCTGCGTCGACGATGACGACACCGTGGCGCGCATGGGCGGCGACGAATTCACCTTGCTGCTGCAGCCCCGCGCCACCCGCGAGATGGCCCTGAACCGCGCCATCCACGTGGCCGAGAACATTCTTGGCAGCCTGGTGCGGCCGTTCGTGCTGGAAGGCCGGGAGTTCTTCGTCACGGCCAGTGTCGGCATCGCCCTCAGCCCGCAAGACGGCAACGAGCTGAGCCAGCTGATGAAGAACGCCGACACCGCCATGTACCACGCCAAGGAGCGCGGCAAGAACAACTTCCAGTTCTACCAGACCGAAATGAACGCCAGCGCCCTGGAGCGCCTGGAACTGGAGAGCGACCTGCGCCACGCGCTGGAACAGAACGAGTTCATCCTCTACTACCAGCCGCAGTTCAGCGGTGACGGCAAGCGCCTGACCGGTGCCGAAGCGCTGCTGCGCTGGCGCCACCCGACCCGCGGCCTGGTGCCGCCGGGGGACTTCATCCCGGTGATCGAAGAACTGGGCCTGGTGGTGGATGTCGGCGACTGGGTGCTGCGCGAGGCCAGCCGCCAGCTCAAGGTCTGGCACAAGAACAAGGTACGCGTGCCGAAGGTGTCGGTGAACATCTCGGCGCGGCAGTTCTCCGACGGCCAGCTGGGTACGCGGATTGCCACCATCCTTGAAGAAACCGGCCTGCCGCCGGCGTGCCTGGAGCTGGAGCTGACCGAGAGCATCCTGATGCGCGAGGTCAACGAGGCGCTGCAGATTCTGGCCAGCCTGAAGAACCTCGGCCTGAGCATCGCGGTCGACGACTTCGGCACCGGTTATTCGTCGCTGAACTACCTCAAGCAGTTCCCGATCGACGTGCTGAAGATCGACCGCACCTTCGTCGACGGCCTGCCCGAAGGCGAGCAGGACGCGCAGATTGCCCGGGCGATCATCGCCATGGCGCACAGCCTTAACCTGGCGGTGATCGCCGAGGGCGTGGAGACCCATGAGCAACTGGAGTTCCTGCGCGAACATGGCTGTGACGAGGTGCAGGGCTACCTGTTCGGGCGGCCGATGCCGGCCAACCAGTTCGAGGCGCAGTTCGCCAACGAAACCCTGTTCATGTTCCAGTGACCGTTGTAGGAGCGGCCTTGTGTCGCGAAAGGGCCGCAGCGCGGCCCCAGGCTATCAGCAGCGCTGCACATATTGCCGGGGCTGCTGCGCAGCCCTTTCGCGACACAAGGCCGCTCCTACAATGGCTGCGCCAGGCCTGGGGTTTGCACCCGCAAAAGCGGACCTTAGAGTCAACTTCAATCCCCAGCCAGCCCAGACACGGCGCGGGATGCAACATGAGCCCCATTGGTCCGCGACTTGATGCCAGTTCATATGCCAGGCGTGGATCAATCGGTTAGAATGCCCCCCCAAATTACCCCGATCCTTGAGGACCGCCATGTTCAGCCGTGATTTGACCATTGCCAAGTACGACGCCGAGCTCTTCGAAGCCATGCAGCAAGAAGCCCTGCGCCAGGAAGAGCATATCGAGCTGATCGCTTCGGAAAACTACACCAGCCCGGCAGTCATGGAAGCCCAGGGCTCGGTCCTGACCAACAAGTACGCCGAAGGCTACCCAGGCAAGCGCTACTACGGTGGCTGCGAGTACGTCGACGTGGTCGAGCAGCTGGCCATCGACCGTGCCAAGGAACTGTTCGGCGCCGACTACGCCAACGTCCAGCCGCACGCTGGCTCGCAAGCCAACGCCGCGGTCTACCTGGCCCTGCTGTCGGCCGGTGACACCATCCTGGGCATGAGCCTGGCCCACGGTGGCCACCTGACCCACGGCGCTTCGGTAAGCTCGTCGGGCAAGCTGTACAACGCCATCCAGTACGGCATCGACGGTAACGGCCTGATCGACTACGACGAAGTCGAGCGCCTGGCGGTCGAGCACAAGCCGAAGATGATCGTTGCCGGCTTCTCGGCTTACTCGCAGGTCCTGGACTTCGCCCGCTTCCGCGCCATCGCCGACAAGGTCGGTGCCTACCTGTTCGTCGACATGGCCCACGTTGCTGGCCTGGTTGCCGCTGGCGTGTACCCGAACCCGGTGCCATTCGCCGACGTGGTCACCACCACCACCCACAAGACCCTGCGCGGTCCACGTGGTGGCCTGATCCTGGCGCGTGCCAACGCCGACATCGAGAAGAAGCTGAACTCCGCCGTCTTCCCAGGCGCCCAGGGCGGCCCGCTGGAGCACGTGATCGCCGCCAAGGCCATCTGCTTCAAGGAAGCACTGCAGCCTGAGTTCAAGGCTTACCAGCAGCAGGTCGTGAAGAACGCCCAGGCCATGGCCGAAGTGTTCATCGAGCGTGGTTTCGACGTCGTTTCCGGCGGCACCCAGAACCACCTGTTCCTGCTGTCGCTGATCAAGCAGGAAATCTCCGGCAAAGATGCTGACGCTGCCCTGGGCAAAGCCTTCATCACCGTCAACAAGAACTCGGTACCGAACGACCCACGTTCCCCGTTCGTCACCTCGGGCCTGCGTTTCGGCACCCCAGCCGTCACCACCCGTGGTTTCAAGGAAACCGAGTGCCGCGAGCTGGCCGGCTGGATCTGCGACATCCTGGCTGACCTGAACAACGAAGCGGTGATCGACGCCGTACGTGAGAAAGTCAAGGCCATCTGCAAGAAGCTGCCGGTCTACGGCAACTGATTGGCGAAAGCCTGATGTGAAAAAGCCCGGCTTGTGCCGGGCTTTTTCATGCCTGTCGCCCAGCAGCGGAACCGCTTCCGGATGGGCTGAGCGAACCCGGCCGCCTAACCTGCCGCCTCTTTTGGAAAACGAGCAGGAGGCCAGCGATGGCTGACCACGTAGCACTGTCCTTCACCGCCACCTTGCAAGTCGCTGAAGCGCCGGTCAATGTTCTGGGCGACATGACCACCGGGCCCGTATCGCTGGTAAGCCCTCACCAGGCGCCGGGATATACCGTTGAGGGGGCCACGACCCTGGGCATGCTGAATGGCAACGAATCAGACTGGCGTCACGGCCAGGAAGTCGGATTGATCACATTCGAGCAGGCCGCCCAACCCGCAGCCTTGCTGCTGTATTTTCGCCACACCGAAGCGGGCTACCGCATCTACCTGCGCAGCGGCCCCCATTCGGGCCAAGGGGTGTTCACCACCGGCGATGGCCTGGTAAACGTGCAGCCGATCAAGGCAAAAGACCCAAGCCTGTGGAAGCTGACCGATGCACAGACGGGTGTGGCGTTCGACCTGACTCAGCTTGAGGATGGCCGGCGAGAAGTTCAGCTGAGCAATGCTCAGGGGCACCCCGTGGAGATCCACAACCTGTACCCGGTAGGCGGCTTTCTGGCGTGCTATCCGGCAGCGCGCCAAGGGACCTTGAGCCTGATCATTCAAGAGCGCGGTGTCGATTGGCTCAAGCCTGACTGATGTGTTTGCTCACCTCCTCGGTACTGACCCAACCCTTGTGGGGGCGGGTTCACCCGCGAAGCAGGCGACGCGGTGCACGCGGGTGAACCTGGGTCTCTTCAGGTTCATTCAGATCATGCAGCCCTGGCCGTCACGTATTAACCTGTGCCACCCCAAGCGCAAACAAACACAGGCCCGGCTTTGACCAGAGAGCAACTCGAAACCCAACAGATCCCCATCTACTTCGCTGCCGTTCTCGCAGCCCTGGCCTTCGGCATGCTGGCCAGCGACACTGCGCAACACCTGCAAACCCTGGTCACCCCCGCCATCGCCATCCTGATGTACGCGATGTTCCTGCAAATCCCCTTCCTCGACCTGCGCCAAGGCTTGGGCAACCGCCGCTTCATGGCCGCGCTGCTGCTCGCCAACTTCATCCTCGTGCCCTTGCTGGTGTGGGCCCTCACCCGCGGCCTGGCCGACCACCCGGCGATCCTCATCGGCACCCTGCTGGTGCTGCTTACGCCGTGCATCGACTACGTGGTGGTGTTCACCCACATCGGCAAAGGCGACTCGCGCCTGACCCTCGCCGCCACGCCCGTGCTGTTGCTGGTGCAGCTGGTGCTGCTGCCTGTGTACCTGGCACTGATGCTTGGCCACAGCAGCGGCGTAACCATCCGCATCGCCCCGTTCGTGCAAGCCTTCGTGCTGCTGATCGTGCTGCCAATGATCCTTGCCGTGCTCACCAGCGCCGGCGCCCGCCGCTTCCGCGCAGTGTCGGCCTGGAACGACGCCTGGGCATGGATGCCAGTGCCGGCCATGGCACTGGTGCTGATAGCGGTGATCGCTTCGCAGATTGCCGTGGTGCTGCGGGATTTTGATCGGTTGCTGCCAGTGATTCCGGTGTATGTCGGCTTCATGCTGCTGGCGCCATTACTCGGGTTTGTCTCGGCGCGGCTGATGCGCCTGCCCGTGGCCGAGGCACGCTCCGTGACCTTCAGCGCCGCGACGCGAAACTCGCTGGTGGTATTGCCGCTGGCGCTGGCGTTGCCCGAGGACCTGCGCGGGCTGGCGGCAGCTGCGGTAATCACCCAAACGCTGGTGGAATTGCTCAGCGAGTTGATTTACGTCCGAGCCATCCCAGCCCTCATAAGATGACGATAGGCAATCACGCGATCACTGTGGGAACGCCCTTGCGTCGCGAGAGGGCTGCAAAGCAGCCCCAATATCTCGCCAGCTGATGCCACTTCTCCCGGTTTAAAGCGCTTTCATCTCCGCAATATCCCGCACCACCTGATCGGCAGAGCGATCAAACATCGCCTGCTCCTGGGCATCCAGCGGCACCTCGATCACCCTGGTAATCCCCTCCTCGGCCAGCACGCAGGGAACGCCCATGGCGATATCGGTGCGACCGTATTCCCCTTCAAGAATCGCAACCGCCGGCAGAATGCGGTTACGCCCATTGGCGATCGCATCCACCATCTGGGCAATGGCCACACCCGGTGCATCGCAAGCACTGCCGACCTTCTTCAAGCCCAGAATCTCGCCGCCACCTTTGCGTGTGCGTTCGACGATCCGCTCGATCTGCTCATCGGACAGGAAGTGCGACAGCGGCACCGACCCGATCTGGCAGTAACGCATCAGCGGCACCATGCTGTCGCCATGCCCGCCCAGCACCAGCGCCGTGATATCCCGGGCCGAAAACCCCGTCTGCTCGGCAATGAAGCACTTCATGCGCGCGGTATCCAGCACGCCGGCCTGGCCGAATACCCTGCTGCGCCCCAGCTTGCTGAGCGAGCAGGCGCGATAGGTCAACACATCGACCGGATTCGACACCACCAGCACCGTCGCTGCAGGCGCATGATTGTTGATGTCCTGCATGATGCCGTCGAGGATTGGCAGGTTGATGCTCAGCACATCCTGACGCGACTGGCCAGGCTTGCGCGGCACACCCGCAGTGATCACCACCAGGTCAGAGCCCTGCAGCATGTCGGCCTTGGCCCCGCCGACAACCCGGGTATCAGAACCTGATTCGACCGCCGCCTGCCAGACGTCCAGCGCCTTGCCCTGCGCCAGCTCACCCTGCACATCCATCAACACCAGCTCACGGCACAACTCATCCCGGGCGATGATCTGCGCCGCCGCCTCGCCCACGATCCCGGCACCTACGATTGATAGCTTGTTCACCTGACACCTCCCAGCGGCGCGCGCCACCAGGAGCACGCCTGCGTATACAGAGAAGTATTGCCTGCCAAAGCGAAAAGACCATGTGATGCGACCGCATGCTATTGACAGCCTCCCACCGTCCCGGAAATACTTTGTAAAGATTCATATAGATGACCAAATAACAAGGTGAATCGCTTCATGACCGCACTGCCCAGCCTTAGGCGTTTGCCCGGCGTCACACCGCCGTCCGCCAACCCCATTCCTCCGAAGTTCGACGTTTGCGCATCCAGTCGGCCAGCTGCCCGCGACCGATAACGGCTCGCTACTGCCCGCAGAATCCCCTGTCATGCCTGCAATGCCTGAGTGCCGCTAGCGCGCCAGCCCAACCGAGATTCCCTGAATGACTCCTTTAGATCTACAGCTGTTGCTGACCGCACTGGTCAGTGTTCTGGTGCTGGTAGCGTTGATCGTGTCCCGTCTCAAGATGCACCCGCTGCTGGCCTTGCTGGTGGTGTCCATTGGCGTGGGCTTTGCGACCCACATGGAGCCCGGTAGCATCGTCTCCCACCTGCTCACTGGCGCCGGCAAGACGCTGGGTGCGGTCGGGGTGGTGATCGCACTTGGCGCGATGCTGGGCAAAATCCTGGCTGACGCTGGCGTTACTGAACAGGTCGCGGATGTCATCCTCAAGCGCACGTCAGACCGCATGATCCCGTGGGCCATGATGCTGGTTGCCTTTGTCATCGGCATTCCGATGTTCTTCGAGGTAGGCCTGGTGATCATGCTGCCGTTGATCTTCAGTGTGGCGCGCAAGCTGGAAGGCCAGGCTCGCTTCAAGGGCTCGGCGTACGTGTATGTCGGTGTGCCGGTGATTGCGGCGCTTGCCGCCATGCACGGCATGGTACCGCCGCACCCAGGCCCGTTGACCGCCATCGCCGTGCTCAAGACCTCGGTCGGGCCCACCATGCTCTATGGCTTCCTTGCGGCTATCCCGGCCATGATCCTGGGCGGTCCGCTGTATGGCCTGTTCATTGCGCCGCGCATGAGCACGCGGCCCGACCAGGCGTTGCTGGACCAGTTCACCCTGACTGAAAAAGCCGGTAATCAACCCCGCCCCGGCGTGTTGATCGGCATGCTGGCCGCGTTGCTACCGGCGATCCTGATGCTGGTGCACGCCGTCGCCGAGATGGTGCTGCCCAAGGGCAATGCGGTTCTGGAAATGGCCAGCTTCTTGGGCAACCCGCTGATTGCCATGCTGCTGGGCGTGCTGTTCGCCGGTGCGAGCCTGGTGCTGGCGCGCGGCGGCGACGCCGAACAGCTGCGCGATGCGCTGGGCAAAAGCCTCAAGCCTATCGCCTCGATCATCATGATCATCGCCGGCGGCGGAGCCTTCCAGGAAATGCTGACCAGCGCCAAGGTGGGCGATGCCATTGTGCACCTCACCCAGCAGTCGGCCTTCCCGCCATTGCTGCTGGGGTGGCTGATCGCGATGTTGCTCTCGGTGTCTACCGGCTCTGCCACGGTCGGTATCGTAGGGGCTGCCGGGTTGCTGGCGCCGCTTGCCGGTGCAGACCCTAGCCTCAACCTGCCATTGCTGGCCTTGTCCATCGGTTGCGGTTCGCTGTTCTTCAACTACGCCAACCATGCAGGCTTCTGGATGGTGAAGGAGTCCTTCGGCATGACCATGGGCGAAGCGACCAAGACCATCTCGGTGGTGCAGTCCATCGTGGCTGTGGTCGGGTTGATCGTGGTGTTGGTGTTGAATGCGGCGATCACGGTGAGCTGAGCCGTGTCGGGACAAGAGGCCGGCACACTGAGCCAATGGCACAGGGTTCAGGGGTGCCGGTTGCTTTCGTATCGCAGCCATCCTGCAACCCCTACCCCGCCACCTACGCGGTCTTTAGGATGATTCCGCCCGTCACTGACCGGCACCTCTGGGAAGTCAAAGGGGCTCATGCCCTCAATACAGGCCACGTTCACCCCGTACTGATCCGGCGCAGAACGACGCTGGTGGAAGGTGTAGATGCCGCACTTCGAGCAGAAGTAGTGCTTGGCTTCGTGTGTGTTGAATTGATAAAGGGTGAGCGCTTCTTGGCCTTGGGTGACAGTGATGTCGTTCAGGTTGGCTGATACAGCCACGGCACCCCGCATGCGGCAGAGCGAGCAGTTGCACCTTCGTGCTGTACGCAGGCCGTCGGTCAAGCGCAGTGAAAAGCGCACTGTTCCGCAATGGCAGGCTGCTTGGTAAACAGGGCGATCATCGCTTTTTTCATCAGTCATAGCGTTACTCTAGTCTGAGAAGCCAACCTGGATACTCACGGGGCAAGGCCAAAACGGGTAATGAAACGATCAGTGCCTCGTCCCGAACCCTATGCGAGATAACCCTGCAACAATCGCCGCACATTTTCCACTAGCGCAGACTCCCCCTTACGCGGCGCAAGCAACAAGAACCTGGCTTGCGCCAACACCGGCATGCCAGCCCGGTAAGGCTCCACGCCATGCGGTACGGCACTCGCGTTAAGGCAGGCTATTCCAAGCCCTGCCCGCAACGCCGATTGCAGCCCCGCCACACCTGAAGTCGAATAAACGATCTCGTATTCCACCCCGGCGCGCTCCAACACCTGGCAGCTGTATTCCGACAATCCGCACCCGCTGATCGCAAGCAGTGGCAGCGGCTGGCCGGGCTCTGGAACCCAGCCTGCAGCGGCTACCCATTGCAGTGGTTCCTGCCTCACCTCAAAGGTGTTGGCTGTGGACACGCGCTCGTTAAAACGCATGGCCAAGCCAATGTCCAGGTAGTCACTTGCCTGATCAATTTCCAGGCTCTTTTTCATAACAACATGAAGTCGCAGCCGGGGATGCCATTCACGTAGTTTTTTCAGTAGGCCAGCAATGTCGTCGGGGCGGAAGTAATCGGTGATCGCCAGCCGTATCTCCCCTTCGAATTGTTCGCCTCTTACATCCGACAGCGCCCGCTCTCCCAGGGTAAGGAGCTGCCGCGCATGGCGCACAAGACGCTCACCCGCAGGGGTGGGGCGAACGCCTTGCTTGCCTCGAATGAGCAACTCCACACCGATGGCATCTTCCAGCTTGCGCAGCTGTTCGCTGATGGCGGAGGTTGAGCGAAACAGGGCCGGAGCGGCTGCAGAGATACTGCCTGCGTCACAGACCGCCAAGTAGACGTGGAGCTGGGCAAGGTCGAGGTGGTACATACAGATTCCGGATAAACAGGAAGATGAGCACTGATTTTCCCGCTTTTTAGGAACATATTCAAAGGCTAAGTTACAGGCACATTCACTGACGAGGATGACTCAAATGCCTGGTATCACCCTGACCTTGTCCGGCGCGCCGAATGCTGCGCTGGCGTCCGACCTCAGCCATGAACTTACTGAACTGACTGCACGTGTTCTGGACAAGCAACCATCACAAACGATGGTGATCGTTCGGTTCGTCGATGCTGGTTTGTGGTTTATCGACAGCGAATCGCTCGAGAGCTTAGGGCGAAACAGCTTTCGCCTGGAGGTCACGATCACCGACGAAACGACAACTGTGGAGCAGAAACGGCAGTATCAGCGTGAAGCCTATGATTTGCTCTCGGGACGCATCGGGAATGTGCACCCTCATTCGAACGTCTACATCATAGACGTGCGCGCTACGGCTTATGGCTATGGCGGGGTGCCGCAAGCTGCAAAGCTATGGGGCTGAAAGAGGAATCAGGGGCGATTCACAACGCCCCTGAACACCCTGCTGCCCATCTGCTGCCTCACAATTTTTCTGCTACCAGGGCATAACACATGGGTACCTGCACCACGCCCTGGGTGTAGACGTCGTACAGATCTTCCCGATTGGAATGCGCGTATTCGTTGAATGCGCACAGCCTCAACCCCGCGCCCAACACCCCCATGAGCAGATCGCCCAGCCGGTGGATATGCCAGTAAGACCGCTGCCCGGTCGCCTCGCCCCTGCCCTCGTAAACAATCGCACCCGTTTCGACCACCGGCTCGGTCTGGAAGTAGGAACCACTGATGCGCCACGGGTCGCTGGCTTCGGGATCGAGCATTTCCAGAAACGGGTGCGTCTCGTAAATCACCAGCGTCCCGCCGGGTTTCAGCGTCCTGGCAACGTGGCTGAAGAACAGACCAAGGTCGGGCATCCAGTTCACAACACCGATGGTGATCAGGGCGACATCGAAGCGCGCGTTGAGCATGGTCGGCAGCGCGTGAATGTCGGCCTCGACGAATTCAGGCGAATACTGGGAGCGCTCGGCCAGCTCCTGCGCTTGCTTGAGAAACGCCGAAGACTGATCGACACCCACCACTTCCAGTGCGCCAAGGGCAAACAGCGATAGCACCTCGCGGCCATTGTTGCAGCCCAACTGGATAACTGACTTGCCTGTTACGCCTACCTGTTGCAACTGTTCAGTCAGGGTCGAATCCAGGCAAGAAAAGCCTTTGTCCGCCACGGCGTCGGTAAGCCGAGCCCACTCGGCGCTGCGCCGGTGGTGGTCGGCGGAGGCATTCCAGGCGTCACGGTTGCTGGTGATGACATCCTTGTGCGAAACCATCTTGAACCTCGTCTTTGTTCGCTGAGGTTCTGACATTAGCAGCTGCGCCAGCCGTAGGCTGGCGACAGCGTTGCTTTCATTAGTCGACCAGGTGACTAAGTTCGTTGGGATCGATCATCTTCCCGCATTGCTCACTGGCCAGCCGGCTGATGATCCGGATCGCCTGGTGAATACCTGCGGTGTTGCGGAAGCTCAGCTGAGGGTTGTGTTCGCACTCCAGCACTTCATCGTGCTGGACCAAGGCTTCGCCGAGCAGTTCCAGGGTCCAGGCGTAGCTTTGGATTGTGGATAGGCGTTCTTGGTCAGTCATGGGGCACCTGCCTTGATGGGGAGGTGGGGCGCGCCAGGTTGCAGATCGGGTAGAAGCGGTGAGGTTTCGGGGCCGGCGCGGGGCGGCGGCGGAGAACGGATGCGAGGATCCTGGATAGACTTCGGATGAGCATGCATGAGGTCCTTTTCGGTTGAAGCACCACGCTGACCGTCGCCAAACGGTTAGGGTGGCAGCTGTACGCAGGTTGGCGAACCGAGGAAAAGGAACTCGGCAGACCCGAAGGTCTCCCACGCACAGCCGCCATTACACGAAACTGCGGACGCAAAAAAAGCGCCTGCAATCGTGGTCGGGGCGCCGTTGCGCCTTTTCGTACGGGTCGCCAAACCCGGTCACGGAATTGGCCGCGACTGGGGCAATTTATCCCCCCGAGGCTGTATTCGCAAGCCTTCGAGCGGAGCAAAGCCTCTACGCGTTCTGTAGGAAATGTTTGATCTACTGGCGATGAGAAACAAAAAAGGTCTGCATTGTTGCAAGCCTTGATATGTAGCGGAGACAGGAATCGTATCAATACACAAGCGGTTGAATTTGATGAATATTATGTGTGGGGATACAGCTTGCTATCTCTAAAACTACCCCCAGTCACTCGCCGATTTCTCGCACCTGTGAAAAGAATCCATAGCAGGATGTAAAGGACTATTTTGGACACGAATTGCTGGCGTGACGCAGGTGATTCCACCTCTGGGTCATTAGCAGACTGCCCACGGGGGAGAGCAGCAAACGGCCCATTTTTGCCCCGCAGTGAAGACCGAAAACAGGCTAGACGGAGTCAGTCCAAGACGATGTCAGAACCTGTAGGTCCTACTCCGTAAGACATCTCAACGAGCCATGGCAATATAGCCAAGGCCCTTCTCAGCATGGCTTGCAACTCATCGCGGTTGGCGATCTGATAAGCGGTGGCCTGGACCCTCGGTGGTTTCTGCTCAGCTAACTTTCGCGGGCCTTAATGCTAAGGAAACTCAACGGATCGTTATGACAGGACAATGTAGTCATTGCGCTGAGTTATGCCGTCGTGTGGCTCCGGAACCAAATGAACGTAACGTCCGTCTATCGCATCAATCGGCAAACAGTCGTCTACATCAAATAAGTTATCGGTATGAGGTTGGGCCCAATGCTTAAATATCTGGCGCTTACCACGGCTCATCGCGTCACGCTTATCTTTCGCGACTATCAGCGAATAGTGGTGTGCTTCGCCGAAGGAATTATCCTCATAACCGCCAAGATTGATGAAGTACAAACGGAGAGATCCGGGGCGAGGAGCTAGAGGGCTAAGTTCTACTTTCCAGCCTTCAACCCCATCAACCGCCATCCATGCATCAATATGAAGGCCTACGGGAGCTCCAAACCAGTTCTGTCTGAGCTGAGGATACGTATCCTCTAGGCTATCAGCGGCTACAAAGGCCACGTCGTGGACTTCAATTTTCGCTCTAGGATGTTTACCTCCTAGCATTACAACAAAAAGCATTATCCGCCTACCAGATATAAATAATTAATGAGTCAAAAAATCAAGCCAGATATGCCGCCTGATTTGTGGGACTTCAACCTGCAACCTGCTCCTATCCTTCGAAGCTGATAAAGCATTAACGCGATCATCTGATTCAAACATCAAGTCAACGCACGCCCCGCTACAACCCTATAGAAAAGGATGAGCACGTAGGAGTATAAATGGAAATTTAACAGCTGTCAGGAACCCGTAAAAATGTCTGGGCCCACAGGCGCCAAGGTGGGCGGCCGATGCATCCAGTTGTCGAGGCCCCCAATCAGTCCAGACGCCTAATTTATAGGGGGTGCACGGGCAGGATACGGGTTTACCTTGAACTCCGATTGTGGACCTGCTTCAATCGAATCGTGTGCCCTTTAGCCATCCCCTCCCCGGATGTTTGTATGTGTGCATAGGTTCGTGGTCAACCCAGAAATCAGCACAGCCTAGAGGCGGCTAGACGAAGCACGAAACTAGCACTCCAACACTATAAAAACCTGACTATCAGGATAAAGGATTACTTAATGTTTTATTCGCGAAAATTAAACCAAGAAACAGGGCAGGTTGAGGTTTGGGAGTGCGAATGGTCTGACCCCGGCACGGGGATGGCAAAAAAAAATTTCATTAGAAAGTACTGTAATGAGGGCGAACAGGAAGATAGCCCTGAACAGTATTCTACTGCTTCAGCGATATGTTGGGCCCCTGGAAGAACAATCGGAAATATCGCTGTAAATTCGGAAGGAGTTTTCGGTAGCTTCACGGCAAAATCCGGCGACAATGCAGTACTGCCTTGTAATATTGTTCCATGTGGAAAATTCAGAAATGGCGCAGATAGATGGTATTGCAAGACCCACCAAATCCATTGGGGTATAAAAGCGGACATTGCTGCCGTGCCTCCTACCGGGGAGGTAACCTGTAGTAATCACCTTATGGGAATGAGCTATGTAGTTGACCCGTTGGTAGTGGACTTTAACGACTTTGAGGAAATTGGCGTTTGGTGTTCATTACCGCCAGCACTCTCCAGTGACAAGATAGTCCCGAGAGCACCAAAAATACATGTGCATAAGCGTTTTTCTGGCGACAACAAAAAGCTATTAGACAGAGATTTTGACGCTATCGTGTGCTCGTACAATCAAAACCTAGGGCTATTTTCCAGTAGCGAAATTACCCAAATCCAGATTACGCCGCCTGCTGCGTTTGAGTTCGTTAAATCACTGGAAAATGACCGAGAAATGGCATGCGTGACGTGCAAGAAATGCGGATATCCTCACTTGGATTTAGGTAGTTTCGCCAATACACCACACGCAAAACATTTCTGTGGGAACTGTGGCAATGACAGCGTATGGAGTGAAGGAAAAATTGTATCAACACCACTGAAACCTCTGCATGATCAATTCAATAACAGCAACAAATATATAGTCCCAGAACGCACGCTTAATATGGACGAGTACACCGGACTTAAATTCGAGGTTTGGTCTTCTACTCCAGCCGTTCTATGGACAGCGGACAGGCCCCAGGAACTGGGTATTCACGTTCATATCTATGAGAAAGGGCGACGTTTGGTAGATGATACTTTTGGAAAAGTCATATACCAAGGCCAAGAGCTAGACAGGAAGATCCTGTGGCAGGAGATGGCGAAAAATACAATATATTAACCAGCCCACTGATCGACAATTGGTTAGAATAGCGGCCGCTGGTCTCACGCCATTGGATGGGAAGGCCGCTTACTATACTTGATCGTGACTTTACATCAGGCGCAGCTCTTTAACTGGCTTCAACTTTATCGCTCCCGCCCAGACCGCCATTCGGGCTTTTGTATCCTGGCGCAAACACTGAGCTTTCCACTCCATAGAGAATCAAGGGATCACTGAGCCATAGGCGGTATGCCTTATCTTCGATGCTGTGGTCAGGTGAGCAGTCCACGTGATACTGCTGCAGGACGTACCCTGCCATCGCAGCGCGTACTCGAAGCCTGAGAACGCCGCCAGGCATCTCATAGTCGAGCATCACGATCTGCGCATAATTCTTATCAGGGTGCGGCACGAGGGGGAGATCCAGCATTCGATTCCATTGATCATCGTGCTTTTGGTTTTCTTCGCTCTTGGGTTTAACACCCCACTGAGTCTGAGCATTGCCGATTCGAGCTAAAACGAAGTCCACAAATTTCCGGCGTTTCCGATCATACGCTCGGACATGCCAGCGCAAGCCATCACAACTGATCGCGAACGGCACGATTTCCCGTTCAGACTCGCCTGATCCCGAGGTATAGCTAATTTTTACCACTTGGTTGAGGCTGATCGCGCGCGAGATCGGCGCCAAAACTTCCACCTTCGGCTTGCTGAGCAGCGAAACGGATTCGTTCAAGATTAGCGGCTTCTCTCCATCCAGGCCGTATCCATACCCTTGGGAAAGTGCCGTGAGCACTCGCTCAGGCGAGTGCGCGATTAAAGGCGAGAACGTCTCGCGTATCACGTAATGCTTGGTCACAGTGTCGAGCTCAGTGTTCTCAGGAGCAATCTCCCGATACTGCGCGAAATCACGGGTGGCAGCTGCAGCCCCCACCCCGAATCGCTCCATGAGATCAGTTCTTGAAACGGCTCCCGTGAAGTACAGGCGGAAATCTATGTACACCAGGCGCTCCCGTTGCGCTTGGCTGTATTCGCTCAAATCAATCATTTGCTCTCCGGCTTACCGTTTTACCTGCCTTGCTGACCCAACATCCGGTCGGGCACATCTGATAGTCAATGATAACACACGAGCGCTTGACGTAATCAAAATGATGATGATAGCCTTTGGATATGGTCGCGATACATCTCTATCCATAGCACCTCAGGCGATTCAAAAAGGAGGCATGGATGGGATCTCAGAACGCCAGAAACAGAAAGGCCGGTCAAGGTACGAACTTGACCGGCCTTCGGGAAAAGACGTCTGAACTGGCTCCAGATGTCTCTCGCGCTTTGTGGAAAAAGCTTGTGGATGGTAGCCCCTATGGGCTCCTTTCGCAAGGGAGCGAGTTCTGTGTTCGAGCCGCCTCACAGGAGACATTCTATGTCCCAGCTTGAGCTGTTCGAAAAACCCGAGGGGGAAGGCGAGGTCATCTATCGTATGACCATCACCACCAAATCGGGCAAGGTGATTCGACGTGCAAACGGCCAGCCGTTCCGCATCGTCATTCGCCCTAAAGCGGCCAATTAAGTTGACCGCTTAACAGAGCTCAGGGCACAGCAGTGCCCTGCCCTCTCCCTTTCGGATGGAAATTCTGCATGAGCTTGGATTTTTACGACCGCAACGGGACTCCCGTCGCGTATACCGACGATGGCGAGCACATTTTTACCTTCAGTGGCCGACCGGTCGCCTAATCGCACCTTGCTTCCCAAGATGTGCTGTTTTGATGAGCGTTAGCGAACCTGTTATTCAGCCAGTAATGCTTACATCCGCAATCTTCATCGAAGATCGATGGTCGCCGCCAGATACACCTTGGCAAACCAAGGAATATAGCTACGCCCTGCGCACACCCGCTGAGTGACAACACTTATCTTTTGCTGAAAATAATACAGAGATCTTTTCAACAATGTTTGCTATGAAATCTGAACGCTTAATCCTGGCTTTTCTACTGACCTCGATTGCGGGGGCTTACCAGATGGGCTTAAAGCAAACCGATTGGGTGCTGGAAAAAACCAATTCAAAAATCCTTCAGAACGGCACCTACATCACAAAGGACCAACTAGAGCAGAATTATTTAAGAAAAGATGATGTTGAGAAGGATTACCTGCCTAGGAAAGAGGTCGAGGCAGGCTACGTTCCGATTGCACAGTTCAGGAAGCTGGAATCGACCGTAAGCGAATTAACAGAGAAAGCCGAACTTGTTGACTCCGCATTGAAAAGCGACTCAAGACAGCTTATGGTGAAGCAGATCTGGCACCCTAAGAACCCTGAGTTCTACGTAGGTTTTATGGACTTCCTAGAAGGGGACAATGGTCCATATGCCTACATACAAATTAGCTTTGTCGACTCTCAACCATATCAATTTACTTTAAGAAAATACAACAATCCCAAAAATCTTAAGTTTACTTATAACGGAATATTATATGAACTAACCACAGTCCTACGGATGCAAAATGGTGAAGTTTTCGTGGATACGGCTCTTAGACAATCCTCGACGAGGGATTCGCATGTCCATGTACCTTCGAATGGAGAAGCCTAGAGCGAGATAACCGCTAACTTACAATCCGGTTGTTAACTGCGTCTGCATGAATACCTCATAAAATTTTCTTCGACGCAGCTTTGCTCATCATCGATTATCTGGAGAGGAAAGCCCCGTTCTTTTTCCTCCATGCTGCTTCTGGCGAATCATCCATCTGTGAATGTCCGCTGGGTCGATTGCTGCCGACCGCGACTATCAATAACGGCTCCTCGCTTAGCGGGCGAATACCCATGCCTTTTCTAACCGGCGAGTAAGCACCCGCATAGTCAGCACGTAGTAATAGCGCGTCGCCTCACTGCGCCGGCCTAGGCGATGCTCGAGAAACCAAGCCAAATGCTTTCTCTGCCAAGCCCAAGGCGTCTCTCGCTGCCAGCGCTCTGCGATTTCAACTTGGATAAGCTTTGCTTGCCGCAAATGGCGTTGCCGGGTCGCGTGCGAACCGTTCAGCACGCCAGCCAAGAACAATTCCATATCGAATGGCTTACTCATGCCCGCCCCCCAATGTACGCAGCAACCACGTCGACACGACCGTGCCCTAGGTCGTAGCTGATTTGCCTTTGGGCATCTCGATCAAGGCGCCGATCTATCTGGCAGCATTTACCACCGTTGATAGGCGCGCGAAGTCGGGTGATCTGCTCATAGCGTTCGCACGCGTACGCCGCCCGTAGTTCATGAAAACCTTTGAGGTTGTGGGCATGAAGGATGTCGCGCGCCGGACGGACGACTTTCTGCAGAACGTCCAGGTAACTTTCGCCCGGGGCTATCAGGTTGCTGCTACCCGCTGACGACACCTGCCGTGCAAACCGAAGTGCATCTCGAACATTGTTGTCTACCGTAATCCAACGTGGCGCCGAGGCCCCGGAGCGGCCGCCTTTGGTGCCATCCTGGATGTTGATCTTGCCGAATTTTTCAGCCTCACCACTTAGCCGTGGCAGGTGAGCCAAGATGGCCTCACGCAAGCGCATGCCGGTGGCTCGCGCCAACAGAACAATCGCGGCGGCGCGTTGATGATGTTGGCTGCAAAGTGCATTGACGATCTGCTTCACGTGCTCGCGATCTTGTCCTTGTGGCACCGAGTGGCGAACCCCGGTGCGCTGCATACCCAACGCCTTGCTCGGGCTGGGCAATTTCACGTACTGATCACCGCGAAGCGCCGCCATGGTTCTGTTAACGCTGGATAGCCGATTTTGCGCGGTGCTGATGGCGAGGTCACCGCGCCTAATCACATCGCGCAGATACGCCGCATAGTCCGCCAATACCTTCCAATCAATCTGCCGCGCATCATTGATACCCGGCCCCTGTTCGGAGCGGCACCACTTCACGAATGCCTGCCACCGATCACTGTGCGCCTTGACTGTGCCGTAGTGGCCGCCGCCGAACATGTCTTTCAACGCCTGCGGCCCTGCATAGCTCAGTTGCCTGCCGTAGCCAAAATTACGGCCATCGCGTCTACCCACCAATGCCATGTCGAATCACCTCATCGCCTGGTCTTCGATCCTCGGCCCCACGTCATCCCGCCAAGAATGTTGAGTGTTATCAGGGATCAAGGCCCCTGCGACCTGTGGGGATGTCCTCTAGCGCGGGACTGGCGGCTCCTTACGTCCGGGAGCAAGGGCATCTCATGATCTGGCCTCCTGAGCACCGTTACCGGTGGGCGGGTGGAGGCAGCGCTGGCTGACGAGACCTGCGCCTGAAGATCCTGAGCCATGTGCAAGCAGCAATGCGATGACCGGGGCATGCCTGACTGTCAGTCAGGTGCAGTCCATTCCTTGGCCTGCGGCACCATCATCTACATGGCTGTTGCTGGTGACATCGGCGTTTGTCACGCCGATTGTCACGAGGGGGAATGCCGCAAAGCCATGTACGATCAGGGCTGCAGCAGTGGTAGAGGTGCCCGTCTCTTTCCAGAAGAAAGAGACGGGCACAGGTTGGCGCAATAGTCGGCCAAGTGCATAGGTTGCTGCAGGGCAGCGAGTTACGGTGTATCTGGCGCACGAGCGCCATAGGTATAAGAGCATCCATCACATGGGTAGTGACCGGGCGAGCTGCCGGATGCGAATCGCCATTGGGGAGAACCACCGCGGGAGCGGCGTGACCTTTAAGGTTCGGGTCACCTGGGGTGCTGTCAACGACAGCCTTTGCACTGTCTTTTCTACGCCCGCAATCCGAGAGGGTCAAGCGACTCGCCCGCACGATTTTGCGGTTGAAAATGGCATTGGGCGTGTACGGAATCCCGTGGTTTCCAGTGACCGATTTGGTGCTTTTGATTTTTTAGGTGAGGTCCATCCAAACAGGGCGGCTTTGCAGCCCTGTTTGGATGGACCCGCATGGAAAGCGGATCACCGAAATTTCAAAGCTGTGCGCTCACTCGACTGCGCCACGCCTTGTTCTAAGGCTCGATACGTTTGCCCCGGTCTGATTCGCGAACTCATGCGGCGAGATATGCTCCTGCCGATTCGCTTCGAGGTAACGGCTCCACCAACTCATGATCATTCGCCGTTCCTCCAGGAACTCGGCCTTGTGGATATACGCCGCCCGAACGTTGTTGCGCTCCCTGTGGCTCATCTGCCGCTCAATAGCCGTCTCTGACCAAAGCCCGGATTCGACCAAGGCACTGCACGCCATGGACCGGAAGCCATGCCCGCAGATTTCGGTCTTGGTGTCGTAACCCATGTTCCGCAAAGCGCTGTTGACCGTATTTTCGGACATAGGCTTCCACGAGCGAGCGTCACTGGTGAACACCAGATCGAAGTACCCCGTGATCGCATGAATCTGTTCGAGCAACGCCACCGCTTGCGGTGACAGAGGCACCAGATGGATGTCGCCCGCCATCTTCGTGCCTCTGGTCGAATACGGGACGCCTTCCAAAGCGGGCCGCGTGTCAGGTATCTCCCATATGCCGCGTTTCAGATCGAACTCACTCCAACGTGCGAAGCGCAATTCGCTGGAGCGGACAAACACATGCAGCGACAACATCACGGTCAGCCGAGTGAGCGTGCGTCCTTTGTAGTTCTCGATGCGGTCCATTAACTCAGGCAGACGTGACAGCGGGAGTGCAGGCCGATGCGTCACCCGTGGCGCGCTGATGAAGCCCTCAAGGTCATATGCAGGGTTCACCGTGATCAGCCGCTGCCGCTTAGCCTCACGCATGATGCTCTGAAGATAGTTTTGTACCCTTAAGGCCACATCGATCGTGCCGCGCTTCTTGATCGCCTCAAGCGGCTGCATGAGGTCGAAGGTATCCAGATCAACGATGGCGCGTGCGCCTAGCAGTGGGAATACGTGAGTCTTCAAACGACTCAGCACGGTCCTCGAATGGCCAGGCGCCCACTTCACGGACATTTCCTTATGCCAGTCCAAGGCAACACGCTCGAACGTGTGGCCTCTGACAACCGCCTCGGCCTTAGCCTGCTGCTTGGACGCAATCGGATCAATGCCTTCAGCCAGCATCCGCTTAGTCTCTAGACGCTTCTGCCGAGCATCTGCGAGACCTATGACGGGATAGTTGCCAAACGAGGTTAGCCCCTCTCGCCCATCCGGTTTCACATACCGGAAGCGCCAGCCTTTGCGGCCATTGGGGTAAACGAGGAGGTAAAGACCGTCACCGTCAAAAAGCTTGTATGGGCGGTCAGTAGGTTTGGCCGAGCGACATGCGGTGTCAGTCAGGGGAGCAGTAGTACGAGCCATAAGGGTAAACCCCTTTATCGAATCGACTTTATCCCAAACGTTACCCCTAAATCGGCTGGCAGCTGTCGGATTCCGAAGGAACGTCATAACGAAAAAACCCGCCAGAAGGCGGGTTTTACGGGGGTTCCAGAGATTTTGGTGGCCTTCGCTGGAACCTGAACTGGTGCCGGAGACAGGAATCGAACCTGCGACCTTCGCGTTACGAGTGCGCTGCTCTACCGACTGAGCTACACCGGCGTGTAGCGCAACGTACCACTGCCGCACCCGCTGCGTAAACCCCTGTTTCCCCAGCCTTATTCCCCCTCGTCTCAGGACGCTTTGCAGCCCTTCGGCGCAAGGTCTTCCTCGATGTCGGTCGTGCAGCTCCAGCCGGTCGCCGAGCGGGTCAGCGTAAGGCGCTTGCCCACCGCATTGGCCGGCGCATCCACCAGGGTGCACTCGATCGAGCCAGTCCCGTCAGCCGCCTTGCTGCTGACCGCAATCGCACAGTTCGCCGTGGCGGGCTGGCCGCCCAGCTCGGCCACATTGGTCACGTCCTTGCCTTCATTCAGGCGCAGTTCCATCGCCGTCTTCAGCGCGCTGATTTCCAGCAACCCGGCCGCCGCCTTGGTGCGGGACTGGTGGTTGGTGTACATCGGGATGGCGATGGTCGCCAGAATGCCGATGATCGCGACGACGATCATCAGTTCGATCAGGGTGATACCGCGTTGCCCTTTCATGAACGATTTCCTTTTTGATACGTGTACTCGTGGAGGTCAGGCTCGCCCCCAGCTGGCAGCGGCGCAGTAGGCCTGAACAGACACCTTTTGTCACCCCTGCCCGCCGGGGCGTCATCTTCGCTGAACTACTCTAGTGAGCATCACGGACGTACGCCCGCTCATGGACGCGGCAAGCTGTTTCCAGGCTTGTCGCACGAGCACAAAAGGACCTTTGCATGAACTCATCGACGCATCTTTATTCGTGGCGCGGCACTGATGCCAGTGGCGCCAAGGTCAGCGGCCAGGTCAGCGGGCGCAGCCTGGCTTACGCACGGGCCGGCTTGCAGCGCCAGGGCATTCGCGTGGTCAGCCTGCGGGCGGCCGGCGGGTTTGAATGGCGTATGCCGAAGGCTCGGGAAAAGGCCGACCCGGCGGGTTTCAGTCGCCAGCTGGCGACCTTGCTCAAGGCCGGGGTGCCGCTGTTGCAGGCCTTCGAGGTGATGGGGCGCAGTGGCTGCAATGCGGCGCAGGCAGCCTTGCTGGATAAATTGAAACGGGATGTGGCCTCGGGCCTGGGGCTGGCCGATGCGCTGCAGCGCCACCCGGCGTGGTTCGATGGGTTGTACTGCAACCTGATCCGCGTGGGTGAGCAATCCGGCACGCTCGATCGGCAGCTGGAGCAGTTGGCGGGGATGCTGGAGCAACGCCAGCTACTGCGTAAAAGGGTGCGCAAGGCGATGCTCTATCCGTTGCTGTTGTTGCTGACCGGTTTGGGGGTTTCGGCGATCTTGTTGCTGGAGGTGATTCCGCGCTTCGAAAGCCTGTTTGCCGGTTTCGATGCAGCGCTACCGGCCTTCACACAGTGGGTGATCAACTTGTCCACAGGGCTGGGGCGCTATGCGCCGCTGCTGTTGATAACCGCAGTTGGCCTGGCATTCGCCTTTACCCGGCTGTATCAGAGGCATGCGCCAGCACGGCTGTGGATAACTGCACAGGCTTTGCGCCTTCCTGTGTTCGGCAGGCTGTTGAGCCAGGCGGCCCTGGCGCGCTTCGCCCGCACCCTGGCCACGTCTTATGCTGCCGGGGTGCCGATGCTGGATGCGCTGGTCACCGTGGCCAAGGCTTGCGGCGATGAACTGCACGAACAGGCCGTGCAGCGCTTGCGTCAGGGCATGGCCAACGGGCAGGCGCTGAATCAGGCGATGGCCAATGAACCACTGTTTCCGCCCTTGTTGGTGCAACTCACCGCCATTGGTGAATCCAGCGGCACGCTGGAGCAGATGCTGGCGAAGTCCGCCAGCCATTACGAGGAACAGGTCAGCCAGGCGCTGGACCAGTTGACCAGCCTGCTGGAGCCAGCCATCGTGCTGATCCTGGGCCTGTTGGTCGGTGGCCTGGTGGTGGCGATGTACCTGCCGATCTTCCAGTTGGGTAGCTTGATCTGAACATGACTTCATGGACTTTGCTGGCCGAACAGCCGGCCTACTTCATCCCCTTGGCGGCTGTGCTCGGCCTGCTGGTGGGCAGCTTCCTCAATGTGGTGGTGCATCGCCTGCCGATCATGCTCGAGCGCCAGTGGCAGCGCGAAGCGCAGGAGGTACTGGGCCTGCCGACCACCGAGCACGAGCGCTTCAACCTGTCCCTCCCCGCTTCCCACTGCCCCCATTGCAACCACGCGATCCGCGCCTGGGAGAACATTCCCGTAATCAGTTACCTGGCGTTGCGTGGGCGCTGCTCAGCGTGCAAGCAGCCGATCAGTGCGCGTTATCCGCTGGTCGAGGTGGCCTGTGCGCTGTTGTCGATGGCAGTGGCCTGGCATTCCGGCACAAGCACCGAGGCCCTGGCACTGCTGCTGCTGACCTGGAGCCTGCTGACGCTGAGCCTGATCGACCATGACCAGCAGCTATTGCCCGATGTGCTGGTGCTGCCGACGCTGTGGCTGGGCCTGGTCGTCAATGCCTTCGACACTGTGGTGCCATTGCCCGATGCACTGTGGGGCGCAGTGGCCGGGTACCTGAGCCTGTGGTCGGTGTACTGGGTGTTCAAGCTGGTCACCGGCAAGGAAGGCATGGGCTATGGCGACTTCAAGCTGCTGGCGCTGATCGGGGCCTGGGGTGGCTGGCAGGTATTGCCGGTCACCTTGCTGCTGTCATCGGTGATCGGCGTGGTGGCGGGCCTGTGCCTGCTGCGCGTGCGCAGGCAGTCCGTCGGCACTGCTATACCCTTTGGCCCTTATCTGGCCATTGCGGGGTGGATTGCTGTGCTCTGGGGTGATGAAATATATGCCTCCTACCTGCAACTGTTTGGAATGTGATGACCACCAAGGCCTTCACCCCCTGGATTCTCGGGCTGACCGGCGGCATCGGCAGCGGCAAGAGCGCCGCCGCCGAACGCTTCGTCGAACTTGGCGTGCACCTGGTCGATGCCGATCAGGCGGCGCGCTGGGTGGTCGAACCCGGCCGCCCGGCACTGGCCAGCATCGTCGAGCGCTTCGGCCCCGGCGTGCTGCTGGGCGATGGCCAGCTTGATCGCGCGGCCTTGCGCCAGCTGATCTTTGCCGACCCTGCTCAGCGCAAGTGGCTGGAACAACTGCTGCACCCGCTGATCGGGCAGGAGATCTTCAGTTATCTGGCCAAGGCGGAATCACCCTATGCGGTGTACGTGTCGCCGCTGCTGATCGAGTCGGGCCAGCACCAGAAGGTCCAGCGCGTGCTGGTCATCGATGTGCCGCAAGCGCTGCAGGTGGCGCGCACCCTGGCACGTGACAACACCAGTGCCGAGCAGGTGCAGGCCATTCTCAAGGCCCAGCTGGGCCGGGAGGAGCGCTTGGGCCATGCCGACGATGTGGTGGTCAATGACGGCGACCTGGCCGCACTGCATGAGCAGATTGACCGCCTGCACCACTTTTACCTGACTTTACGAGGAGGCCAGCCATGAGCCAGCCATTGACCGTCGATTGCCCGACCTGTGGCGCACCTGTGGAATGGAACGAGAAAAACACGTTCCGGCCATTCTGTTCCGATCGCTGCAAGCTGATCGACCTGGGGGCCTGGGCCGCGGAGGAGCACAAGATTCCGGTGGCGCCGGATGCCGAGGATGAGCTGTTTTCCGGGGAGCTGGAGCCGCGGCACTGACGGACGCTTGGGCTGCCTGTGCCGGCCCTTTCGCGGGTAAACCCGCTCCCACAGGACCTTCACAGGATCTGAAAGCGGTGAAATCCCTGTGGGAGCGGGTTTACCCGCGAAGAGGCCGGCATAGCCAATACAACTTTCAGCGCTCATCATCCTTCCACGGCGCCTGCAGATACCGCGTACGGTTGAATGTTTCCAGCCACTCCGGGCAAAACACCACCAGGGCACTGATCACCATGCCGTTGATGAACGCCTCCGGGAACATCATCAGCCACAGGTAGCCGATAAAATCGCTGAGCCACTCCGGCATCGCAAAGCGACCATCCAGCCATAACACCCCCAACGCCACCGGCACGCAAATCAGCACCGTCAGTGCAGCGGGGAAGAACCCTGAACAGAAGATGTAGACGAACAGGTTACGCGGCTGCGCCCGCTCGACCAGGATCGCGCACACTTCGGTGATCAGCACCGGCAACCCCACCAGCAGCAACCCGTTGACCCCGAGCGCCGCGAAGTCCTGCCGCCCCAACGCCAGCAAGCCGAGCTGGGCGAAGAAGCCACCGAGCACTGCCAGTGGCCAGTCCAGCAACAAGGTCACCGCCGTCATGCCGATGAAGTGATACGACACGCCTGTATCGAAATCGCGCCTGACCAGCCACAGGGCAAACAGGCAGAACACGGTGCCAAACAGCAGGTGCTGGCGGCGCCGGTCGGTCACCAGCTCGACCCAGCGCGTGCGGCTGGCGGCCCAGATCAGCAGCGGTATGTAGCCAAGCCAACCCATGGCCAGGCTGGTTGTGGATAAAACCTGCGCGCTGATCACCCGAACAATGCCCCTGTCTGGCCTGTGGATAAACCTGAGTCTACATCGATTCTCGTCAACGCCTGCAGCGGTGGCCGACATTGGCCTGATTCCCACGCACAAACAGCATCTTACCGTCATCGATTAGCGGCTAAGCTTGTTCCCATGGATGACTCAGACTACCTGCGCCTGCTTACCATCCAGGCCGAACAAGCCAATGCCTTTCTATCCAACGCCCGCAAGTGGGAGCGGGAGCGGTGGGTGTGCCAGCGCCTGTTGCAGGGGCTGAATATCCCATACCGCAGCGAGGACTTCACCCCGGCCGGCCAGGAGCCCCCGGATGTGCTGTTCCGCGATGCCGCCTTTGAAGTGTTTTTCGTGCTCGACGAAGGCCGCCGCCTCAACGACGAATGGCGCGAAGAGCTGCAGCGTCGGCGCAGTGCGTTTTCCCTGGCCCAGCTGGTGCGCCGCGAAGCCCGCCCCCGGCGCATCGCCGCCGCCGAGCTGCTGGGGCGCCTGGCGCCGACCTTGCGCAAGAAGGCGCACAACTACCGCGAGCGCGGGCTGGACCTGAGCGAGCTGGACATCATCGCCTTTGCCAGCCTCAAGCGCGAAGTGCTGGACCTCAACACCCACTTCCCGCCGCCCACCGAGTACCTGCGCCAGGGCTGGCGCTCGCTGTCGCTGGTCGGGCCGACCTTTGCCCGTGTACTGTTCGCCCACCCCGATGCACCGGACTTTCTGCGTGGCAACCTGGGGCGCAGCATCGTCTTCGACGTGGGCATCAGTCTTTGATCCAGTGCCGAGAGTCTTTGCGATGGCGTAAACTCGGCGCCAGGGATAGAAAGCATTATCATTTGTTTGAAGCGCTTGCATGAACGCTGTGGCGTTCGTGCAGTCACAGACGTCTACCTGACGAGGCCCACCATGACCAGCCGCCTGAACCCGGAAGATCAGCGTCGTGTCGATGAGTATCTGCGAGCCCCCCAGCACCAAGTCGAGCGCCGGCCATTTCGGCCCTGGCTGCTCCTTGCGCTGGTACTGGCCGTGACCATCGGGTTGGGTCTCATCAGCCGCCTGCTGAGTGGACTGGTGCTATGAGCTGCCTTGCGCTCGCCCTCCTCTCTCGCAGTTTGCGGCCGGCCCTTGGGGCCACGAATTCCGTAAACCTTATGAGATATTCCCATGACTCATCGCATCGTGATTGTCGGCGGCGGCGCCGGCGGCCTGGAACTGGCGACCCGCCTGGGTAAAAGCCTGGGCAAGCGCAAGCAGGCCGAGATCACCCTGGTCGACGCCAACCTCACGCACATCTGGAAGCCGCTCCTGCACGAAGTGGCCGCCGGCTCGCTGAACTCCTCGGAAGACGAACTGAACTACGTGGCCCAGGCCAAGTGGAACCACTTCAACTTCCAGCTGGGGCGCATGAGCGGCCTGGACCGTGAAGGCAAGCAAATCCAGTTGGCCGCTACCCTGGATGAAGAGGGCCGTGAGCTGCTGCCTGCGCGCACCCTGGGCTACGACACCCTGGTGATCGCCGTCGGCTCCAACACCAACGACTTCGGCACCTTGGGCGCCGCGCAGCACTGCCTGTTCCTCGACACCCGCAAGCAGGCCGAGCGCTTCCACCAGCAGCTGCTGAACCACTACCTGCGTGCCCACGCCGGCGATGTGGCCAGCGAGCAGATCAGCGTGGCCATCGTCGGCGCTGGTGCCACCGGCGTGGAGCTGGCGGCAGAGCTGCACCACGCGGCCCACGAACTGGCGGCCTATGGCCTGGACCGCATCCAGCCCAAGGACATGCACATCACCATCATCGAGGCTGGACCGCGCGTGTTGCCTGCGCTGCCGGAGCGCATCAGCGTGCCGGTGCACAAGACCCTGGAGAAACTCGGGGTCAAGGTGCTGACCAACGCCGCCGTCAGTGAAGTGACCGAAGATGGCCTGAAGACCAAAGACGGTGAAGTGATCCAGGCCAGCCTCAAGGTGTGGGCGGCGGGTATCCGTGCGCCGGGCTTCCTCAAGGATATCGATGGCCTTGAAACCAACCGCATCAACCAGCTGGTGGTGCGCCCTACCCTGCAGACCACCCGCGACGACAACATTTTCGCCTTTGGTGACTGCGCTGCCTGCCCGCAGCCAGGTAGCGACCGCAATGTGCCGCCACGGGCACAGGCCGCGCACCAGCAGGCTTCGATGCTGGCGCAGAGCCTGAAGGCGCGATTGGAGAACAAGGCACTGCCGACCTACGAGTACAAGGACTACGGTTCGCTGGTGTCGCTGTCGCGCTTCTCGGCGGTGGGCAACCTGATGGGTAACCTGATGGGCAGCGTGAAGCTGGAGGGCTGGCTGGCGCGGATGTTCTACGTGTCGCTGTACCGCATGCACCAGATGGCGCTGTATGGGTTCTTCCGCACGGCTTTGATGATGCTGGGTAGCAAGATTGGTCGGGGCACTGAGCCGCGCCTGAAGCTGCACTGACAGGCCAAAGGGCTTCCCCTGTGGCCGCGGGCTTGCCCGCGAACACGGGCGAAGCCCGTGCCATGCACCGCGCTGCCTTCTTCGCGGGCAAGCCCACTCCCACAGGCGTGGTTGTAATCAGATGCCCGCAGCCTGCACCGAAGGCGCAGTTTTTCGAGGCAAAGAAAAAGGGCATCTCATTCGAGATGCCCTTTTTACATGGTGGGTCGTGTAGGATTCGAACCTACGACCAATTGGTTAAAAGCCAACTGCTCTACCAACTGAGCTAACGACCCAAAAATGGTCGGGGTGAGGGGATTCGAACTCCTGACATCCTGCTCCCAAAGCAGGCGCGCTACCGGACTGCGCTACACCCCGGGTCTTTCAAAAAAAAGGGCATCTCATTGGAGATGCCCTTTTCTACATGGTGGGTCGTGTAGGATTCGAACCTACGACCAATTGGTTAAAAGCCAACTGCTCTACCAACTGAGCTAACGACCCGGAAAATGGTCGGGGTGAGGGGATTCGAACTCCTGACATCCTGCTCCCAAAGCAGGCGCGCTACCGGACTGCGCTACACCCCGAGATTGGCTCCGCGACCTGGACTCGAACCAGGGACCCAATGATTAACAGTCATTTGCTCTACCGACTGAGCTATCGCGGAACTGAACTTCGGTACAACTCCGAAGACTGTGTTCGCTTCGGACCCTTTAGCTTCTCCGCTTTCGCGTTGTCGCTGCTGAGGCCGGCTATTCTACATTCTTCGTTTTGCTTGTCAACCACTTTTTTTCATTCAACTTACTGATTTGTAAGTTGTTTTGCGGTCACCGATGTTGCGGGTGATTCGCTTAGTGCCTGACAACGCGGCGTATATTAGGGGCACTCGTTTTATGATGCAAGCAAAAATTTCAAAATTTTCAGCAAGTTAACCAACAAGCCCGTAAAGCCCCGGATTTGCTGGGGCTGCACGGGCCTCTTCGCGGGTAAACCCGCTCCCACAGGTACTGCACAGGCCTTGAAACGGTAGGTAATCCTGTGGGAGCGGGTTTACCCGCGAAGGGGCCCGCACAGGTAAACAGGCAAAAAAAAGCCCCGCAGATGCGGGGCTCATTTATAGCAGCAATCAGGCAAAGACGATTTCGTCGCCTTCGACCTTGGCGGTAATCGCCGTCCCTGGTACGAACTTGCCAGCCAGGATCAACTGCGCCAGCGGGTTTTCGATCCAGCGCTGGATCGCCCGCTTCAGCGGACGCGCGCCATATACCGGGTCGTAACCCACGGCGATCAGCTTGTCCAACGCCTCCGGGCTCAGGCTCAGCGACAGTTCGCGCTCGAGCAGGCGGCTGCGCAGGCGGCCAAGCTGGATCTCGGTAATACCGGCGATCTGCTCGCGGCCCAGTGGCTCGAACACCACCACTTCGTCGATACGGTTGATGAACTCCGGACGGAAGTGCGAACCCACCGCGTCCATCACTGCCGCACGCTGCGCCTCGCGATCCCCCACCAGCTCCTGAATCTGCGCCGAGCCCAGGTTGGAGGTCATCACGATCACCGTGTTGCGGAAGTCCACGGTGCGGCCGTGACTATCAGTCAGGCGGCCGTCTTCCAGCACCTGCAGCAGCACGTTGAACACATCCGGGTGGGCCTTCTCCACTTCGTCCAGCAGCACCACCGAGTACGGCTTGCGGCGCACGGCCTCGGTCAGGTAACCGCCCTCTTCATAACCGACGTAGCCTGGCGGGGCACCAATCAGGCGAGCCACGGAGTGTTTCTCCATGAACTCGGACATGTCGATGCGCACCATGGCCTCTTCGGTATCGAACAGGAATTCGGCCAGTGCCTTGCACAGCTCGGTCTTGCCCACACCGGTCGGGCCGAGGAACAGGAACGAACCACTCGGCCGGTTCGGGTCGGACAGCCCGGCACGCGAACGGCGCACGGCGTTGGCAACTGCGGTCACCGCTTCGCCTTGGCCGATTACGCGCTGGTGCAGCAACGCTTCCATCTTCAACAGCTTCTCACGCTCGCCTTCGAGCATCTTCGCCACCGGGATGCCCGTCCATTTGGACACCACTTCGGCAATTTCTTCCTCGGTCACTTTGTTGCGCAGCAGCTGGTTCTCGGTCTTGCCGTGCTGGTCGACCATCTGCAGGCTGCGCTCCAGGTCCGGGATCACCCCGTACTGCAGCTCGGCCATGCGGCTCAGGTCACCTTTGCGACGGGCGGCCTCCAGTTCCTGGCGAGCCTGCTCGATCTTTTGCTGGATCTGCGCCGAACCTTGCACTTCGGCTTTCTCCGACGCCCAGATTTCCTCCAGGTCCGAATACTCGCGCTCCAGCCGCTCGATTTCCTCGGTGAGCTTCTCGAGGCGCTTCTTGGCCGCCTCGTCTTCTTCCTTCTTCAGCGCCTGGGACTCCACCTTCAACTGGATCAGGCGACGGTCAAGGCGGTCGAGCACTTCCGGCTTGGAGTCAATCTCCATGCGGATGCGGCTGGCCGCTTCGTCGATCAGGTCGATGGCCTTGTCCGGCAGCTGGCGGTCGGTGATGTAGCGGTGGCTGAGCTTGGCTGCGGCAATGATCGCACCGTCGGTGATGGCCACCTTGTGGTGCACTTCATAGCGTTCTTTCAGGCCACGCAGGATGGCGATGGTATCTTCCTCGCTCGGCTCTTCCACCAGCACTTTCTGGAAGCGCCGCTCCAGCGCCGCGTCCTTCTCGATGAACTGGCGGTATTCGTTGAGCGTGGTAGCGCCAACGCAGTGCAACTCGCCGCGGGCCAGGGCCGGCTTGAGCATGTTGCCGGCGTCCATGGCGCCCTCGCCTTTGCCGGCGCCGACCATGGTGTGCAGTTCGTCGATGAACAGGATGATCTGGCCTTCCTGCTTGGACAGCTCGTTGAGCAGGCCTTTGAGGCGCTCTTCGAACTCGCCACGGTACTTGGCACCGGCGATCAGCGCCCCCATGTCCAGCGCCAGCAGGCGCTTGCCTTTCAGGCCATCGGGCACTTCACCGTTGATGATGCGCTGGGCCAGGCCCTCGGCGATGGCGGTTTTACCCACGCCAGGCTCACCGATCAGCACCGGGTTGTTCTTGGTGCGGCGCTGCAGCACCTGCACGGTGCGGCGGATTTCGTCGTCACGGCCGATCACCGGGTCAAGCTTGCCTTCTTCGGCGCGCTTGGTCAGGTCGACGGTGTACTTGTCCAGGGCCTGGCGCGACTCTTCGGCGTTGGCGTCATTCACCGCCGCGCCGCCGCGCAGGTTGTTGATGGCGTTTTCCAGGGCCTTTTTGCTCACACCCTGGCTGAGCAGCAGCTTGCCGAGCTTGCTGTTCTCGTCCATGGCAGCGAGCAGCACCAGTTCGCTGGAAATGAACTGGTCGCCCTTCTGCTGAGCCAGGCGGTCGGCCTGGTTGAGCAAGCGTGCCAGGTCCTGCGACATGTTCACGTCGCCGGTGGGGTTCTGGATTTTCGGCAACTGGTCGAGTTCTTTCACCAATGCCTGGCGCAGGCTGTTGATGTCGAAGCCAACCTGCATCAGCAGCGGCTTGATCGAACCGCCCTGCTGTTCGAGCAGGGCCTGCAGCAGGTGCACGGGCTCGATGGCTGGGTGGTCCATGCCAACGGCCAGGGATTGGGCATCGGATATTGCAAGCTGAAGCTTGCTGGTCAAACGGTCTATTCGCATGGTGTACCTTCCTTTAAAGGGCAGGTCGGAGCGATGGACAGCGCCTGTTTATGAAGAAACCTGCCTGAGATGACCTTATAGATAAGGGTGATTCTGGAAGATTCAAGCGTAGCGCGGTTGACCGGGGTCAGCTTTCTGGATCAGCGCTGGGGCATTCGCGGATGAATCCGCTCCTACAGGTTTCGCGTTCCCGTGTAGGAGCGGATTTATCCGCGAGAGGCCAGTACAGGCTAGCGCGGGGCCAGCCAGACCAGCGAGGCGAAGCGCCCACCTTGAGGGGTGCGGCGATAGGAGAAGAAGCGGGCATCACTGACCGTGCAGTAGCCACCGCCATAAACAGCCGTCACCCCACGCGCGGCCAGCCGAATGCGCGCCAGCTCGTAGATGTCGGCCATCAACTTGCCTGGCCGCTCGCCGTCGACGAACGCCCTGGCCGCTTCGGGATGCACGGCGGTAAATGCATCGCGCACTTCCAGCCCGACTTCGAACGCCTTGGGGCCAATGGCCGGCCCGAGCCACACCAGCACCTCTTCAGGCGCCAGCGCCAGGCGATCGAGGGTAGCCTCGAGCACGCCGCCTGCCAGCCCGCGCCAGCCAGCATGGGCTGCAGCCACCCGCGTACCGGCGCGATCGCAGAACAGTGCCGGCAGGCAATCGGCAGTCATCACGGTGCAGGCGATGCCAGGCTGGTCGGTCCAGCTAGCGTCAGCTTCGGCCACCACGGCTGGGTCGGCATCGGCCACCACCAAGCCATGCACCTGCTTGAGCCAGGCTGGCTGGATGGTGAATGCGTCGCTCAGGCGACGGCGGTTCTCGACGACTGCGGCCGGGTCATCGCCGACGTGATCGCCGAGATTGAATGTTTCATAGGGCGGCAGGCTGACCCCGCCCTCACGGGTAGTGACGCAGGCGCGAACCGAGGCCGGGGCTGGCCAGTCGGGGATCAGCAGCGACTGCGTCAGGCCGTTCATCCGATAAAGCTCTCGCGGTCCTGGTTGAGCAGCGACAGCAACCAGACGAAATCGTCCGGCAACGGCGATTCCCACTTCATGATTTCACCGGTGATCGGGTGAGCCAAGGCGAGGAAACGCGCATGCAGCGCCTGGCGCGGGAAGGTCTTCACCGCCTCGACCATGGTTGGGCTGGCAGCCGGCGGAATGCGGAAGCGCCCGCCGTAGGTCTGATCGCCAACCAGCGGGAAACCGACATGAGCCATGTGCACACGAATCTGGTGGGTACGGCCGGTTTCCAGCTTCACGCGTACGTGGGTGTGCGAGCGGAAGCGCTTGAGCACACGGTAGTGGCTGACCGCCGGCTTACCGCCGTCGGTGACCGCCATACGCTGGCGCATGCCGCCGTGACGGCCGATAGGCGCATCGATCTTGCCACCGGCGGTGACCACGCCAATCACAATGCATTCGTAGATACGGCTGACTTTACGGGCCTGCATCTGCTCGACCAGCTTGGTCTGCGCCTGCAAGGTCTTGGCCACCACCATCAGGCCGGTGGTGTCCTTGTCCAGGCGGTGCACGATACCGGCGCGCGGCACGTTGACGATGTCTGGCACGTGGTGCAGCAGCGCATTGAGCAGCGTACCGCTGGCATGCCCGGCAGCCGGGTGCACAACCAGCCCGGCAGGCTTGTTGATCACCATGATGTGGTCGTCTTCGTAGACGATATCCAGTTCGATATCTTCTGCGATCCACTCACCCTGGGCCTCTTGCTCGGCCTCCAGGATGAGTTGCGAGCCACCATGGACCGGGTCCCGAGGGCGCACGACCGCGCCATCGACCGTCAGGCGGCCCTCTTTGATCCACGAAGTAAGCCGCGAACGCGAATACTCGGCGAACAATTGGGCGGCGACCTGGTCGAGGCGTTGACCGCCCAGTTCGGACGGGACCTCTGCGCTAAGTTGAATGATCTCGGACATGCTCGATTCGGCGGGCGCACAGCCTTTGGTTTCGGCTGCGAGCTTGTGGTTAAATACGGCTTCTTTTGTCCCGGGGTTTGCCGGGGCGCTCATCATAACAGGACGGCACCGCCCAAGACAGCGGCCGTCAAAGGGACGCAAGCCGCCATGCAAGTGAAACACCTGCTGCTGATCGCCATCCTCGGGCTCACCGCGGCCTGTTCCTCCAATAAGGAAGTCATTGACGAGAACCTCAGTGAGGCCGAGCTGTATCAACAGGCTCAGGCTGACCTGGACAACTCCAGCTACACCAGCGCCGTGAACAAGCTCAAGGCTCTGGAGTCGCGTTATCCGTTCGGCCGCTACGCCGACCAGGCGCAGCTCGAGCTGATCTACGCCAACTACAAGAACTCCGAGCCTGAGGCTGCCAAATCGGCTGCCGAGCGCTTCATTCGCCTGCACCCGCAGCACCCGAACGTCGACTACGCCTACTACCTCAAGGGCCTGACTTCGTTCGACCAGGACCGTGGCCTGCTGGCGCGCTTCCTGCCGCTGGACATGACCAAGCGTGACCCGGGCGCCGCGCGCGACTCGTACAACGAGTTCGCCCAGCTGACCAGCCGCTTCCCCAACAGCCGCTACGCGCCAGACGCCAAGCAGCGCATGATCTACCTGCGCAACCTGCTGGCTTCCTACGAAATCCACGTGGCCGACTACTACCTGAGCCGCCAGGCTTACGTGGCCGCTGCCAACCGTGGCCGCTACGTGGTCGAGAACTTCCAGGAAACCCCATCGGTTGGCGACGGCCTGGCCGTGATGGTCGAGTCGTACCAGAAGATGCACCTGGACGAACTGGCAGCCACCAGCCTGGAAACCCTCAAGCTCAACTACCCGGACCACCCAAGCCTGGTCGATGGCCAGTTCCAGCCCAAGCAGACCGAGTCTGACGGCCGCGGCTGGCTGTCCAAGGCCACCCTGGGCCTGATCGAGACCGACACCCCGCTGCCGCCGGGCGAAACCCGCGCCAACCAGGACGTGGTCAAGCAGTTCCAGGACGCGCGCGACGAGATGCCGCAAGAGCTGCTGCCTAAGGACGAGAACGGCGACCCGATCGTGCCGGCAGGCCCGAAAGAAGCCGAGAAAGACCGCTCGTGGTTCAGCTACATGACCTTTGGTCTGTTCGACTGACACACGCGCAATGAGAAAGGGGGGCCTGAGGCCTCCCTTTTTTTATGGCTGCGTCCTAGACTGTCGGCTTCTACAACCAACAAGCTGGACACCATGGTTCGCCTACTTTTCTGGATCGCCCTGATCGCCGCCGCGTTCTGGCTGTGGCGCAAGTTCAAAGTCAGCCAGCAATCGCACTCCGAGCCGAAGCTCGACGCGCCGCTGAAGATGGTGCGCTGCGCCCACTGTGGCGTACACCTGCCCGATGACCGGGCGCTGCAGCAGGGGAATGACTGGTATTGCAGCCAGGCGCACTTGCAGCAGGGGCCCGGCCAATCGCAGTGATCTTTTAGCTTGGTGAAATGGGGGCTGCTGTGCAGCCCTTTCCGACCGGTCCGGCGCCCGGCAAGGCCGCTCCTACAAGAGGCCGCGATCCCAGTAGCAGCGGCCTCTTGTCGCGAAAGGCCCGCAAAGCGGGCCCAGCAATCTCAGCCCAAACGCCCCTCTGGCTTATAAGGCGCAGGATCAATGATCGGCTCGGCCCCGGTCAGCAAGTCGGTGAACAGCTGACACGAAGCCGGCGCCAGCACCAGCCCGTTGCGGTAGTGCCCGCAGTTCAGCCACAAACCGTCATGCCCAGGCACTGGCCCGATGTACGGAATGCCTTCAGGCGAGCCTGGGCGCAGTCCGGCCCAGTGCGCCACAACCGTGGCATCCTCGAGCTCAGGCAACAGTTCGATGGCCGACGCCTTGAGGCTGGCCAGCGCCTCCTCGGTCGGGGTCTTGTCGTAGCCGGCATGCTCCAGCGTACTGCCCACCAGAATGTGCCCATCACGACGCGGAATCGCATAGCGCCCCCTGGCCAGCACCATGCTCGGCAGGAAGTCTTCGGCACATTTGAACAGGATCATCTGGCCCTTCACCGGCTCGACCGGCAGCTCGAGCCCCAGGGTGCGCAGCAGGTCGCCACTCCAGGCGCCGGCACTGAGCACCACTTCATCAGCCTTGAGCACACCGTCAGCCGTCTGTACGCCAGTCACGCGGCCGTTCTCATGAACGAAGCCGCTGACCTGGCAGTGCTCGCGCAAGGTCACATTGGGCAGCGCCTGCAACGCCGCCTTGAGCGACTTCACCAGCCGCGGATTGCGCACGTTGGCCACACCAGCCATGTAGATCGCGTGCCTGAAGCCCGGGCCAAGCACCGGCACCGCATCGTAGGCTGCCGAGATGTCCACGGCGCTGAGTGGCCGCTGTTCACGCTCGGCCCAGGCCAAGGCCTCGGCTTCGTCGTCAAGGTCGAGCCAGTACAGGCCAGTGGTATGCACCTCGGGGTCGATGCCTGTCGCTGCGCACAGGCGCTCGCCAAGTTGTGGATAAAAGTCCTGCGACCAGTGCGCCAATGCGGTCACCGCCGGGCTATAGCGCCAGGGGTACAACGGCGAAACGATACCGCCACCAGCCCAGGAAGACTCGCGCCCAACTTCGCCCTGGTCACACACCAGCACCTGGCCGACCTTCGCCGCCAGGTTGAACGCGGTCAGCAGGCCGATCACCCCGCCGCCGACCACCACTACTTGCTTGCTCATCTGTCGATCCAACACCTGAAGTAAAACCGCGATGCACGGGCATCATTCAACCTTCAGCTTCCCCAGCAGCGCTCGCTGCTTTCAGTGGCGCCCGGATTGCTCTGCACACCGGCCTGGTCGAGCTGGAAGTCACCACAGCGATCATCGGCCATCAGGCCATCGGGCAGCCGGTGGGCGGTCAGCGTGAAGGTATCGCTGTCGCGCTGGGCCTGCAGGCGGTAATGACGGTTGGCGGCGGGCAACTGCGGGTCGCCTTCGGCGTACTGGCCGGTGCGCACGCGATGGCGCTCCAGGCGCAAGGTGGCGTCATGCAGCAGGCCAACCACTTCGCTGCGTGCGGCTCGCCTGAGCTGGTCGCTGTAACTGGGGTAGGCAATGGCTGCCAGAATGCCGGTCACGGCCACGACAATCAACAATTCGATCAGGCTCATACCTTGCTGCATGTCAGTCTTGCCTCAGTCTCTGCCGCCAGAGAATGCGCTGGGGGGCTTGTGCTTGAGCGGTGGGTACGGCGTATACGGCTTCCAGTACCTGCCTGGCTGCCAGCTGCCGGCTGACGGCTGTTATCCGGTACAAGGTGGCCCACTCACCCTCGGGCATGTGTGCGGCTCGGTCGGTTTCACCCAGGTTCTGTAGCTGAAAGTAACCGCGTTCGTGGTTTTGCCATTGGCCTTGCAGGTCGTGCGGGCGTGGCGGTGGTTGGCAGTCGTTGCACTTCCCTGGCGGCGTGCGCATTAACGCCTCGACGCCAGCTAGCAGCACGGCTTCCGCGTCTTCAAAAGCCTGCAGGCCATCCGTCATGGCGCCGGTCATTCGGGTTTCGATCAGCGCGTCGCGTAAAGCCGAGGCTGCCAGCAAGGCCAGCAGCAGGCTTAGCACCAGAGATAGCAGCAGAACCATCCCGCGTTCACGACTCATGAATCGGACTCCAGATTACGTAGAGCCACGCTTAGTTCATGGCGCTGCTCAAGTTGTAGCGTCGGTTCGAACAACGTCAGCTTCAGGTCAACCCTCCCCCCTTTGGGCGTATCAACGCGGGTCACCTGTAACTTGCGTACATGCTCAATCAGCGATTGGGACCTTCCTTTCCAGATGAACTGCAGGGTGGAACCACGTAGCTCATATCGATGACGGCTGATTCGCAAGGCCATGAGCGTGCCCGGTTTCGACGGGAAATCTTTTTTCACGAGGGCTTCGGTATGGCAGTCAGTCAGCAGTGCCCAGTCAGGCTCGCCTGCATGCTCTGATGACTCGGCGACCACCAACTCCAGGCTGGACGGGCCAATCACCAGTGGCTGGGCAAATGCCTGCCTAGCAATCGGGTCTTCGAAGTCGTCGGGGTTCAGTCGCAGGCAACCGAACATGCCTGCCATGCGGATATCCTGAGCCATACGCAGCAACGCCAGGCGTGCATCATCCTGAAGGCGCAGCGCTGCGCCTTGAAGCCGCCATGCCTGATGGGCAGTGGCAAAGAGCTGACTAGCAGCCGCCAGCACCATCAGCCCGATCGCCAGCGCCAGCATCACTTCGAGCAGACCGAAGCCGACTTGCATGCGCTTCATGGTCGGCCCCGCTCGTTTTCGCTGTGCACCGCAAATGCCGCCTGCCCATCGCGGCGCGCACCGTCAGTCGCTTGCAATGCCTTCAGCTGCATGGCTGCGCAAGCAAAGATGCCAACAGCCACCACAACGACCGACAACAGCACTTCCAGAAGCGTCATGCCCCGCTGTTTCTTGTGCATCCCTGCACCTCCTGCGCCTTTTCCTGCAATTGCCTGGAACTTGGTCGACTGGACCTCATGCCCCATGACCGTGAAGCTATAGCCAAGCACTTCCAGGGAGGAATGCACGGTGAGGCAACGTGGTGTAACACTGATTCAAATGATGTTCGCCCTGGTCATGGCCGTTTTGCTGACGCAACTTGGCATGCCGGCCTACGCGAGGCTGAGCGATGATCTGCATAGAGCGGCCGCAGCCCGGGATCTGGCCCAGGCACTGCGCAGCGCGCGCAGCCACGCCATGCTGCAAAGCCGGGCCGTGCTTGTGCGACCACTGCAAAAAGATTGGAGCAAGGGCTGGGTTGTACTGCTCGAACATAATCAGCAAGTGCTGCGCGAATACAGGCTGACGCGTTCAATGAGAATCGTCGAAAACACCAAGGGACAGGTGAAATTCAGCGCCCTGGGAATGCCAGTGGGGCGATTAGGCGCGACATTGAAAGTTTGTGAGGGCTCTTCAGCGAGCTGCAAATACGAGGTAGTGATATCAAGTACAGGCAAGGTAGACCTGCGCACAAATGAACAAACAAACTCATCGTACGCAGGCCCCTGATTCAGATCAGCGAGCGAACCCGCAGCTCTTTAGGCATGGAGAACGTGATGTTCTCCGGCCGCCCATCAAGCTCTTCGGCGCCGGTGGCGCCCCAGGCCTTGAGTTGTTCAATCACGCCCTGCACCAACACTTCGGGGGCCGAAGCACCGGCAGTGATGCCTACCCGTTGTGCCTTTTCAAACCAGACACGCTGCATGTCCTCGGCACCATCGATCAGGTATGCGGGGGTGCCCATGCGCTCGGCCAGCTCGCGCAGGCGGTTGGAGTTGGAGCTGTTAGGGCTGCCCACCACCAGCAATACATCACTCTCGCCAGCCAGCTGCTTGACCGCATCCTGGCGGTTTTGCGTGGCGTAGCAGATGTCGTCCTTGCGCGGGCCGCCAATGTTCGGGAAGCGCGCACGCAAGGCGTCGATGACGCGACTGGTGTCGTCCATCGACAACGTGGTCTGGGTAACGAAGGCCAGGTGGTCGGGGTCGTTCACCTGCAGTTGGGCAACATCGTCTTCGTCTTCGACGAGGTAGATGGCACCGCCGTTGCTGGGGTCATATTGCCCCATGGTGCCTTCGACTTCCGGGTGCCCTTCGTGGCCGATGAGAATGCACTCACGGCCATCGCGGCTGTATTTGGCCACTTCGATATGCACCTTGGTGACCAGCGGGCAAGTCGCGTCGAACACTTTGAGGCCACGGCCGGCGGCTTCCTGGCGCACTGCCTGGGAAACGCCGTGGGCACTGAAGATGACGATGACATCGTCCGGCACCTGGTCCAGCTCTTCGACGAAGATGGCGCCACGGTTACGCAGGTCTTCCACCACGAACTTGTTGTGCACCACTTCGTGGCGCACGTAGATCGGCGGGCCGAAGACTTCCAGCGCACGGTTGACGATCTCGATCGCCCGGTCGACCCCAGCACAGAAACCGCGAGGGTTGGCGAGTTTGATTTGCATGCTCGGCTCCAGGCTTACAGGGCCTTCACCTCGAGGATTTCCACCTCGAAGCTCAGGGTCTTGCCAGCCAGTGGGTGGTTGAAGTCGATGGTCACCTGGTCGTCGTCGAAGGCTTTGACCACACCCGGCAGCTCGGTGTTGGCAGCGTCGTTGAAGATGATCAACAACCCTTCGGACAGCTCCATGCCTTCGAAGTTGGAGCGTGGCATGACCTGCACGTTCTGTGGGTTGGGCTGACCGAAGGCATTCTCCGGGGCCACTACCACAGTGCGCTTGTCACCGGCCTTGAAGCCGAACAGGGCGCTCTCGAAGCCTGGCAGCAGGTTGCCGTCGCCGACCTTGAAGGTGGCTGGCGCCTTGTCGAAGGTGCTGTCGACGGTGTCGCCGTTTTCCAGGTGCAGCGCGAAGTGCAGGGTGACTTCGGTGTTCTGGCCGATACGGGTGTCAGTCATGGACCGGATCCTCGGACTTCTTGCTCTTGAACATATCCAGCGCCAGCATCACCGCACCAACGGTGATGGCGCTGTCGGCCAGGTTAAAGGCCGGGAAGCGGTAGGTGTTGTGCCAGTGCACCAGGATGAAGTCGACCACGTGGCCAAGCACGATGCGGTCGTACAGGTTGCCGATGGCACCACCCAGCACCAGCGCCAGCGCCACGGCCAGCCAGGTCTCGTTGCGCCCCAGGCGCTTGAGCCAGACGACCAGCACCGAGCTGACCACCACGGCGATCAAGGCGAACAGCCAACGCTGCCAGCCGGAGCTGTCGGCCAGGAAGCTGAACGCCGCGCCGGTGTTGTAGGCCAGGGTCCAGCTGAAGTAGTCAGGGATGACGACGACCTGCTGGTACATGGTCAGGGCATTGTTGAAGTACAGCTTGGTGGCCTGGTCCAGGACCAGGACCAGCAAGCTCAACCAAAGCCATGCAAGGCGCCCGAAGCGCCCCGCCGTAGGGTTAGGCATAGTGGCGCACCTCGCCTTCGCCGGTCAGGTTGTCGACGCAACGGCCGCAGATTTCCGGGTGCTCCGGGTGGCTGCCGACGTCGGCGCGGAAGTGCCAGCAACGGCCGCACTTCACGTGACCGGACTTGACCACCTGCAGCTTGAGGCCTTCGACTTCGGTGGCCACGGCTTCGGCCGGCGCTTGGGCAAACGGCACCACGCTGGCGGCCGAGGTGATCAGCACGAAGCGCAGTTCATCACCCAGCTTGCTCAGGTCGGCGCTCAGGCCTTCCTCGGCGAACAGGGTGACTTCAGCCTGCAGGTTGCCGCCTATGACCTTGGCGGTACGCTGGTTTTCCAGCTCCTTGTTGACCGCGGCTTTGACGGCCATGACGCGGTCCCAGTAGGCGCGGTCCAGTTCGGTGCCTTCCGGCAGCTCGCTGAGGCCCTGGTACCAGCCGTTGAGCATTACCGATTCGTTGCGCTCGCCCGGCAGGTACTGCCAGATTTCATCGGCGGTGAACGCCAGGATCGGCGCGATCCAGCGCACCAGTGCCTCGCTGATGTGGTACAGCGCGGTCTGGCAGGAACGACGGGCAACACTGTTGGCGCCGGTGGTGTACTGGCGGTCCTTGATGATGTCGAGGTAGAAGCCGCCCAGCTCCTGCACGCAGAAGTTGTGGATCTTCGAGTAGACGTTCCAGAAGCGGTACTCGCCGTAATGCTCTTCCAGCTCACGCTGCAGCAGCAGGGTACGGTCCACCGCCCAGCGGTCCAGGGCCAGCATGTCTTCCGGGGCCAGCAGGTCGCGGGCCGGGTCGAAGCCGGACAGGTTGGAGAGCAGGAAGCGCGCGGTGTTGCGGATACGGCGGTAGGCATCGGCGCTGCGCTGCAGGATCTGCTCGGAAACAGCCATCTCGCCCGAGTAGTCGGTCGCGGAAACCCACAGGCGCAGGATGTCGGCACCCAGGGTGTTGTTGACCTTCTCCGGCTCGATGGTGTTGCCCAGCGACTTGGACATCTTGCGGCCGCTTTCGTCCACGGTGAAGCCATGGGTCAACAGCTCGCGGTACGGCGCGTGGCCGTCGATGGCGCAACCGGTCAGCAAGGACGAGTGGAACCAACCGCGGTGCTGGTCGGAACCTTCCAGGTACAGGTCGGCACGCGGGCCGGTGGCGTGGCCGATGTCGTGCGAGCCACGCAGCACGTGCCAGTGGGTGGTACCGGAGTCGAACCAGACGTCCAGGGTATCGGCGATCTTGTCGTACTGGCTGGCTTCGTCACCCAGCAGTTCGGCGGCGTCCAGCTTGAACCAGGCTTCGATGCCCTCTTGCTCGACGCGCTTGGCCACGGCCTCCATCAGTTCGACGGTGCGCGGGTGCAGCTCGCCGGTCTGCTTGTGCAGGAAGAACGGGATTGGTACGCCCCAGTTGCGTTGACGCGAGATGCACCAGTCCGGGCGGTTGGCGATCATCGAATGCAGGCGCGCCTGGCCCCAGGCCGGGACGAACTTGGTCTCTTCGATGGCTTTGAGTGCGCGCTCGCGCAGCGGCTCGCCGGTGCTCGGCTGCTTGTCCATGCCGACGAACCACTGCGCGGTGGCGCGGTAGATCAGCGGGGTCTTGTGACGCCAGCAGTGCATGTAGCTGTGGCTGATGGTTTCGGTGTGCATCAGCGCGCCGACTTCGCTCAGCTTTTCGACGATGGCTGGGTTGGCTTTCCAGATGAACTGGCCGCCGAAGAATGGCAGCGACTCGACGTACACGCCGTTGCTCTGCACCGGGGTGAGGATGTCGTCGTTGACCATGCCGTAGCGCTTGCAGGTGACGAAGTCGTCTTCACCGTAGGCAGGTGCCGAGTGCACCACGCCGGTACCGGCGCCCAGTTCGACGTAGTCGGCCAGGTAGACTGGCGACAGGCGGTCGTAGAACGGGTGGCGGAAGTTGACCAGCTCCAGGGCCGAGCCCGGGGCGGTGGCGATCACCGAACCTTCCAGGTTGTAGCGCTTGAGGCACGCTTCGACCAGTTCTTCAGCCAGCACCAGCAGGCGCTCGCCGGTGTCGACCAGGGCGTACTTGAACTCCGGGTGGATGTTCAGCGCCTGGTTGGCCGGGATGGTCCACGGGGTGGTGGTCCAAATCACGATGGCAGCTGGCTTGGCCAGCGAGGCCAGGCCGAAGGCGGCGGCCAGCTTGGCCTCGTCGGCGACCGGGAAGGCCACGTCGATGGTCTGGGATTTCTTGTCGGCGTACTCGACTTCGGCTTCAGCCAGGGCCGAACCGCAGTCGAAGCACCAGTTCACCGGCTTGAGGCCCTTGAACACGAAGCCTTGCTTGACCATCTCGGCCAGGGCACGGATTTCACCGGCCTCGTTGGCGAAGTTCATGGTCTTGTACGGATTGTCCCAGTCACCCAGCACGCCCAGGCGGATGAATTCGGACTTCTGCCCTTCGATCTGCTCGGCGGCGTACTCGCGGCACAGCTCGCGGGTACGGTCGGCGGTCAGGTGCTTGCCGTGGGTGACCTCGACCTTGTGCTCGATCGGCAGGCCGTGGCAGTCCCAGCCCGGTACGTACGGCGCATCGAAGCCCGACAGGGTCTTGGAGCGGACGATCATGTCCTTGAGGATCTTGTTCAGCGCATGACCGATGTGAATCTTGCCGTTGGCATAGGGCGGGCCGTCGTGCAGGACGAACTTCGGACGATCCTTGCCAATTTCGCGCAGCTTCTGGTACAGGCCAATGCTGTCCCAGCGCTGCAGGATCTGCGGTTCGCGCTGAGGCAGGCCGGCCTTCATGGGGAAGGCGGTGTCCGGAAGGTTTAGCGTGGCTTTGTAGTCGGTCATTTCAGGCTCTTCGTTAGCGGTTGAGCGTGCCAATGTGCACGTGCGGCGGCGATATCCGCATCGATCGCCGACTTCAGCGCCTCCAGGGAGGCGAATCGCTGCTCTTCACGCAGCTTGTGGTGGAATTCCACCGTCAGGCGCCGGCCATACAGATCGCCGGCATAATCCAGTAGATGAATCTCGAGGTGCGGGCGGCCGTCACCGGCCACCGTCGGGCGCACACCAATATTGCCGACACCCGGCCAGGCCTTGCCGTCGATCTCGATGCTGGCCAGGTAGACCCCGGACAGCGGCACACGGCGGCGCTTGAGCTGGATGTTGGCAGTCGGGGTGCCGAGCTGGCGGGCCAGCTTCTGGCCATGCAGCACACGGCCAGTAATACGGTATGGGCGGCCCAACAGATGCTCGGCCAGCTCGAAGTTGCCTTCGGACAGCGCCTTGCGTACTTCGGTGCTGCTGACCCGCAGGCCGTCCTGGATCACGGTGTTGGCGGCTTCGACGGTAAACCCGTACTGCTTGCCGGCAGCGACCAGGAAGGTGAAGTCGCCGGCGCGGTCGCAGCCGAAGCGGAAGTCGTCGCCCACTTCAAGGTGACGCACGCCCAGGCCGTCGACCAGGATTGCCTTGACGAACCCATCGGCGCTGAGCTTGCTCAGGCGCTGGTTGAACGCCAGGCACAGGACACGGTCGATGCCCTCGGCGGCCAGCAGTTCGACCTTGTCGCGCAGGCGCGCCAGGCGGGCGGGTGCAGTGTCCGGGGCGAAGTACTCGCGCGGCTGCGGCTCGAAGATCACCACGCAAGTCGGCAGGCCCAGCTCTTGCCCGCGCTCGCGCAGGCGCGCCAGGATTGCCTGGTGGCCCCGGTGAACCCCGTCGAAGTTGCCAATGGTGGCGACACAGCCCCGGTGCTCGGGGCGCAGGTTGTGAAGACCTCGAACCAGCTGCATAACGCGCTTCTTGCTCATAAAGTGGCCGATTATAACCACACCCGGGCGCTGGTGACAGGCAGCAGCGCCAAGGGGTGGCGTGGAATGCGAAAAACCGACGCCTGACCCGCCTTCTACCTCAATGCAGGGCGTTGCGGGCGAAGTGCCGGGGCCGGAAGCCGCACAGGTACAGGCAACCGAAATAGGTCACCACACCCACTGCGATCAACGCGCCCAGGCGCAGGAACCGTTCAAGCATGTTGCCCTGTTCCCAGGCCGGCAAATAGTGCATGCCTACCAGCAGCACTGCTGCCATCAGGGTGACTGCCAGCACCAGTTTGAGCAGGTACTTCGCCCAGCCCGGTTGCGGCTGGAACAGTTGCTGGCTGCGCAGTTTCCAGAACAGCAGGCCTGCGTTCAGACAGGCACCCAGGCTGATGGCCAAGGCCAGGCCGGCGTGCTGCAGCGGGCCGACCAGTGCCAGGTTGAACAGCTGCGTGCAGACCAGGGTGAAAATCGCGATCTTCACCGGGGTACGGATATTCTGCTGCGCATAGAAGCCTGGTGCCAGCACCTTGACCAGAATGATCGCCAGCAGGCCGACCGAGTACGCAATCAGCGCACGCTGAGTCATCGCGGCGTCGAAGGCGCTGAACTTGCCGTACTGGAACAATGCCACGGTCAGCGGCTCGGCGAGGATCGCCAGGGCCAGGGTACACGGCAACACCAGCAGGAAGCACAGACGCAGCCCCCAATCCATGATTCGCGAATACTCCTCACGGTCCTTGCTGGCGTAGGTCTTGGCCAGGGTTGGCAGCAGGATGGTGCCAAGGGCCACGCCCAGCACACCGGAAGGCAGCTCCATGAGGCGGTCGGCGTAGTACATCCACGACACCGAACCGGCCACCAGGAAGGAGGCGAAGATGGTGTTGATGATCAGCGAGATCTGGCTCACCGATACCCCGAGGATCGCCGGCAGCATCTGCTTGAGCACCCGCCATACGCCCGCATCGCGCAGGTTCAGGCGCGGCAGCACGAGCATGCCGATCTTCTTCAGCGCTGGCAGCTGGTACAGCAGTTGCGCCAGGCCTCCGGCCAGCACGCCCCAGGCCAGGGCCATGATCGGCGGATCGAAATACGGCGTGAGCAGCACGGCGAAGATGATCATCGCCACGTTGAGCAGGGTCGGCGTGAACGCCGGGACGGAAAAGCGGTTCCAGGTATTGAGAATCGCGCCGGCCAGGGAGGACAGCGAAATCAGCAATATATAAGGGAAGGTCACCCGCAACAGGTCTGTGGTGAGCGCGTACTTCTCGGCGCTGTCGACAAAGCCCGGGGCAGTGGCCCAGACCACCCAGGGTGCGGCGAGAATGCCGACGGCCGTGACCAGGGCCAGCACCAGGGTCAGCAGGCCGCTGACGTAGGCGATGAAGGTGCGCGTCGCCTCCTCGCCCTGCTGGGTCTTGTATTCGGCCAGGATCGGCACGAACGCCTGGGAAAATGCCCCTTCGGCAAAGATCCGCCGCAGCAGGTTGGGCAGCTTGAAGGCGATGAAGAAGGCGTCGGTGGCGATACCGGCCCCGAAAACACGGGCCAGGATGGTGTCGCGCACGAAGCCCAGCACCCGCGAAATCATGGTGATGGAGCTGACTGCAGCCAGGGATTTGAGCAGATTCATCGAAAAGATTCACGCCAGGGACAGAGGGCGCTGCCAGACAGCGTCCGAATGTGCGATACTCCCGCGCCTTCGCAGGGGAGCCAAAAAATCCCGAGTTTACAGGTAGCACGGCAGAAAGGAATATTTCCCGCCTGTTGCTGCACCACTCGGCGGAACCCTGCAGGTGGCCTTGACATCCGGTCGACTCATCGGCATGATTCGCGGCCTATTTTGTTTGCTATTTACCTAAAGTCTTTCGAGGAGCTCGACGGTGGCCAACACACCTTCCGCCAAGAAACGTGCAAAACAGGCTGAGAAGCGTCGCAGCCACAACGCCAGCCTGCGTTCCATGGTCCGTACCTACATCAAGAATGTAGTTAAAGCCATCGACGCAAAAGACGCCGAAAAAGCGCAAGCCGCTTACGTTCTGGCTGTGCCTGTAATCGACCGCATGGCCGATAAAGGCATCATCCACAAGAACAAAGCTGCTCGCCACAAAGGCCGTCTGAATGGCCACATCAAGGCGCTGAAAGAAGCTGCAGCTGCCTAAGCGACGTTCTTGTCGAAAAAACCGGCCCTAGGGCCGGTTTTTTTATGCCTGCAATTCAAGGCTCACGCGATCCTGGTGAGAGCGGGCTTACCCGCTCCCACTGGAACCGCGCCAGCCTTGGAACTTACTTGGCGATCTGGATCTTCGGTGCCCACTGCAGCCAGGCATCCTCTGGCTTCTCGAACAAGGCGAAGGTTTGCTGCGGCCGCGCCGGATTGCCCATCTGCTCGCCCTCAGGCGTGGCGAAGGCAATACCGCCATCGATGAGCGTCTCAAGCGACTCGGTACGCACCGTGGCACCCTTGAACAGCCCCCAGTCGAAGCCGAACCCACTGCTGTTCCAGAACCTGCTGCCACCGCGCACCAGGGCGGCATAACGCGGCTCGATCAGAATATGGATCAACACGCGATCCGCAGTCTGACCAAGCTCGAAACCGGTCACCTTGCCGACCGCCACCTCGCGATAGGTAACAGGCACGCCCGGCTTGATCGAACCACGGCGCGGCGCACTCAGCGTCAACGGCAGGCCCACTTCCTCGCCTACGACTTCAGGCGCTTCGCTCAACGCGATGAAATCACGCTGCGGCCCCTTGTCCTTCACCGCTGGCTGCACTTCGATGTACTGCCCGCCAATCAAGGTATCGAGGTTCTCGGTCCGCACCAGCCCAAGTGCCGGCTTGACCACCCAGAACTGCGTGCCCGCCCGGGCAATACGATCAGCCGCCTCGGTAATGCGTGCTCGCAGCAGTACCGCCTGCAGGTCTTTTGTCAGGTCCACACTCTCGACGCTACCGACATCCAGGCCACGGAAGCGGATTGGCGTGCCAGGCTTAAGACCATCAGCACGGTCTACCCGTATGGTGACCAAGGTACCGGTGCGGTTCACCGCCTCTTGGCTTTCCAGCAGGCGGAAACGTGGGATATGGCGTTTGAGCGCAACATTGGGCGTGGGTGTATCGAAGGCGATGCCCCCGGCCATGAGCGTCTGCAGCGACTCACTCTTGATCTTGATGCCCGACAGGCCGCCGGTCAGGGTAATACCGCTGACATTCCAGAACCGCGAGGAGCCGTTGACCAGGTTTTCGTAGTCCTTTTCGATATGCACACCAATCAGGATACGGTTGCTGTTGCGGGCAAACTGGTAGCTTTGCACGCTACCGACCTTGACCTGGCGGTACATCACCGGGCTGCCGATCTCCAGCGAGCCCAGCGTATCGGCGAACAGCACCAGGTGCAGGCCTGGGGCCTTCAGGTCCAGCGGCGGCGCCTTGGGCCGGGCCTCGAACTCGCGCTGCGGCTTGGCGCCTTTTTCGCCTGGGCGAATGGCGATGTAGTTACCTTTGACCAACGCTTCCAGGCCGGTAATACCCGCCAGGGAAATGGACGGTTTGACCACCCAGAACTGCGTACCCTCGACCAGATAGTCCTCGGTCAAGGGGTCCAGCGTCAGCTCGGCCGTGGCGCTGCTCAGGTTGTCTTCCATCTTCAGGGCTTTCAACGAACCGACCTGAATACCTTTGTACATGACCGGCGTACGACCGGCCTGCAGGCCTTCATAGTCGCTGAGCTTCACCTTGACGCGGATACCTGCCTGGGCCGCATCGAAGTCTTCATACAAGCGGAACGGCAGGCTCGGGTCTGTAGGCGGGCTGTCCTTGCGATACTCGGGCGTGGCAAAGGCGATGCCGCCAGCAACAATGCTCGACAGTGACTCGCTGCGCACCTTCACGCCCGACAGGTCAGCGTCGATGCTGATGCCGCTGGCATTCCAGAAGCGCGTGTGTTTGCGCACCAGGCTGGCGTAGGCCGGTTCGATGAAGACCTTGACCTCGACCGTGCTCTGGTCGTCAGACAGGCGATAGCTTTTCACCCGGCCAACCTGAATCTGCTTGTAAAACACCGGGCTGTCACGATTGAGCGAGCCTAGGCGGTCGGCCTTGAGCGTCAGGTGCAGGCCAGGCTCACTGTCGGACAGTGGTGGCGCGACCTTGAGTGCGTTAAAGCGCTTGGTCGGCTCGCCTTCACCCGGGCTGACAGCGATGTAGTTGCCGGATACCAGCGTCTCCAGACCAGAGATACCAGCCAGACTGACACTTGGCTTGACCAGCCAGAACCGTGTGCCCTTGGTCAGGTGCGGTTCGGCGGCCTTGTTCATCTCGATGGTGGCGATTACCCCCTGGTTCTCACCCTTTGCATCCAGCACCAGCTTCGTGACCTTGCCAACCGGCATACCTTTGAAGATCACTTCGGTCTTGTTGGCGACAATGCCCTCGCCAGTCTCGAAACGCACTTCGATTTCCACGCCAGCATCACGGTAGGCCTGCCAGGCCAGCCAGCCACCGATCATCAGCGCGATCAGCGGCAGGATCCAGATCGCCGACCAGTTCGACGCAGGGCGGGTTTTAGCCGTTGGCATGTCACTCATGGTCGTCATCCGACTCCGTGTTATCCCAGATCAGTCGGGGATCGAAAGTTAAAGCAGCAAGCATTGTGAGGATCACCACAGTAGCGAAGGCGACAGCGCCCAGGTTGGCTTCGACACTGGCGATACGGCCAAAATTCACCACCGCCACCAGAATGGCGATAACGAAGATGTCCAGCATGGACCAGCGCCCTATGAACTCGATGAAGCGGTACATCAGGATTCGTTGCCTTGCCGACAGCGGCTGACGGCGCTGGACCGAATACAGCAGCAGGCCGATACCCACCAGCTTGAAGGTAGGCACCAGGATGCTGGCAATGAAAACCACGGCGGCAATTGGCAGCATGCCGTGCTTGAGCAAGGTGATGACGCCGGACATGATGGTGTCGCCGCTACCCTGCCCCAATGTACTGACCGTCATGATCGGCAACAGATTGGCTGGTATGTACAGAATCGAGGCAGTGATCAACAACGCCCAGGTACGGATGATGCTGTTGGGTCGCCGCGCATGCACGACGGCGCCGCAGCGCGTGCAGGTCTGCGAATCGCTCTCGGCGTCCTGGCGGTTCAGCTCATGGCACTCATTGCAAACCAGAATGCCTGCATCAATCGCCCGCATGGAGATCCTCCCCCGACAATGCGCTCCAGATCTGGTGTGGCGACATCACCACTTCGAGCCAGACCTGGATCAGCAACAGGCTGATGAAACAGAACAGGCCAAGGCCAATAGTCAATTCGGCCAGGTCGACGAGTTTGACGATCGCCACCAGCACGCCCATGAAATAGACCTCGAGCATGCCCCAGTCCCGCAGGTGGTGATAGACGCGATAGAACAGCAGACCGTAACTGCGCCCGACATTCAGGCGGATGCTCAGCAGCACGGCCAGCTGGCACAGCAACTTGAGCAAGGGGATGGCCATGCTGCACAGGAACACCACCACGGCCACGCCACGCATTTCCGAGTTATACAGACCTAGCACACCACTCCAAACGGTGTCGTCCGAAGTCTGACCAAGAAGGTGCAGCTGCATGATGGGCAGGAAGTTGGCTGGCACGAACAGCAGCAGGGCCGTCAGCACCAAGGCCAGGCTGCGGCTGACCACATTGTGCCGGTGGGCGTACAGCTCATAGCCACAGCGTGGGCATTGGGCTTTTTCGTCATGCTGCAGCACCGGCTTGCGCATCAGCAGGTCGCACTCGTGGCAGGCGACCAGTTCGTCCAGCGGCAACTGCTCTAAGGCTTGGGTTTCGACGGGATCGGGCATCTCGAGATTCTGAATAGGTACGTCAGCTCTATTCTAGTGGTCTCAGCTCAAAATGTGGGAGACGACTAACGCCTGCCATGGATCCAGAAAGACAAAACCCCTACCTGCATGCGCAGATAGGGGTTTTGCGAAATGAATCTTGACGATGACCTACTCTCACATGGGGAAACCCCACACTACCATCGGCGATGCATCGTTTCACTGCTGAGTTCGGGATGGGATCAGGTGGTTCCAATGCTCTATGGTCGTCAAGAAATTCTGTAGCCAGAATGTCCAGATGGACAGCCCAGCGAAT
>NZ_QLTL01000013.1:0-231306 GCF_003269045.1 Pseudomonas sp. URMO17WK12:I7 | reverse complement strand
GATTGCAGGTAAGGCAGTACCGCCGCCAGCAAGGGCACCTTGAACGGCTCCTGGAAGCGGTGCGCCAACCCTGGGATCAAGCGCAACTGGCTCCCCTGGATATGCGCCGCCAAGTGCACGCCGTGCATCACCGGCAATAGCGGATCAGCCGTGCCATGCACCACCAGCGTCGGCACCCGCAACCCATTCAGCAACTGCACCCTGCTCGGCTCAGCCAGGATCGCCATGATCTGACGCTTCGCGCCATCAGGGTTGAACGCCCGGTCGTACGCCACCGCCGCCTGCTGCAGGAGCACGGCCCGGTCATCGTGTACCTGCGGGCTGCCCAACGCCGCCAGCAGGTCAGCCTGCTGCTCGATGGCCACCTCGCGGTTTGGTGCACTGCGCCGCGCCAGCAACTGCACCAGCGCCGGGTCCGGCGCCGGCAGCCCTGCCGCGCCCGAGCTGGACATCACAAGTGTCAGGCTGCGAACCCGCTCAGGGGCCATGGCCGCCAGGTGCTGGGCGATCATCCCGCCCATGCTCACGCCCAGCACATGGAATTGGCGAATGCCTAGCGCATCCATCAGTTTCAGGCCATCGTTCGCCATGTCGGTCAGGGTATACGGCGCGGCGACAGGCAGGCCCAGCTTGTAGCGCAACAGCTCGACGGTGAGGTTGGCCGACGGCGGCAGCTGGTTCCAGCGTGACAGGCCGACATCGCGATTGTCATAGCGGATGACCCTGAAGCCCTGGCGGCACAACGCCTCGACGACGTCGTCCGGCCAGTGGATGAGCTGCCCGCCCAGGCCCATGACCAGCAGCAAGGCTGGGTCACGAGGCGTGCCGACGCTCTGATAGACCAGGCTCAGTTCACCGATTTCGGCACGTTGTACCGGCACATGGGGGTCGCAGCGCGTATCGGCGAAGCTTGCCGAAGCGCCGAACACAAGAAAGAAAAACAGCAGAAAAGCCCGCATGAAAGAAACACCAGAATGCAGATCCCCAGTAGAACGCGAGTCTGATGAATTTAGTTCGGGCGCGCTGCCACAGTTCAGTGACAGTTTGATGAATGCAGCCGAGCGGTCAGTGTACTAGTTATCTACCCCACGCGGATTCAGGTTGATTTCTTTAATAGCGATGCCGCTAACCGCATTGCATCCTGGAAAATCCAATGACCGCTACTCTGCCCACCGTGATCCTCACACCGCTCATTCCCGCACGTCACCTACCACTTACCCGCTCGACGCTTGAAGCCATGAACCGCTGCAAACACGCGCGAGAAACGTTCCATGAACTGCTCAGAGCTGCGCCAAGACGTGGCGTCACACACCAGCTGTGGACTGCCTATTGGCAAGGACGTGCCCCAGGCACCGGGTCAAGTCGCCAGCACCATGCCCGGGCCCAGTACGTGCAACATTTTGAAGCGGCAGCGCGTCTGTCACTGGCCGCCAACGAACTGACCGAAACACAGTTCCGCCCTGTCACAGCCGTGCTTGAAGACCCCGAATGGAAGAAGATCGATGGCAAGCAGGCGCTGATCGAATCACTCGCCGGCAGCCTTGGTGCCTTGGTCTTCAGCATCGAAGGCGAACAAGCCCAGGTGCTTTATCTGCCTGGGCGTGCAGCAGCCTTCAGCAGCCATGCCACGCGTATTGACCTTGAGCGTCATCTACCACCGACCACGGAAGCATTCCGCTATCGCCCGCTGGACGATGTGGCGGATGGCCTTGGTGTTCTACTCGATGACCTGCTCGAAGCTACGCTTAAGGAGCCTGAAGAAACGCTGGATTACCCGCAGGTATTCTTCACCGACACGACCTACCCGTTGCCGGAAACCAGAGATGCTCAAGCGCCGTCGTCACTGTTCGACATGGGCAGCCTGAGTCATGATATTTCGAACCTCGCAGGCTCTCGTCAGATCGACGCCCAGATGAAGTTGATAGAAGGCTTGAGCGATACCGACGCCAAGCAGCTGGAGCAGCTTGAAACTGACCTGCAAGTACAAGGCGAACACGCCAGGCAAGCAATCGATGCACTGTTGCAGTCACCCCACTGGCACTCAGGTGCCGCCTCGCCTCCAATCAGCCCCACGTTGATTGACGCCCATCGCCAAAGCCTGCGGACTCATGCACAGGTTCAGCGGCTGTTGGGGCAGATTACTGCGGCGCAGTTGAACGCTATTGAGCGCATGCTGGACCAAGGCGAGAACTTTTCCGAAGCAGACAGCGATGTTGTCGCCGCCTATCCACTGCTAAAACAGAAAATCCATGTCGAATTCGCTGACGACGCAGGTGAACAATCACTGCGCCAAGTCCTGCTGATCACCGACCCTGCGACCTTGGCCGCTAGCGCCGACGGCCCGCTGCTGCTGTACTGGCCTGGTAGGCACGGCGGGCTGTTGCTCTGCGAAAACCGCCTGGCGCTTGCAACCTGTCTCGGTGCGACTGCTGAGCACCAGTCTGTCGAGCTAAGGCAAATCAAAGGTAATGTCCTTGCACAGGTGCTCAACGCCATGCTGACAGGCGTGCGCGCAGAAAAGCAGCAGATACAGAATGATCAAGGCCTGGATACTCTGGCCACCCAATTGCCACGCCTCAAGGAAGTGCTCGAACAACGTCTGCAGATTCCTCGCCATGCTGCGCGTGAAGTGGCAATGAAACTTGTACAACAGCAGGATCAAGTGGTGAGCCTGGCCGCCGCAAGCTCGACCCGGTTGAGCAGACTGCCACTCGCTACTTGTCAGGCACTTAGCCGTATCGTCCCTGAATACATCGATGCAGTAAGGCAATCTGAAGCGCTGTTGCGTAAAGACCTGGCGGACTGCCATGCATTCTGCCGCCCCCTCATCAGGCAACGCCTGAAACAAGACTTCCCCGGGTATGACAACAGTTATATCGGCCTGAATGTGCCCCGCAGCGTCGACCTGGTGACGGACATCGTTACCGGGGGAACCCCAGGGACAGTGCCCCGGAAAGTCTACCGGCCCAGCAATGAACGAGAAACACTGAGCCTTGAAACGCTGCTGCTGGAAAACATCGACGAAACCATGGGCAGGCGGCTGAATCACTTGGAACTGCAACTGGCGACGAACGACACCTCACTGGCCGACATCATGACGGCTGGCATCACTCGACCTTACCTGGAGATGCTGGCCCAGGAGCTCGACCTTGCAAAGGCATACGAAGAACAGATCCTCAACGCTTATCAAGGCTTGGCGGACAGCCCCTTCGTTGCCGAATTCCGCCGCGACTGCCTGACTGCACCTTACGCATTGATGCTACGGATGCAGGGCCTGTTGCTTCATGGACAAGGCACGCTGAACGCGCAAGGCCTCGCGATCCTGGAGGTCGCGATAGCCGCAAGTTCCAGCACTGCCTATCAGGCTCAAGGGCACGACATTCAGCTACTTCCCGCGACTCTGACCGCAGGCGGACCGGATACCGAAGATCGCCCGGTTACCCTTTCAGGCATCACGTTCATCGAAGACCGTACTTCTGGAATCACACTGTTGTATCTGCCCGAACATCCGACCACCGCTCTCGCTCAATACCAAAGCCTGGAGGCAGCCAGGCTGAGCCTCTATGATCGAAGCAAACAGGAGGGTGAGATCAACTACCTCGCCGGCCGAGCATTGCTCGGCGACCCACTCGCGCATAGCAGCCGTATACGCCAAGCTCATGTACACGGGTTCTCGGGCATAATTGGCATTGGCAGCGCCTGGCCTGCGACCACCTCCCTTCCCGAGCATCTGCTAAAAGCGCAGATGGGTCGAGTGATCAGGGCTCACCGGGCCACGACACGCTCCAATGACGACGTGTGGCTGGAAAACTTCACCCATCAGAGCAGCATGATCTTTAGCTACCTGAAGATCGTGCTGGGCCTGGTACCCTTTCTTGGTACGGCGATCGGGGTCTATGACCTTTTCGAATCCGCAGCCAGAGCGGTCAACGCCTTTACCCAGAACAAGATTATCGAAGGGCTCGAAGCCCTCAACGATGTCTTGCTGGCGGTCATCGACGCGGCGATGGATCTCGCGACTGGCGTGGGTGTCAATCTGCTCACCGTGCGTCAGCTGACGCGCCAGCGCCAGCTGCGTGCTCTTAGCAGGGCCACGCCGCAAAGCCTGCAAGTGGCTGCTCACCCTCATCAACGCGCCAGGCGTTTTGCCGGGTATGAATATCCTCAGGCAATCACTCTGGACGGTATCTCCCCTGGCACGCACGGGCGTTACCGAGGTGTTTACCGGCACGTCGAGGGCGACTTTGTGCTGATCGAACACCAGCCATATCAGGTCGAGTGGGATTCAACTGCTCATACCTGGCGCCTGAAGGGCTCTACAACCAAGACATGGAAGCGCGCCATAGCATTATCGCAGGATGGCCAATGGGACACTCACTTCAATCTCTATGGCGTTCACCTGCTGGGTGGCGGCGCAGGGGGTGGACAAATCATCGGGCGGCTGGCCGATCAACTTGAGCCTTACTGGCCAGCTGCAATTCGCGACCAACTGCCACGCTTCCTGGTCGATCAGCGCTATCGTCAGCAGCAGCGGCTGTCCTCGAAGGCCATTGCAGATGAATCAGACTTGATCCGTTCGATAAACCGCAGTAACGCACTGGCGCAACGTTCAGCCCCTTCTTCTCAACTGGAAGCAAGTTTCCTTGACGACATCAGGCTGGCCAAGCAGAGCCATCAGTCCTGGGATGAACTTTTGAAGTTCAGTGCACGCAGAGATCAAATAACGCCGAAAAGGCAAAAAGCCCGTTCGGCCAAACTGATCTGCGAGCGCTTGCTCAACGTGATAGAACTGCGGGCAGTACGCGGAAGCGGCCGCCTAATAGAAATGGCGCAGGTGCGTGCAGCGACGTTGTCGATAGAGGACTTGGCCGACCAATTGCCTCTGTTGAAGCAATGGCGACACAAAGCCATTGCGCACCTTCAGGAGCGGGATCAGTTGTTCAAGCAAATGGATGAGCTCGACACCTGGATCCAAAGGGCCGAAGGCGACCCGCGGCTGCAGGCATCCTATGAGAGGTACCAGCAGCACCTGAACAAAGACTTCAAGGCATTCTACGACACCCTTCACCTGATACCGGCAGCCCTGCGCCATGACAATGCAACGGTGTTGGCCGAATACCTTCTAGAGCGACTGGGCGAGTTCGAAGAAAGCATTCACCGCATCCGTAATACGGTGACCGACCTGCGGGAGGTGCCGGTCAATGCCCAGCAAAGGCGGGCCATCTACGAGCAGGCACGTACCGCCCATGAGCAGTACAAGCGACGCCTGCAAAGCACCCATGCAAGTTTGCCGGCTCTTTTCGACGAAACCTATCTCAAGCGGCTTTACGACAATCTGGATGCGCTGATCTCGATATCGGACACGAAACTCAGGCGCTTGCCGCGGGATCGGATCGCTGGTGGGAGCTCGCGCAGTCCAAGATTGTTTCTCGACACAGAAGGCCATTGGCATGTCGGGGATTATCAGCCCGCAACTGCGACCCGGCCTGCGCAAATTGTCGTTCACAGGGATGACGGCACTGTGCTCGACCGCTTCTCGGCAGACGGTGAGCGCTGGCGCCAGATACCCGCTAACCGACGCGCACGGCCCCATGAACTGCAAGACCTCAAGCAAGTGGCCAACCAATCTTTGTCCAATCTACCCGCCTACCGCCAGCAGGTTCAGCGTTACCAGAGCCAAGGCATGTTGCCCGTGGACGTTGAACACATGATGACCATCAAGGCCGAGGACCTTGAGCGTTACGCCAACCGATTGCAGCAGTTACAACCTGCCGCTCCCGAGCCGGCACGCCTGCGCGCCGAGGCCCTCACGCTGCGCAACGAGGGCAGGACAATGCGCATCGAACAGGTCAAGCAAAGTGCTCAACCCAATGAGGCACAGCTGAGTTACCTGATAGAACAACAGCAGGTCGAATTACGCCGTGCTGGCAATCGGCAGAGGCTCAAGGAACGTGACTATCTGCAAGAGTACGAGGTGCTGGATGCCCGTGCCAACGGCACCCCCGTGTTGTGGTACATCCACTTTCACTACCGGGGCCTGGACACCCCCTTCGAGCAATTCAGCGCAGCGCACCTCAAACGTGCCGAAGACCGTTATCGCGGCCAGCAATGGCAACAGGGTCAGCCTGAGCATGATGCGGTCTGGCGTGGACCAATATCGCGCCAGATCGCCATCACGCACTTAGCCCGCCTTTAGCATCACACCTGGGCGCGGATTTCTCCGCCCAGGTGCCGCCGCACGAAAACCCTCATCGACAGCCATTCCAACTTGAGCCAAACTCAACGACAAATCCGCCATCTTCAATATTCCTCATGGGAAGTCGTTGTGCTCGAAATCCGTCACCTGAAAACCCTTCATGCCTTGCGCGAAGCTGACAGCCTGGTAGAGGCCGCCGAGCGCCTGCACCTGACCCAGTCGGCGCTGTCACACCAGTTCAAAGAGCTCGAAGAGCGCCTGGGCCTGCCACTGTTCGTGCGCAAGACAAAGCCAATTCGCTTCACCAGCGCCGGGCTGCGCCTGCTGCAGCTGGCCGATGCCACCCTACCGCTGCTGCGCGGCGCCGAACGCGACATTGCCCGGCTGGCTGGCGGCACCGCCGGGCGTCTGCATATGGCCATCGAATGCCACAGCTGCTTCCAATGGCTGATGCCAACCATCGACCAGTTCCGCGATGCCTGGCCGGAAGTGGAGCTGGACCTGGCTTCGGGCTTCGCTTTCGCCCCCTTGCCGGCGCTGGCCCGTGGCGACCTCGACCTGGTGGTGACCTCCGACCCGCTGGACCTGGCCGGTATCACCTATGTGCCGCTGTTCACCTACGAAGCCATGCTCGCCGTGGCCAACCAGCATCCGCTGGCCGGCAAGCCGTACATTGTGCCCCAGGACCTGCTCGACCAGACCCTGATCACCTACCCGGTGGAGCGGGACCGCCTGGACATCTTCACCCGTTTCCTGGAGCCGGCCGACATCGAGCCGGCCGCCGTGCGCACGTCAGAGCTGACCGTGATGATGATGCAGCTGGTCGCCAGCGGCCGCGGCGTCTGCGGCATGCCGCACTGGGCACTGCACGAGTACAGCGCGCGCGGCTATGTGAAAGGCAAGCGACTGGGCGAAAAAGGCCTGTTCGCCACGCTGTATGCCGCCGTGCGAACCGACATGCTCGATGCGCCTTACATGCGTGACTTCCTGCTGACGGCCAAGGACACCTCGTTCGCCACCCTCGACGGCGTCAGCGCGGTACGCTGACGGCCTGGCGGTACAAAGGCAAGATCAGGTCGCGGGTCAGCGGCGCCAGCTCCAGCGTTACAGCCTGATCGGCGGCCAGCCACCGCACTTCTTCGATTTCCGCCGCCGGGGCTACGGCCTCGGCGCTGTCGACGCGGAACAGTTCGGCCTGCACCTGGAAGCCCGGCTCGTTAGCGGCCGGCGCGCTGAACTGGCCCAGGTGCACCGCCCGCTCCGGGTCAATCTGCAACCCCAGCTCTTCGTGCAGTTCACGCACCAGCGCCTGAACCGGCGACTCACCCGCATCGATCTTGCCACCCGGTTGCATGAAAGCCTGGGTGCCGCGCTTGCGCACCAGCAGAGTGCGGCCTTGCGGGTCGATCAGCAGGGCTGCGGCGATGCGGATGATGTTGGGCATGGGTGTGCTCGCTGGAAAATGGCACAGTCTACAGAAGATCAACGACGAACGGCCCCTTGCCAACCCGCCGTTCACCCGCCATAACCAACACATGAACCTGCCAGCCCACCAGCACCCGGTGCTCGAGCTGTTCCACCCGGCCGTCGGCACCTGGTTTTCCCGCCACTTTGCAACGGTCACCGACGCCCAGGCCCGTGCCTGGCCGCTGATCCATGCAGGGCAGTCGCTACTGCTCGCCGCGCCGACCGGTTCGGGGAAGACCTTGAGCGCCTTTCTCGCCGTGCTCGACGAACTGTTCCGCGAGGGCCTGGAGCATGACGGAGAACTGCCTGCACACACCCAGGTGGTCTATGTGTCGCCGCTCAAGGCGCTGTCCAATGACATCCGTCTGAACTTGCAGGCCCCGCTTGAAGGCATCAGCAAAGCCGTTGAAGACCAAGGCCTGAAAGCACCGCGTATCACCACTGCCGTGCGCACTGGCGATACCCCGCAGAAAGAGCGTGCGGCAATGCGCAAGCGGGCACCGCATATTCTGGTGACCACCCCCGAATCGCTGTACGTGCTGATGGGCTCGGCTTCCGGCCGCGAGGGCTTGGCCAGCGTGCACACGGTTATCGTCGACGAGATCCACGCCCTGGCCGGCAATAAGCGTGGCGCTCATCTGGCGCTGACCCTTGAGCGCTTGCAGGCCTTGTGCGGGCGGCCGCTGCGACGCATCGGCCTGTCCGCCACCCAACGTCCGGTGGAGCGCGTGGCGCAGTTCCTGGTCGGCCAGCAGCGCCCGTGCGCGATCATCGATGTTGGCCATGCGCGCCAGCGCGACCTCGCCATCGAAGTGCCCCCGGTGCCACTCGGCGCGGTCATGGCCACGGATGTCTGGGGGCTGGTCTACGACCGCCTCGCCGCCTTGGCCCGGGAGCATCGCACCACGCTGGTGTTCGTCAACACTCGACGCCTGGCCGAACGCATTACCCGCCATCTCAGTGACCGTCTGGGCAAGGAGGCAGTGGCCGCGCACCATGGCAGCCTGGCCAAGGAACTGCGCCTGGATGCCGAACAGCGCTTGAAAAGCGGCCAGTTGCAGGTGCTGGTGGCCACTGCTTCGCTGGAACTGGGCATCGACATCGGCGATGTCGAGCTCGTCTGCCAGATCGAATCGCCCGGCTCGATCGCCGCCTTCCTGCAACGTGTCGGGCGCTCCGGGCACCAGGTCGATGGCATCCCCAAGGGGCGACTGTTCGCGACTTCGCGAGACGACCTGATCGAATGCGTCGCCTTGCTCGACTGCATCCGCCTTGGTGAACTCGACGAACTGCACATCGCCAAGGCCCCCCTGGATGTACTGGCCCAGCAGATCGTTGCCGAAGCCAGCAACCAGGCCTGGCAAGAGCAGGCATTGTTCGACTGCCTGCGCCAGGCCACGCCTTATGCCGCCCTCGACCCTGAGCATTACCAGGCATTGCTGCGCATGCTCGCCGAAGGCTACAACGGCCGCCAGGGCGTGCGCAGCGCCTACCTGCATCGCGATGCGGTCAGCGGCACGTTGCGGGGGCGCCGGGGCAGCCAGCTGACCGCGCTGACCAGCGGCGGCACCATCCCCGAAACCGCCGATTATGCCGTGCTGCTCGAACCGCAGGCGCTCAACATCGGCAGCGTCAACGAAGACTTCGCCGTGGAGAGTATCGCTGGCGATATCTTCCAGCTGGGCAACGCGTCTTACCGCATTCTGCGGGTCGAGGCCGGCCGGGTGCGGGTCGAAGACGCTCAGGGCCTGCCGCCGACCATTCCGTTCTGGCTTGGCGAAGCACCAGGGCGCAGCGATGAACTGTCCGCGGCTGTCGCGCGCCTGCAGGCGCGCATCGACGAAAAGCTTGGGTTGAATGAGGGGAACCCTTCAGCAGTGCTGCCGTGGCTGCAGGACACGTTTGAATTGAGCGAAGCCAGCGCCAGCCAGTTACTCGATTACCTGGGCCGCACCCGCGAAGTGTTGGGCGCCCTGCCCTCACAGCAGACGTTGGTGATGGAGCGCTTCTTCGACGAGTCCGGCGGTACCCAGCTGATCATCCATTCGCCCTATGGCAGCCGCATCAACCGCGCCTGGGGCCTGGCACTGCGCAAGCGCTTCTGCCGCACTTTCAATTTCGAGTTGCAGGCTGCGGCCAGCGAAGATGCCATCGTGCTGTCACTGTCGACCAGCCACAGTTTCGAGCTGGATGAGGTCTGGCGCTACCTCAACAGCCGCAACGCCGAACAGATCCTCATCCAGGCCCTGCTCGATGCGCCGCTGTTCGGCGTGCGCTGGCGGTGGAACGCAGGCGTGGCCATGGCCCTGCCGCGTTTCATCGGCGGGCGCAAGGTGGCACCGCAAATCCAGCGCATGAAGAGCGAGGACCTGATTGCCGCCGTATTCCCTGACCAGATCGCCTGCCTGGAGAACATCGTCGGCGAACGGCAGGTCCCCGATCACCCGCTGGTCGAGCAAACGCTCGATGACTGCCTGCACGAGGCCATGGACAGCGAAGGTTGGCTGGCCCTGCTACGGCGTATGGAAAGCGGCCAGGTGCGCCTGTTGTGCTGCGATCTGCCAGCGCCTTCACCACTGGCCTCGGCCATCCTCAACGCCAGGCCATACGCGTTCCTCGATGACGCCCCCCTGGAAGAGCGGCGTACCCAGGCAGTGCTCAACCGGCGCTGGAACGAAGTACACAGCGGCGATGACATGGGCGCTCTGGATGCCGATGCGATTGCCGCCGTACAGGCCGAAGCATGGCCGCAGCCGGGCAATGCCGATGAAATGCACGAGGCGCTGATGAGCCTGGGTGCCGTCAGCCATGATGAAGTCCAGGCCAACGCCAGCTGGGACCTGCTGCTGCGCCAGCTGGCAAAAGCTGGGCGTGCTCTGCGTTTTATAGATGAGAAACTCTGGCTGGCGCGCGAGCGCCTGAACCTGCTGCAAATGCTGTATCCCGCAGCGCGCCTGGAGCCGGCGTTGGGAGTACTGCCCGGCTTCGACCAACCCATCGACCCTGACAGCGCACTGAGTGAACTACTGCGCGCCCGCCTGAGCGGCCATGGCCCGTTGAGCGTGGCACAGATCGCCGCGCCACTGGGCAAACCTGCAGTGCAGGTCGAACAGGCGCTGGCCCGCCTGGAAGCCGAAGGTTATGTGTTGCGCGGCCACTTCAGCCCAGGGGCAGCAGACCTGCAATGGTGTGAACGTCACCTGCTGGCACGCATCCATCGCTACACGGTAAAACGCCTGCGCCGGGAAATCGAACCGGTCAGCCTGCAGGATTTCATGCGTTTTCTGTTCGACTGGCAGCACCTGGCCCCAGATGAGCGCCTGCGTGGCCCAGAGGCGGTAGCGCAAGTGCTGGGCCAATTGCAGGGTTTTCCCAGTGCCGCCGGCGCCTGGGAAGCGGAACTGCTGCCCGCACGCATCAAGGACTACAGCCCGCACTGGCTGGATGATGCCTGCCGCAGCGGGCAATTTGCCTGGAGCCGGCTGGCAGCAACGGTAGCAAGCAATACCTTGTCGAGCACCCCCCTGGTGCTGTTGCCACGCGAGCACATGGGCCAGTGGCGCAGCCTCGCCCCCGAGCCAGCCCGGGAAGCCCTAGGCGGGCGAGCGCAACGCGTGCTTGAGGCACTGCAAACGCAGGGTGCATTGTTCTTCGACGAACTGACCGTCGAAGCACACTTGTTGCCTAGCGAGTTGGAGACGGCATTGCAGGAACTGGTCGGCGCCGGGCTGGTGGGCGCCGACAGTTTCGCCGGCCTGCGCAGCCTGATCACCCCGGCGGCGAAGCGCACACCGCGCAATAGCCGCCGCGGTCACCCGCCGCTGTCCAGCAGCATGGCCCATGCCGGGCGCTGGGCGTTGCTGCGCAGGGGCAGCGCCAGCGTCGACCAGGGCCAGCGCACCGAGCACATCGCCCGCGCCCTGCTACGGCGCTATGGGGTGATCTGCTGGCGGCTGCTGGAACGGGAAAGCGATGTATTGCCGCCCTGGCGTGAACTGCTGCGCTGCTATCACCGACTGGAGGCCCGCGGCGAGATTCGTGGCGGGCGTTTCATTGCCGGGTTGGCAGGGGAGCAGTTCGCCTTGCCGGAGGCGGTCGGCTTGCTGAGGCAAGTGCGGCGGCGAGCCTTGGACCAGGTGCTGGTCGTGGTGAGCGCAAGCGACCCGCTGAACTTGATCGGGTCGCTGCTGCCCGGGGCAAAAGTGCCTGCCGTTGGTGGCAACCGGCTGCTGTACCGCGATGGCGTGCCCGTGGCGGTGCGCGTGGCTGGGCGATATAGCTATCTGGTGGAGGGTTCGGCGCGGGAGCAAGCGAGCTGGAAGGAGAGACTGCTGCGTTCGCCGACAGGCTTTTAGCGCCTGTGAAATCGAGCGCCGCCCGCGCGGCGCATCGCGGATGAATCCGCGCCTACAGTTTGTTGCAACGTGGCCATGCCTGTGAGGCCATGGTTGTCAGCCGGTTTGCAAGACTCAAGACATGCGCCAAGGCAGGTGAGCATGGCGTTACAGGTTCGGCGCGTTGCAACAAACTGTAGGCGCGGATTCATCCGCGATGCGCCGCGCGGGCGGCGCTTGATCTCCCGCGCACCGGAATCTTATCGGCGAACACTCCCAGGCGAGAATGATTTTCGCTACCCCGATTTTGATTTGCACTGCCACACAACTTGGCTATGGTCGGGGTTTGCCCCAGGCCCTGAGCCTGACCGCGCCATCGCAAGGATCCTGTATGAGCCTGTCACTTCTCAGCCGCTATGCCTTCTTCGCCGCCTGTGTACTGTTCACCCTGGCGAGCCTGCCGTACCTCCACCACGAATGGCTGTGGCCATTCACCCTGACCACCGGCGTGCTCAGCCTGATCGGGCTGTTCGACCTGCTGCAGCAACGCCATGCAGTGCGCCGCAACTACCCGATCCTCGGCAACATCCGCTACCTGGTCGAGGGCATTCGCCCGGAAATCCGCCAATACCTGCTGGAAGCCGACAGTGATGCCCTGCCCTTCTCCCGCGCCCAACGCTCGTTGGTGTATGCCCGGGCCAAGAACGAAGCCTCGGACAAGCCCTTCGGCACCCTGATTGACGTCTATGAGTCAGGGTTCGAGTTCATCGGCCACTCCATGCGCCCGGCGCCACTGACCGACCCTGCAAGCTTCCGGGTCATCGTCGGCGGCCCGCAGTGCAGCCAGCCGTACTCGGCGTCGATCTTCAACATCTCGGCCATGAGCTTCGGCTCGCTCAGCGCCAACGCCATTCGCGCTTTGAACAAAGGCGCCAAGCTGGGTAACTTCCACCACGACACCGGCGAAGGCAGCATCAGCCCCTACCACCGAGAAAACGGCGGCGATCTGGTCTGGGAACTGGGCAGCGGCTACTTCGGCTGCCGCACCGCCGATGGCCGTTTCGACCCCGAACGCTTCGCCGCCCAGGCCCGCACCCCACAGGTGCGAATGATCGAGATCAAGATGAGCCAGGGTGCCAAGCCCGGCCACGGCGGCATCCTGCCCAAGCACAAGGTGACCCAGGAGATCGCCGAAACCCGCGGCGTGATGATGGGCGAAGACTGCATCTCGCCATCGCGCCACAGCGCCTTCTCCACGCCGATCGAGATGATGCATTTCATTGCCCAGTTGCGTGAGCTGTCCGGCGGCAAACCGGTGGGCTTCAAGTTCTGCCTGGGCCACCCGTGGGAATTCATGGGTATCGCCAAGGCCATGCTGGAAACCGGCATCCTGCCGGACTTCATCGTCGTCGACGGCAAGGAGGGCGGCACCGGTGCCGCGCCAGTGGAGTTCACCGACCACATCGGCGTGCCGCTGCGCGAAGGGCTGCTGTTCGTGCACAACACCCTGGTCGGCCTGAACCTGCGCGACAAGATCAAGCTCGGTGCCAGCGGCAAGATCGTCAGCGCCTTCGACATCGCCAGCGTACTGGCCATCGGCGCCGACTGGGCCAACTCGGCGCGCGGCTTCATGTTCGCCATCGGCTGCATCCAGTCGCAGAGCTGCCACACCAACAAGTGCCCGACCGGCGTGGCCACGCAAGACCCGCTACGCCAGCGCGCCCTGGTGGTGCCGGACAAGGCTCAGCGGGTGCTGAACTTCCACCACAACACCTTGCGTGCGCTGGCCGAAATGCTGGCGGCGGCAGGCCTGGAGCATCCGGCGCAACTAGAGGCCAAGCACTTGGTACGGCGCGTGTCGGCCACCGAGATCAAGCTGTTCTCGCAGATGCATGTGTTCCTCAAGCCGGGCGAGTTACTCACTGGCGAGGTGAACGGTCAGTTCTATTCGCGCATGTGGCAGATGGCCCGGGCCGACAGCTTCGAGCCGCAGGCCGCCTGAACGGCTCAGTTGCTGCCAGCCCACATAATCGGGCATTGCGAACAGCAGTGCCCAACAATCACCTTTGCTGATCGCCGGGGGAACGCCACCAGGTTGCTGGGAGCCTGCTAATTGCCCGCCACCTGCAGCGCAGCAACTATGACCACGTGAACGGTGGTTTGAAGATGCCCACGATCAGACCTTTGAGAAATGCCAGCATTCTGCACCGCATGCGTGTTCGAGCCTTTTGACGGTGATGGCGGCAGGTTGGGAATGCTCCCACAAGTTCGATTGGTAGCGTCGCATGGCGAAGCATCAACGCTGCTGCCAATACTGGGCACATTCTCAAAGGAGCCCATATCATGCCTGCGACGCATCAGCCCATTACCCGCTCATACGCGCCAACGCCCTGCCAATTACAGGTCATCGGCAGTAACACCGCGATGCTCGGTGTTGCCCTGCCCATGTTGATGATCGGAATGCTGAAGTTCACCGAGATCGAGGTGAAGGCGCTGGTGCCGCTGATCGGCAATACCCCCTGGCTGGCTTGGCTGCATGCCGTGTTCGGCGAGGCCGGTGCTTCCTACTTCCTGGGCGTGTTCGAAATCCTCGCCGCCCTGCTCATCCTCGCTTCGCGCTGGTCCGCCAGAGCCGCCATTGCGGGCGGCGCCATGTGCACCCTGACGTTCATCACGACGCTGTCGACTGTCTTCACGGTGCCCGTCTGGGAAGCTGGCTCGGGCGGCTTCCCTTGGCTCAATGACTTCGGCAGTTTCCTGATCAAGGACATTGCCTTGCTGGGCATCAGCCTGACAATCCTCGCCCAGGGCATGAACCGGCTCTCGCCAACAAATGCGACCCAGCCATGACCCCATGGAATGAAAAGCCCCGGCTGATACCCGGGGCTATCCGTGTCAGGCGACGCTGTTCAGCGTGGCGGGCTCCTGCCGCGGCGCCAGGCGCAACGCGTAATACAGCACCGTCAGCAACACCAGGAATGCCGGGCCGATGTACAGCGCCACACGGGTATCCTCGAAGTACGCCATCAGGCCCACCACCAGCACCAGGAAGGCCAGGGCCAGGTAGGAGCTCAGTGGCCACAGCCACATGCGGTATTTCAGCGCCTTCTGTTCGACGCTCGACAAGCCGGCGCGGAACTTGATCTGTGCCAGCAGGATCATCACCCAGGTCCAGATTGCACCGAAGGTGGCAATCGAGGTTACCCAGACGAACACCTTCTCCGGCACCAGGTAGTTGGCCAGCACGCCCAGCAGCAGCGCCCCGATCGACAGCAGCAGTGCATTGCGCGGCACGCCGTTTTTTGAGGTGCGGGCAAAGGCGGCCGGTGCCTGGCCATTCTGCGCCAGGCTGTAGAGCATGCGCCCGGTGCTGAAGATGCCGCCGTTGCACGACGACAGCGCAGCGGTAATCACCACGAAGTTGATGATGCCTGCGGCCGTCTTGATGCCCAGACGCTCGAAGGTCATGACGAACGGGCTGCCCTGGCTGCCAATGCCGTCCCACGGGTAGATCGACAGGATCACGAACAACGCGCCGACGTAGAACAGCAGAATGCGCCAGAACACCGAGCCGATGGCCTGGGGGATGGTTTTCTGTGGGTTGCGTGCTTCACCGGCGGTGAGGCCGATCATTTCCACGCCCAGGTAAGCGAACATCACCATCTGCAGCGACATCAGCACGCCAGTCACGCCATTGGGCATGAAACCGCCGTTGCTCCAGAGGTTGGAGATACCCAGGGCGATGCCATCATTGCCGAAGCCGAACGCGATCACGCCGATGCCACCGATCACCATGGCGATGATGGTGACGATCTTGATCAGGGCGAACCAGAATTCGAATTCGCCAAACGCCTTCACGGTTGCCAGGTTGACCGCGCCCATGCTGCCCAGTGCCGCCAGGGCCCAGATCCAGCGGGGTACGTCGGGGAACCAGATGCCCATGTAGATGGCCACGGCGGTAATTTCCGCGACGCAGGTCACCAGCCACAGGAACCAGTAGTTCCAGCCAGTGAGGAAGCCCGCCAGCGGGCCAAGGTAATCCTGGGCATAGCGGCTGAACGAGCCGGCGACCGGGTTGTGCACGGCCATCTCGCCGAGGGCACGCATGATCACCAGAATCGCCAGGCCACCAATGATGTAGGACAGCATGATCGCGGGGCCGGCCATTTCGATGGCTTTGGCCGAACCGAGGAAAAGACCGACGCCGATACAGGCGCCCAGCGCCATCAGACGGATGTGCCGTTCGCCCAGCTCGCGCTTGAGCGGGCCGCCCTCGACGGGCTCGGCAGGGGCAGGATGGTTGCCGACTGGCATAGCAATACAACCTCATTTTGTTATTGGATTTGACCTTCGTGCAGCGCCGACCATGCCGATAGGCGTGGCGTTGGCTTGCCAGGCTGGCCTTGTGGGCCGGCCCGTGTGCCGGTCCAGAGCGGTCGGCAGGGCGAAGGGCCGAGCAGTATAGGAAGTCCGTTACAGGGGTTTTCGCTGTATAAACAGGGAAATTCAGCGAGTTTTTCGGCCTGCTGCTGCGTCACCCCGACTCCAATGTCACCCTAACAACATCAATGCAGGAATAAACCCACACCAAAGCCGCATAGCCCTACGCCACTTTTCTCGACTTCCTACAATTTTTTCACCTGCTCCCGTCAACGTCTAAGCTTCAGACAAGCAAGACGAAAACACCTGGCCGGATAGAAGACTATGGGCGCACTGTGGCAATCGGAACCAACCAGAACGGAAGCACCTGAAGCACCGCCGGCCAAGACGCCACAACCGCAGCCCCCCCGTCAGCGCAGGCTCTGGTGGCGGCTGATTTTCCTGATCCTGCTGGTCGCACTGGTTGCCATCGGTTTCGCCGCCTACGACGAGTTCCGCACTTCCAACCTGCAGTCGCGTGAATTCAGCAAGCTGGCCACTACCCTTACCTATTCGCTGCAGCCAGGGCCGAGCGATGCGATCGTCTATCCGGGCGACGGGCCGTTCGACAAGCGCCTGGGCTACAGCGGGCTGGGCGAGTTCCTGCCGCGCCTGCTGAAACGCGACTACCTGATCAGCGAACAGGTGCAGTTCTCCCCGGCCTTGATGAGCTATGTCGAGCACGGGCTGTTCGCCCCCTACATCGAGAAGATCCAGGCCGGCCTGTCGATCACCGACTGCCGCGGCGACACGCTGTACCAGTACAACTACCCGCAGCACCTGTACCCAGATTTCGCCTCCATCCCGCCGGTGATGGTCAACAGCCTGTTGTTCATCGAAAACCGCGACCTGCTCGATAGCAAGGACGTGAAAAACAACCCGGCCGTCGACTGGCCGCGCTTTGCCAAGGCCGCCTACAGCCAGGTCGCCAAGTACCTGGCCCTGCCCGGCCAGTCTGCCGGTGGCAGCACCCTTGCCACCCAGCTGGAGAAATACCGCCACTCACCAGATGGCCTGACCGTCAATGGTGCCGAGAAGATCCGCCAGATGATCTCGGCCAGCGTGCGTGCCTACCAGGGCGGCCCTGACACCAGCGAAGCGCGCCACCGCATCGTGCGTGATTACCTCAACAGCGTGCCGCTGTCGGCAGTGCCCGGGCATGGCGAAGTGCATGGCATGGCCGAAGGCTTGCGGGTGTGGTACGGCGCCGATTTCGACCAGGTCAACCAGGCGCTGACCTCGACTGCCACTGACCCTGAGGGCATGGCCGCGCGCGGCCTGGCGCTGCGCCAGGTGCTGTCGCTGATGATCGCCCAGCGTCGCCCTTCGCATTACCTGTCCAAAGGCCGCGTCGAACTGGCCGAGCTCACCGATTCGCACATTCGCGTGCTGGCAGCCAGCAAGATCATCGACCAACCGCTGGCCGATGCGGCGCTGGCCAGCAAGGCGGTGTACCGCGACTGGGTGGCACAACCGACCATCGTGCCGATCATCACCAACAAGGGCATCAGCCTGGCACGCAACCGCCTCGCAGCCATGCTCAACCGCCCGCTGTACGACCTTGACCGCCTTGACGTGTCAGCCACCAGCACCCTGCAGGCCGACCTGCAGTTGCAGGTCAGCCAGTACCTGAAAAACCTTGCCGACCCAGAATTTGCTGCGCAGATGGGCCTGATCGGCGAACGCCTGCTCACCTCCAAGACCACCGATCAGGTGAGCTACAGCTTCACCTTGTTCGAGCGCACCGCCGATGGCTCGCGGGTACGGGTACAGACCGACAGCACCAACCAGCCCTTCGACATCAACGAAGGCAGCAAGCTGGAACTGGGCTCGACCGCCAAGCTGCGGGTACTGACGACTTATCTGGAGATCATCGCCGAACTGCACGACAAGTACGCCGGCAAACCCGCTGCCGAGCTGAAGAAAGTCGAAGTCGCCGAACTCGACCGCATCACCCAGTGGTCGCTGGAGTGGCTGGCGCAGAACAGCAAGAACCAGAGCCTGGACGCCATGCTTGATGCAGCGCTGGAACGCAAGTACTCGGCCAACACCGGCGAAGCCTTCTTCACCGGCGGCGGCATGCACGTGTTCAACAACTTCCGCAAGGAAGACAACAACCGCAACCCGACCCTCAAGGATGCCCTGCGCGAATCGATCAACCTGCCATTCATCCGCCTGATGCGTGACCTGGTGCGTTACGTCACCTACCAGCAGCCGTTCAACCGCGTGCCGCTGCTCAAGGACGACTCCGACCCGCGCCGCCAGGAATACCTGGCGCGCTTCGCCGACAAGGAAGGCACCAGCTACCTGATGCGCTTCTGGAAGAAATACCAGCGCAAGACCTCCCAACAGCGCCTGGACACCTTCCTCGACAGCATGCGCGCCACCCCGCAGCGCCTGGCTGCAGTGCACCGCTACTTGTTCCCGGAAGCCGGCCAGGAAACCTTCAACGCCTTCGTCCGCGCCCACAGCAAGGACGACAAGATCGCCCTGGGCAAACTCACCGACGGCAAGCTGGCGGAGATGTACGAAGCCTACGGCCCCGGCAAGTACGACCTGCCTGACCAGGGCTACATCGCCAAGGTCCACCCGCTGGACCTGTGGCTGCTGGGCTACCTGTTGAAGCACCCGAGCTCCACGCTCACGGAAATGGTCAACGCCAGCCATTTCGAGCGCCAGGAAGTCTACAGCTGGCTGTTCAAGAGCCGGCACCAGGGTGCGCGTGATAGCCGCATCCGCACCATGGTCGAGATCGAGGCGTTCCTCGATATCCACCAACGCTGGAAACGCGTCGGTTACCCGTTCGACCACCTGGTGCCCTCGCTGGCCACTGCCATCGGCAGCTCCGGCGACCGCCCGGCCGCCCTTTCGGAACTGGTCGGCATCATCCAGAACGATGGCGTGCGCCTGCCCACGCTGCGCATCGACACCCTTCACTTCGCCGCCAACACGCCCTACGAGACCAAGCTGGTCAGCGACCCGGACCGTGGTGTGCGGATTCTGCCAGTGGAAGTGGCGCGGGCGCTGAAAGGCGCCATGTCGCAGGTGGTCGATGCCGGTACCGCGCGGCGCATCTCCGGCAGCTTCAAGCTCAATGACGGCACGCCACTGGTGATGGGCGGCAAGACCGGTACCGGTGACAACCGTATCGAAAGCTTCGGCGCTGGCGGCCGCCTGATCGGTTCGCGCTCCCTGAACCGCACCGCCACTTTCGTGTTCTTCCTCGGCGACAACCACTTCGGCACCCTGACGGCCTTCGTCCCCGGGCGCTCGGCGGAAGCGTTCAAGTTCACCTCGGCGCTGCCGGTGCAGGTGCTCAAGGGCATGGCGCCGATCCTGATGCCGTACTTGCAGCCGGGCAACCCGAACGAGTGCAAGCCGCCGCAGATCGCCATGCATGGCAGCGACTCATCTAAAACGTAGATGATAATCATCGGCATTTAGCGGCTTGTGTTTAGATATATCTTGAGTAATATCTTGCGATATATCGAAACACAAGGAGCCTCTTCATGCGTGACCACTGCGCACATGATCCTCTCGAGCGTCGCCCCGCACGTGGTGAGCGTGGCCCGCGGGTTTTCGCCCCCGGCGACCTAAAGCTGCTGATGCTGTCGATGCTGGCCGAGCAACCAGGCCACGGCTACGACCTGATCCGCCAGATCGAGAACCTGTTCGACGGCAGCTATACACCAAGCCCCGGCGTCATCTACCCCACCCTCAACTTCCTCGAAGAAGCCGAGCTGATCAGCGGCCAGGTGCGCGGCAGCAAACGCCTGTACACCATCACCGCGGCCGGCCATGACGCCCTGGCCGACCAGGCCGTCGCCCTTGACGGTGTGCGCATGCGCATCGAGGTCAGCAAGCGCGCCCTGCGTGGCCACGACCGCCCGCCAGAAATCCACGAAGCCGTCGGCAACCTGCGCCATGCCCTGCACATGCACAGTGGCCGCTGGACGCCGGAAGAAATCGAACGGGTGCGCAACCTGCTCAACGACACTGCCAAGGCCATTGCCTCCGGGCCGGCCGATCCAGTCAGGGAGAATCCCCATGAGTAACACCATTCACCGCGTCAACCACGAAATCCGCCAACGTCGCCTGCAGGTGCTACGTGTCACCGACCTGACCCCGCGCATGCGCCGTATCACCCTCGGCGGCGACGAGCTGCAGGGCTTCACCAGCCTGGGCAGTGACGACCACATCAAGCTGCTGTTCGCCGAGAATGCCGAGCAGCAGCAGGCCATCGATGCCCGTAACCTGGGGCGTGACGGCGGTGCCCGGCCGACCATGCGCGAGTACACGCCGCGGCGTATTGACCTGGTGGCCAACGAGCTGGACATCGACTTCGTGCTGCACGGCGACGGCCCCGCGTCGACCTGGGCGGCACAGGCTGCGCCAGGGCAGGTCCTGAACATTGCCGGGCCACGGGCGTCGATGGTGGTGCCGGATATGTTCGACAGTTACCTGCTGGTGGGTGACGAGACGGCGATCCCGGCAATTGGCCGGCGCCTCGAAGAACTGCCAGCAGGGCGTCAGGTGTTGGCGGTGATCCAGATCGAGGATGAACATGAGCGCCAGCCGCTGCCGAGCGCGGCGCAGGTGGAGGTCATCTGGATCAAGCGGGATGAGGACATGCTGGCGCTGCTGAAGGGGCTGAATCTGCCCGAAGGCAGGCTGTACAGCTGGGTCGCGCTGGAGAAGTCGCTGACCCGGCAGGCCAAGGCACTGCTGCTGGAGAAAGGCGTGGCGGAAGATGCCCTGAAGGCCGCCGCATACTGGCGAGCCGACGGGACCGCAGACGACGAGTGATTGGTTATTCCTGCCCTCTTCGCGGGCTTGCCCGCGAAGAGGCCGGTGCAGGCTACACAAAGTGCTGCGCTGCTCGCCACCGATCCAGCCCCAGCAATACCAGGCCAATCCCCCAGAATCCCGCCAGCACCCCCAACGCATTCAGCATCACCTGCCCATACCCCAGGCTCGCCACATCGATGAACGGGTAGGCATACGCCCCGATCTCACTCCCCCGCCACAGCGCATAGGCGAAATACACCGCCGGATACAATGCCCACACTGCCAGGTGCCGGAGCCGCAGGCTGCCCTTGGGCACCTCGAACCACCAGTACAAAACGAACAGCAGTGGCATCACATCGTGCAACAGCTCATCCGCCAGCCATTGCCAGCCTTCGGGCTGCCACAGGTGGCGCAGCAGCACACTGTAAGCCAGCGCCACCAGCACGATGCTGGCCGCCACGGCAGAACTCACCGATGGCGACAGAAAGAAGCGCCTGGCAGCTGACTCCCGGCCAAAGGCTGCGTAACTGACTACCGTCGCCACCAGGGTATTGGTCAGCACCGTGAAGTAACCGAACACATTGATCAGCCCGCCGATCAGGCTGGCCTGCTCCTGCCAGCGCGCCAGCAGCACCAGGTAGACCTGCACGGTGAGGCCGAACCAGCCAAGCAACGCCATCGACGTCAGCCAGGGGCGCCGTGGCATGTCAGGCCTTGCGCTGCAGCTTCACGTACAACTGCTCGACCTTCTCCCGCGCCCAGGGCGTCTTGCGCAAAAAGGTCAGGCTCGACTTGATGCTCGGGTTGCTCTTGAAGCAGCGCACATCAACGCGTTCGGCCAGGCCCTGCCATTGGTAGTGCGCCACCAGCTCGGTGAGGATCTGTTCGAGGGTCTTGCCGTGCAGCGCGTTGTGTTGGGCCGTGCTCATGCCAGTGCTCCGTAGGAAAGATGCGCACCTTACACGAGTGTAGTGGCAGGTGGGATCCGTGTTGCCTGCGGAAAAACCGCTGGCCAGGCGTAAAACCTCTGTGCTGAAATAGTTATGTTATATTGTAACAACACAAAGCATCTGCCAAGGAACGCCCCATCCCCATGCTGCACATCCCTCTGCGCCTCTCCCCCCTCGCTGTCGCCCTGTGGCTCGCTTCATCACCCGGCCAAGCCGTGGAACTGGAACCCCAGGTCGTCACTGCCAACCCGCTGGGTAACCGTCAACTGGCTGCGCCCAGTACCGTGCTCGACGGTGACGACCTGCTGCAACAGCAGCACGGCAGCCTCGGTGAAACCCTTAACAAGCAACCCGGTGTGTCTTCCACCTGGTTCGGCCCAGGTGCCAGCCGCCCGGTTATTCGCGGCCTGGATGGCGACCGTATCCGCATCCTGCGCAATGGCGTGGGTGCTCTGGATGCCTCGTCGCTGTCCTACGACCACGCGGTACCGCTGGACCCGGTCACGGTCGAGCGCGTGGAAATCGTCCGCGGCCCGGCCGCCCTGCTCTACGGGGGTAATGCCATCGGCGGGGTGATCAACACGTTCGACAACCGCATCCCCGACTCGCCGATCGAGGGCATCCACGGTGCCGGCGAACTGCGCTACGGCGGCGCCGACACCACCCGCAGCAGTGCTGGCAAGCTGGAAGCCGGTGACGGCACCTTCGCCCTGCACCTGGACGCCAACAGCCGCCAGTTCAACGACCTGCGCATTCCCGGTTACGCGCAGAGCTCCAAGGTTCGTGACCCCGACGCGCCAGGCAGCCGCCACCGCCTGGAAAACAGCGACGGCCGCCAGGACGGTGGCGCGATCGGCGGTTCCTACCACTGGGAGCATGGCTATGCCGGCCTGTCCTACAGCCGCTACGACAGCAACTACGGCTCGGTGGCCGAATCCGGCGTGCGTCTGGACATGAAACAGGACCACTACGCCTTTGCCTCGGAACTGCGTGACCTGGACGGCCCGTTCAGCTCGGTCAAGGTCGATGCCGGCTACACCGACTACGAGCACAGCGAGATCGAAGAAGGCGAGGTACACACCACCTTCAAGAACAAGGGCTACGAAGCACGCATCGAAGCCCGTCATCAGCCACTCGGGCCAGTAGAAGGCGTGATTGGCGCACAGGTCAGCCGCAACGAGTTCTCGGCGCTGGGCGAGGAAGCCTTCGTCCCGCACACCGACACCGACAGCCTGGCGCTGTTCATGCTCGAGCAGTGGCAGGCCACCGAGCGCCTGAACCTGAGCCTTGGTGCACGAATGGAGCACACCCGCGTCGACCCCGACGCCAAGGGCAACGAAAACTTCACCGATGCCGAAAGTGCCAGCAGCTTCAACGCTTTCAGCCTGTCTTCGGGCGCGGTGTACCAGCTCGACCCCATCTGGTCGCTGGCAGCCAACCTCGGCTATACCGAGCGTGCCCCGACGTTCTATGAGCTCTACGCCAACGGCGCCCACGTGGCCACCGGCGCATTCGAAGTCGGTGATGCCAGCCTGAACAAGGAAAAGGCGATTTCTGCAGACCTGGCCCTGCGCTTCGACAATGGCACCCACAAAGGCAGCGTCGGGCTGTTCTACAGCCACTTCCGCAATTACATCGGCCTGATCGGCACCGGTAACCTGCGTGAAGGCCATGACCACGACCATGATGGTGAAGATCACGACCACGATCATGACGACGGAGGCTTCCCCGAGTACCAGTACCAGGGCGTGCGTGCGCGCTTCTATGGCATCGAGGCGCAGGACCGCTGGAAGCTGCTGGAGAATCGCTATGGCAACTTCGCCCTGGAGCTGTCTGGTGACTACACCCGGGCCAAGAACCTCGACAGCGGCGAGCCGTTGCCGCGCATTTCCCCGCTGCGCTTGAACAGCGGCCTGGTGTGGGAACTGGATCGTTGGCAGGCGCGGGTCGATGTGCAACATGCCGCTTCGCAGCATCGCAAGCCTGAGAATGAGACCAGCACCTCTGGCTACACCACGCTGGGCGCGAGCGTCGGCTACCGCTTCGATATCGGCCAGAGCCAGTGGCTGGCCTTCGTGCGCGGCGAGAACCTGACCGATCAGACCGTGCGCTATGCCAGTTCAATTCTGCGCGACATAGCACCGGCACCGGGGCGTAGCGTGGAGGTCGGGGTACGTACCACCTTCTGATTGGCATCTGCCTCTTCGCGGGCAAGCCCGCTCCCACAGGTAAAGCTCAGTACCTTGCGAGAGCGGGCTTGCCCGCGAAAAGGCCCACATTGTTGCCAGATCAGCAACAATCAACTGCGACAATTTGTCTTTTTTTCTTACAACTTCCCCTATATCCTCCTCGCCGCAAGCTGAATCGCTTCACCCTGCATTCCCAATTGTCATTTCCATCGAAGAGCCCGCTCCTCGGTGTGCTTGCCGTTTTCTCAATAATCAGAAGATAGCGCTATCTCATGTTCCAACTGCCCAAAACCCGCTACACCGGCCTGGCTTTCATCGCCATTGCCGCAGGCTTACCCGTCATTGCCAACGCCAGCGAAGCGTTCGCCAAGGACTCCCCATGGATGTTCGGCGACTGGGGCGGCACCCGCAGCGAGCTGCTGGAAAAAGGCTACGACTTCACCCTCGGCTACACCGGCGAGATGGGCAGCAACCTGCACGGCGGCTACGACCACGACCGCACTGCGCGCTACAGCGACCAGTTCACCTTCGGCAGCCACCTGGACCTGGAGAAGATCCTCGGCTGGAACGACACCGAGCTGCAGCTGACCATCACCGAACGCCACGGCGACAACATCAGCAACGACCGCATCAACGACCCGCGGGTGGGCGGCTTCACCTCGGCCCAGGAAGTCTGGGGCCGTGGCGAAACCTGGCGGTTGACGCAAATGTGGATCAAGCAGAAATACTTCGACGGCGCCCTGGACGTGAAAGTCGGCCGCTTTGGCGAAGGCGAGGACTTCAACAGCTTCCCCTGCGACTTCCAGAACCTGGCCTTCTGCGGCTCGCAGGTGGGCAACTGGGTCGGCGGCATCTGGTACAACTGGCCAGTCAGCCAGTGGGCCATGCGCGTGCGCTACAACCTCAACCCAGAGCTGTACGCCCAGGTCGGCGTGTATGAGCAGAACCCGTCCAACCTCGAATCGGGCAACGGCTTCAAGCTCAGCGGCAGCGGTACCCAAGGCGCGGTAATGCCAGTCGAACTGGTATGGAGCCCACGCCTGAATGGCCTGAAAGGGGAATATCGCGCCGGCTACTACTACAGTAATGCCAAGGCACAGGATGTTCTCAAGGACAGCAACGGCCAGCCGGCCGCCCTCAGTGGCGCCGCCTACCGCAGCAGTTCTAGCAAGCACGGCTTGTGGCTCGGGGCCCAGCAGCAGGTCACCTCGCTGGCATCCGACCAGTCGCGCGGCCTGAGCCTGTTCGCCAACGCCACGGTGCACGACAAGAAAACCAATGTCATCGACAACTATGTTCAAGCTGGACTCGTTTACAAAGGCCCCTTCGACGCCCGCGCCAAGGACGACATCGGCTTCGCCGTCGCCCGCGTGCACGCCAACCCGGGTTACCGCAAGAACGCCCGCCTGGCCAATCAGGTGGCCGGCCTCGACGACTACGACAACCCAGGCTACCTGCCGGTGCAAGACACCGAGTACAGCGCCGAACTCTATTACGGCATTCACCTGGCCGACTGGCTCACGGTGCGCCCGAACCTGCAGTACATCCGCCATCCGGGCGGGGTGTCGCAGGTCGACAGCGCGCTGATCGGCGGCCTGAAGATTCAAAGCACTTTCTGACCACCTTCACACTGACCACCTTCACATAACGGAGAACCTACGATGAGCACTGACGGTGCCAACCAAGGAACCCGCTGGCTACCGCGCCTGATGGGCGTGCTGCTGTTGCTGATGGGCCTGGCCCTGTTGGCCGGCGGCATCAAGCTGAGCCAGCTGGGCGGATCGCTGTACTACCTGATTGCCGGTATCGGCTTTGCCCTGTCGGGCGCCCTGCTGCTGGCCAAGCGCCGCATCGCCCTGGGCCTGTATGGCCTGGTGCTGCTGGGCAGCACCGTGTGGGCCATGCTCGAAGTGGGCCTGGACTGGTGGCAACTGGTGCCACGCCTGGCCATCTGGTTCGCCATCGGCGTTGTGCTGCTGCTGCCGTGGGCCCGTCGCCCGCTGACCGGCCCCGCATCCAAGGCCAATACCGCGCTGCTGAGCGTCGCCGTACTGGCGTCGGGGGCCTGCGCCCTGGGCAGCCAATTTACCCACCCGGGTGAAGTGTTCGGCGAACTCGGCCGCGACAACAGCGAAATGGGCAGCGCCGCACCGGCCATGCCCGATGGCGACTGGCAGGCCTATGGCCGTACCGAGCACGGCGACCGCTATTCGCCGCTTCGCCAGATCACCCCGCAGAACGCCTACCGCCTGGAAGAAGCCTGGCGCATCCGCACCGGCGACCTGCCGACCGACAACGACCCGGTCGAGCTGACCAACGAAAACACCCCGCTGAAGGCCAACGGCATGCTCTACGCCTGCACCGCCCACAGTAAGGTGCTGGCCCTGGACCCGGACACCGGCGCCGAGATCTGGCGTTACGACCCGCAGATCAAGACCCCGGTCGGTACCTTCAAGGGCTTCGCCCACATGACCTGCCGTGGCGTCTCGTACTACGACGAGAACAGCTACGTCAGCCGTGACGGCAGCCCGGCGCCGAAGGTGTCCGATGCCGGCCAGGCCGTGGCCCAGGCCTGCCCGCGCCGCCTCTACCTGCCAACCGCCGACGCGCGCCTGATCGCCATCAACGCCGACAACGGCAAGGTCTGCGAAGGCTTCGCCAACCAGGGCGCCATCGACCTGACCACCGGCATCGGCCCGTTCACCGCTGGCGGCTACTACTCCACCTCGCCGGTGGCGATCACCCGCAGCCTGGTGATCATCGGCGGCCATGTCACCGACAACGAGTCGACCAACGAACCGTCCGGCGTGATCCGCGCCTACGACGTGCACGACGGCCGACTGGTGTGGAACTGGGACAGCAACAACCCGGACGACACCAAGCCGCTGGCCCCCGGCAAGACGTACAGCCGCAACTCGGCCAACATGTGGTCGCTGGCCAGCGTCGACGAAGACCTGGGCATGGTCTACCTGCCACTGGGCAACCAGACGCCTGACCAATGGGGTGCCAACCGCACACCGGGCGCCGAGAAGTACAGCGCTGGCGTGGTCGCACTGGACCTGGCCACCGGCAAGGCGCGCTGGAACTACCAGTTCACCCACCACGACCTGTGGGACATGGACGTCGGCAGCCAGCCAACCCTGGTGCACCTGAAGACCAAGGACGACATCAAGCCGGCGATCATCGTGCCGACCAAGCAGGGCAGCCTGTATGTGCTTGACCGCCGTGACGGCACACCGATCGTGCCGATCCGCGAGATCCCGGTCCCGCAGGGCGCGGTCAAGGGTGACCATACCGCGCCGACCCAGGCCCGCTCCGACCTCAACCTGCTTGGCCCTGAGCTGACCGAACAGGCCATGTGGGGCGCCACGCCGTTCGACCAGATGCTGTGCCGCATCCAGTTCCGCGAGCTGCGCTACGAAGGCCAGTACACCCCGCCATCCGAACAGGGCAGCCTGGTCTACCCTGGCAACGTCGGTGTGTTCAACTGGGGCAGCGTGTCGGTCGACCCGGTGCGCCAGCTGCTGTTCACCTCGCCCAACTACATGGCCTTCGTGTCGAAGATGGTGCCACGCGAGCAGGTGGCCGCCGGCAGCAAACGCGAAAGCGAAACCAGCGGTGTGCAGCCGAACACCGGCGCGCCGTACGCGGTGACCATGCACCCGTTCATGTCACCGATCGGCATCCCCTGCCAGGCGCCAGCCTGGGGCTATGTTGCAGCCATCGACCTGTTCACCAACAAGGTTGTGTGGAAGCGCAAGAACGGCACCACCCGTGACAGCACCCCGGTGCCGATCGGCATGCCGGTGGGCGTACCGAGCATGGGCGGTTCGATCGTCACCGCGGGCGGCGTCGGCTTCCTCAGCGGTACCCTGGACCAGTACCTGCGTGCCTACGACGTGAACAACGGCAAGGAACTGTGGAAAGCCCGCTTGCCTGCAGGTGGCCAAGCCACGCCGATGACCTATACCGGCAAGGACGGCAAGCAGTACGTGCTGATCGTTGCTGGCGGCCATGGCTCCCTGGGCACGAAAATGGGCGATTACATCATCGCTTACAAATTGGCCCAGTAACGCCATCGAGCCCCGTTCAGGGGCTCAACCAGCACACGCGGTCATTGTAGGCGCGGCCTTGTGTCGCGAAAGGGCCGCAAGGCGGCCCCAGGATTTCAGCAGCATTGCAGAAATAGCGCGGCCTTGCGGCCCTCTCGCGACGCAAGGCCGCGCCTGCTCAAGCAAGGCCGGCATACGCTGGCAAAGATGAAACCGTCCCTCTGCGCCCTTCGTCTACCATTGAAACCCATCCCCCCGCGCCCCATCTAAGCACCATAGTCATTCACGCAGGTGCCCCATGAGCGACCAGCAGGATTTCCCGGAACAACCCGAAGAACACAGCGCAGTCGAACAGCCCGACACCCAGGCCGAAACCGGCCACGCCCTCGCCCTGCCCGGCCAGCAGCTGCCGGACAAGGTCTATGTGATCCCGATCCACAACCGCCCGTTCTTCCCCGCGCAGGTGCTGCCGGTGATCGTCAATGAAGAACCTTGGGCCGAAACCCTCGACCTGGTGGCCAAGACCGAGCACCACTCGCTGGCACTGTTCTTCATGGACACCCCGCCGGAGGACCACCGCCACTTCGACACCTCGGCGCTGCCGGAGTACGGCACCCTGGTCAAGGTGCACCACGCCAGCCGTGAAAACGGCAAGTTGCAGTTCGTCGCCCAAGGCCTGACCCGGGTGCGCATCCGCACCTGGCTCAAGCACCATCGCCCGCCGTACCTGGTCGAGGTCGAGTACCCGCGCCAGCCGGCCGAGCCGACCGACGAGGTCAAGGCCTACGGCATGGCGCTGATCAACGCGATCAAAGAGCTGCTGCCGCTCAACCCGCTGTATAGCGAAGAGCTGAAGAACTACCTCAACCGCTTCAGCCCCAACGACCCGTCACCGCTCACCGACTTTGCTGCCGCGCTCACCTCTGCCACCGGCAACCAGTTGCAAGAGGTGCTCGACTGCGTGCCCATGCTCAAGCGCATGGAGAAGGTCTTGCCGATGCTGCGCAAGGAGGTCGAAGTTGCGCGCCTGCAGAACGAGATCTCCGCCGAAGTGAATCGGCAGATCGGCGAACACCAGCGCGAGTTCTTCCTCAAGGAGCAGCTCAAGGTCATCCAGCAGGAGCTGGGCCTGACCAAGGACGATCGCAGCGCCGACCTCGAACAGTTCGAGCAGCGCCTTGCCGGCAAGACCCTGCCCGACCAGGCGAAAAAACGCATCGACGAAGAAATGGGCAAGCTGGCCATTCTCGAGACGGGCTCGCCCGAATACGCGGTCACCCGTAATTACCTGGAATGGGCCACCGCCCTGCCCTGGGGCCAGTACGGCAAGGACAAGCTCGACCTCAAGCACGCGCGCAAGGTGCTCGACCAGCATCACGCGGGGCTGGACGACATCAAGGAGCGTATCCTCGAATTCCTCGCGGTCGGCGCCTGGAAGGGCGAAATCAGCGGCTCGATCGTGCTGCTGGTGGGCCCGCCAGGGGTGGGCAAGACCAGCATCGGCAAGTCGATCGCCGAATCCCTGGGCCGGCCGTTCTACCGCTTCAGCGTGGGTGGCATGCGCGACGAGGCAGAGATCAAGGGCCACCGTCGCACCTACATCGGCGCCCAACCAGGCAAGCTGGTGCAGGCGCTGAAAGAGGTCGAGGTGATGAACCCGGTGATCATGCTCGACGAGATCGACAAGATGGGCCAGAGCTACCAGGGCGACCCGGCCTCGGCGCTGCTGGAAACGCTCGACCCGGAGCAGAACGTCGACTTCCTCGACCACTACCTGGACCTGCGCCTGGACCTGTCCAAGGTGCTGTTCGTGTGCACCGCCAACACCCTGGACTCAATCCCAGGGCCGCTGCTCGACCGTATGGAAGTGATCCGCCTGTCTGGCTACATCACTGAAGAGAAGCTGGCCATCGCCAAGCGCCACCTGTGGCCCAAGCAGCTGGAAAAGGCCGGCGTGGCCAAGACCAGCCTGAGCATCAGCGACAGCGCCCTGCGCACGGTAATCGACGGCTATGCCCGTGAAGCCGGCGTGCGCCAGCTGGAGAAACAGCTGGGCAAACTGGTGCGCAAGGCCGTGGTGAGGTTGCTGGAAGCCCCGGATGCCAAGATCAAGATCGGCAACAAGGATCTGGAGGCTGCCCTGGGCATGCCGGTGTTCCGCAGCGAGCAGGTATTGGCTGGCAAAGGGGTGATAACAGGCCTTGCCTGGACCAGCATGGGCGGCGCGACCTTGCCGATCGAGGCGACGCGCATCCATACCCTGAACCGCGGCTTCAAGCTCACCGGCAAGCTCGGCGATGTGATGAAGGAGTCCGCCGAAATCGCCTACAGCTACGTCAGTTCCAACCTCAAGCAGTTTGGCGGCGACCCGGGCTTCTTCAATGAGGCGTTCATTCACCTGCACGTACCTGAAGGCGCCACGCCAAAGGATGGCCCAAGTGCCGGTATCACCATGGCCAGCGCGCTGCTTTCGCTGGCCCGCGACCAGGCGCCGAAGAAAGGCGTCGCCATGACCGGCGAGCTGACCCTCACCGGCCAGGTGCTGCCGATTGGCGGCGTGCGCGAAAAAGTGATCGCGGCGCGGCGCCAGAAGATTTTCGAGCTGATCCTGCCCGAACCCAACCGGGGTGATTTCGAGGAACTGCCGGACTACCTGCGCGAAGGCATGACCGTGCATTTCGCCAAGCGCTTCACGGACGTCGCCAAAGTCTTGTTCTGACCCACCGCCTCGCTTGTTGCAGGAGCGGCCCTGTGTCGCGAAAGGGCCGCAAAGCGGCCCCGGGATTTCAGCACCGGTGCATTAATTGTCGGGGCTGCTAGGCAGCCCTTTCGCGACACAAGGCCGCTCCCACAGGACCGAGTCATCGGTTATCCTCAGGCCATCGTCAGCCTCTGGAGCCACCATGACTGCCCCTCGTCTGCTCGTTCCCCTGAGCTTCGCCCTGCTCGCCGCCTGCGCCCAGCAGCCGAAACAAACCGTCGAACTGGACGCCGAAAGCGAATGCCCCAAGCGCCTGCAGGTCGGCCAGAGCCTCACCCTGACCCTGCCCAGCAACCCCACCACCGGTTACCGCTGGCTGGTGCAGAACCCGGCATCCAACGTGCTGCAAAGCCTGGGCCCCGAGGTCTACAGTGCCCCCGAAGACGCCGGTATCGTCGGCAGCTCAGGCATCTCGACCTGGCGCTACCAGGCCCGTGCCGCCGGTGAAGGCCACCTGATGCTGGTTTACCAGCAACCGTGGGCCCCGGAAGTACGCCCGGTACAGACCTTCGATTGCGCCATCCGCGTCGACTGAACGCACAGCGCTGGTCAGCGAACCATGCATCCGCGCTGCGGTTTGGCTAGAATGCCGGCCCTGCATATCGCCAGCCGCCTGGATTCACCGTGAGCAAACAACCCGACCGCCTTTTCGCCCAACCCCTGGAGCAAGTCCCCGACTTCGTGTTCAACGAAGACGTGGTGCGCGTGTTCCCGGACATGATCAAGCGCTCGGTGCCCGGTTACCCGACCATCGTCGAGAACCTCGGCGTGCTGGCTGCGCGCTTCGCCCAGCCAAACACTGCGCTATACGATCTCGGGGCCTCCCTGGGGGCCGTGACCCAATCGCTGCGCCGCCATGTGCGCAGCGACGGCTGCCGGGTAATCGCGGTAGACAATTCCGCGGCCATGGTCGAACGTTGCCGCCAGTACCTCACCGCCCAGGATTCGATGTTCCAGGAACTGCTGCCGGTCGAAGTACTGGACGCCGACATCCTCACCCTGCCCTTCGAACCGGCCTCGGTGGTGGCGATGAACTTCACGCTGCAATTCATCGCACCGGAACAGCGCCTGGCGCTGCTCGGCCGGATCCGCCAGGCACTACTGCCCGGCGGCGCGCTGATCCTCTCGGAAAAACTGCGTTTCGCCGATGACGACGAGCAGAACCTGCTCAACGAACTGCACCTGGACTTCAAGCGGGCCAATGGCTACAGCGAACTGGAAATCGCCCAGAAGCGCAGCGCCATTGAGAACGTGATGAAGCCCGACACCCTGGAAGCCCATGAAGAACGCCTGCGCGCAGCCGGCTTCTCCAAGGTGGTGCCGTGGTTCCAATGCCTTAACTTCGCCTCGCTGATAGCCTTGCCATGATCGATCTGTCCCCCCTCGTCCGCCGCCTGGCGGGCACTCCCCTGGCTGCCTGGTCCCAGGGCCTGCAAGCTCAACTGGAAGCCAAGCTCGAAAAAGGCCATGGCGACCTCGACCGCTGGCGCGGCGCGCTGGACGCGCTGCCGGCCCTGCAGCCGAGCGTTATCGACCTGGCCGACGGCCTGCGCCTGGATTGCGACTGCGATGACGCCACCCGTGCGCAGGTGCACCAGGCGCTGATGGGCCTGTCGCCCTGGCGCAAGGGGCCGTTCGACCTGTTCGGTGTGCATGTCGACACCGAATGGCGCTCGGACTGGAAGTGGTCACGGGTCGGCCCGCACCTGGACCTCAAGGGCAAGCGCGTGCTCGATGTCGGCTGCGGCAACGGTTACTACCAGTGGCGCATGCTGGGTGCCGGCGCCGACATGGTCATCGGCGTTGACCCCAACTGGCTGTTCTTCTGCCAGTTCCAAGCCGTGCAGCAGTATTTGCCCGAGCTGCCCGCCTGGCACTTGCCGTTCGCCCTGGAAGAGCTGCCGGCCAACCTCGAAGGCTTCGACACAGTGTTCTCCATGGGTGTGTTCTACCACCGCCGCTCGCCCATCGAGCACTTGCTGGCGCTCAAGGACTGCCTGGTCAAAGGCGGCGAACTGGTGCTGGAAACCCTGGTGATCGAAGGCGACGAAAACCAGGTGCTGGTGCCCGAAGACCGCTACGCGCAGATGCGCAACGTCTGGTACCTGCCGTCGGTACCGGCCCTGGAGCGCTGGTTGCGCCGCGCCGGTTTCACTGATGTGCGCTGCGTGGACGTGAGTGTCACCAGCGTCGAGGAACAGCGCAGCACCGAATGGATGCGCTATCAGTCGCTGGGCGATTTCCTCGACCCGAACGACCACAGCAAGACCATCGAAGGCCTACCGGCCCCGCGCCGCGCCACGCTGCTGGCGCGCAAATAAAAAGGCGTCCACATGGACGCCTGAATCACAGCTGTGCCAGGGAGCAGTGCTGGCACAGCTGCTGTTGCTCACTCAGTCCTTGGCCACCTCGCGGGCCTTTTCCTGTGCCTTGCGCTCGCGCTCGGCGATGGCCTGTTGCTTGTCGCCATGCAGGCGCTCCTGGTCCTGGCGGAACGCTTGCCAGAACGCCTTGGAACGTTCGGCGCCGCCTTCGGCGTAAACGCTGGCGCTGCCCAGGGCAAGGGTCGCCAGCAGCAGGTATTTGGTCAGGTTCATCGTGCTTGCCTCGTTGATAACCGATCAGACAGGGCAAGCGTATCCAAGGGTAGCTAACGCCAAGGTGAGGCGCGCATTACAGTCTTGCAAGGTAGCCTTGGCCAACCGCCAGATAACACCGGGATTACAAATCCGTTATCTACGCCGATGGGCCATTAGCATGCCGTAACATCCTGCGGCTTGACCCTGAAGCCCCTCCAGGCTTGAGAATCCCGCCCTTTCCAGCACACCGAGCCCGCCCATGCGCCTACTGATCATCGAGGACGAACTGCGTACCGCCGACTACCTGCAACAAGGCCTGCGCGAAAACGGCTATGTGGTCGACTGCGCCCACACCGGCACCGACGGCCTGCACCTGGCACGCCAGCAGCCCTACGACCTGATCATCCTCGACGTCAACCTGCCCGAACTTGACGGCTGGACGGTGCTGCAGCGCCTGCGCGCCGAAGCGGCCACGCGCATCATGATGCTCACTGCCCATGGTCGCCTGGCAGACCGCGTCAAAGGCCTGGATCTGGGCGCTGACGATTATCTGCTCAAACCGTTCGAGTTCCCCGAATTGCTGGCCCGCATTCGCAGCCTGCTGCGCCGTAACGACCAGCAACTGCAACCGAGCACCCTGCGCGTCGCCGACCTTGAGCTGGACCCCGGCCGCCACCGCGCCTACCGCGCCGGCAAACGTATCGACCTGACCGCCAAAGAGTTCGCCCTGTTGCACCTGCTGATGCGCCAGAGCGGCGAAGTGCTATCGCGCACGCAGATCATCTCGCTGGTGTGGGACATGAACTTCGATTGCGACACCAATGTGGTCGAAGTCTCGATTCGCCGGCTACGGGCAAAGATCGACGATCCGTTCGACGACAAGCTGATCCATACCCTGCGCGGCGTTGGTTATGTCCTCGAGGCCCGGGTGTGAAGCACGCCAGCCTGTCGCTACGCCTGGGCCTGAGTGTGACCCTGATGGGCGCCGCCCTGGTGCTGCTGCTCGCCTGCCTCGCAGTGTTCGCCCTCGACCACGAACTGGACAGCCGCGCCCGCAAGGACCTGGCGCGCAAGATGTTGCAGGTGGAACACAACCTGCGAGTCGACTTGCGCAGCGAGGACCTTGGCAGCCGTGCTCATCCGTTGCTCGACCTGGTGATGGGCCACGACAACCTCAGCCTCAGCGTACTGGCCCTCGAGGGCCGCCACCCGCACCTGCTCAGCCTTGGCCCTGCGCTTGAATCCCGTGTCGGTGAATTGCACACCGATGCACGCCTGAACTACCACGAATGGCGTGACAGCAGCGGCAGCCAGATCCTCACCGTCACCCGCCAGATGCGCCTGCGCGACGACACCCCGGTGCGGGTGATGATGTCGCTCAACCGGGCCGATGACCACGCCCTGCTTCAGGCCTACCTGCACTCGACCCTGCTGGCCCTGCCACTGCTGTTGCTGCTGATCGGCGCTGGCGCCTGGTGGCTGATGCAACGAGGCTTGAAGCCACTGCGCCACTTCCGCCGCATTGCCGGGCAGGTCTCTGCCCAGGATCTGCAACACCGCCTGCCCGCCCTTGGGCTGCCCCTGGAACTGGCAGAGCTGGCGCGCAGCATCAATGTGATGCTCGACCGCCTGGATCAAGGTGTACGCCAGCTGTCGCAGTTCTCTGACGACCTGGCCCACGAACTGCGCACGCCGCTGAGCAACCTGATGGGCAAGGCCCAGGTCACCCTGGCCCGCGAGCGTGACAGCGAGAACTACCGGGAGGTGCTGGAAGACAGCATCGAGGAGCTGACCCGGCTCAACCGCATCATCAACGACATGCTGTTCCTCGCTCAGGTCAGCCAGCCGCAGGCACAAGTGGCGCTCAAGCCGCTGGCGTTGGCGGACGAAGCGGCGCAGGTGAGCGAGCTGTTTGCCTTCAGTGCCGAGTTGAAGCATATCGAACTGCGCCTGCAGGGCTGGGGTACGGCGCTGGCAGACCGCCTGATGTTCCAGCGGGCGCTGTCGAATTTGCTGAGCAATGCCATTCGTCACGGACCAGACGGACAGGCGGTGAAGCTGGGCATAGAGCGCCAGGCCAGCGAGGTATTGATATGGGTGGAGAATCAGGGGCCGGGCATTGCCGAAGAACACTGGCCGCAGTTGTTCGAGCGCTTCTACCGCGTGGGGTCGGGGCGTTCGCGGCTGGAGGGCGGGACGGGCTTGGGGTTGGCGATCGTGAAATCGATCATGCAGCTGCATGGAGGGCGAGTCGAGGTAAGCAGCAGCCCTTCAGGGCCGACTCGCTTCACACTGGTGTTTCAAGCAGAGTGAAGCGTTGCCTGCACCGGCCTCTTCACGGGTGAACCCGCTGCCACAGGTGCTGCACATTACCTTGGGGCAGTGCTGTCCCTGTGGGAGCGGGTTCACCCGCGAAGGGGCCGGTACAAGCAACCGACGGATCAGCGCGAAGCCGCGACGATCAACGCCTTCATCTCGGCCACAGCGGCCTTGAAGCCGACGAACAAGGCATGCGCAACCAGCGCATGGCCGATGTTCAGCTCATTGATGCCCTTGATCGCGGCCACCGCCTCGACGTTGTGGTAATGCAGGCCATGGCCAGCATTGACGATCAACCCCTGGCCCACGCCAAACGCCACGCCATCGACGATGCGTTGCAGCTCCTCGGCCACTTCGGTCGGCGTTTCGGCATCGGCATAACGCCCGGTGTGCAACTCGATGGCCGGCGCACCGACACGGCGCGAAGCCTCGATCTGCCGCTCGTCGGCATCGATGAACAGCGACACTTCAGCACCGGTACGCGACAAGCGCTCGACCGCCGCCTTGATCCGTGCTTCCTGGCCTGCCACATCCAGGCCACCCTCGGTGGTCAGCTCCTGGCGGGTCTCGGGGACCAGGCAGATATGCGCCGGGCGGATTTTCTCGGCAAAGGCCATCATCTCTTCGGTGACGCCCATTTCGAAATTCATGCGCGTCTGCAGCACGTCCTTGAGCAGCACCACGTCGCGCTCCTGGATGTGCCGGCGATCTTCACGCAGGTGCACGGTGATGCCATCGGCGCCTGCTTCCTCGGCATCCAGTGCAGCCTTGACCGGGTCCGGGTAGCGGGTGCCGCGGGCCTGGCGCAGGGTCGCTACGTGGTCGATGTTGACGCCAAGAAGCATGCGGTTGCTGTGAGTCACGAAAGGCTCTCCTGAAGTTTGAGCCACACAGCATACGACGTGCTCAGCGCTTGCGAAACAGTTCCCGGCTTACCAGCGGTTTTGGCCCCAAGTGCACCGCCAATGCCTGGCGCATCAGGCGCTTGGCCGCCAGCAAGGCGCCTGGTGCGTCCCAGTCGGCCTGGGCCAGGGCCAGCAGCTCGGTGCCATTGAACAGGCCAGGCTGGGCCAGGTACACGCGCTCCAGGCCGGCATCGACCCGCAGGCGGTACAGGCCGTCGGCTTCGACCGGGTCGTCGTTGATATCGTGGCTGAGCGAAAAGGTGTAGCCCAGGTCTTCCAGCAGCCGCCATTCGAATGAGCGCAGCAGCGGCTCCAGCGGCCTGCCCTCGGCCAATGCCTGCAGGGTCAGGGCGTACTGCTCGAACAGCTCCGGCTGCGGCGCCTCGGCGGGCAGCAGGCGCATCAGCAGTTCGTTGAGGTAGAGGCCGCTGAACAGCGCGTCACCATTGAGCCAGGCGGCGATGCCGACGGTGTCCAGGCGCCTGACGTTCTTCAGCTCGCCCTTGCCGAACAGTTCCACTTCCAGCGGTACGAACGGCCGCACCAGGCTGCCACCCTTGCCGCGTGCACGGCGCAGCACCGCACGCACGCGCCCCTGCGGCGTGAAGAAATCCACCAGTGCACTGGTTTCCTTGTAGGCGCGGCTGTGCAGGACATAGGCCGGCTGGGGGGTGGGTTGGTCCATTTACGATATCTGAGCCCGGGCTTGACGCGACCTCTACAGGAGCGGCCTTTCGCGAAAGGGCTGCGCAGCAGCCCCAAATCTGTGTGCCAATCGAGATCTTGGGGCCCGCTACGCGCCCCTTTCGCGACACAAGGCCACTCCTACAGGAGTGCGCGCAGCGGCTTAGAGGTCGCCGTAGCCCAGCGAACGCAGGGCGCGTTCGTCGTCGGACCAGCCGCCTTTGACCTTGACCCAGAGGTTGAGCATGACCTTGGAGTCGAACAGCACCTCCATGTCCTTGCGCGCTTCAGAGCCAATGCGTTTGATACGCTCGCCCTTGTCACCAATGATGATCTTCTTCTGGCCATCACGCTCGACCAGGATCAGTGCATGGATGTGCAGCACGTGGCCCTGCTGCTTGAACTCTTCGATTTCCACGGTGATCTGGTACGGCAGCTCTGCCCCCAGCTGGCGCATGATCTTCTCGCGCACCAGTTCGGCGGCGAGGAAGCGGCTGCTGCGGTCGGTGATCTGGTCTTCCGGGAAGAAGTGATCGTTTTCCGGCAGGTGCTTGGCGATCTGGGCTTCCAGCGCTTCCAGGTTGTGGCCCTGCTGCGCGGAAATCGGCATCACCTCAGCGTTCGGCAGCTGCTCCTGCAACCACTGCAGGTGCGGGATCAACTCGGCCTTCTCTTCCATGCGGTCGGTCTTGTTGACCGCAATGATAAGCGGGCCGGTCACGTACTGCACCCGCTCGAGCACCAGTTGGTCCTCGTCGGTCCATTTGGTGCGGTCGACCACGAAGATCACCACGTCGACGTCCTTCAGGGCCGCCGAGGCGTTGCGGTTCATGTAGCGGTTCAAGGCCTTGTCGTTGGCCTTGTGCATGCCCGGGGTGTCCACGTAGATCGCCTGCACATCCCCCTCGGTCTTGATGCCGAGCATGTTGTGGCGGGTGGTCTGCGGCTTGCGCGAGGTGATTGCCAGCTTCTGGCCGAGGATGTGGTTGAGCAGGGTCGACTTGCCCACGTTCGGGCGGCCGACGATGGCCACGTAACCGCAGCGGGTCGGATTGTTATCAGTCATTGCCATTCTCCACGCCCAGGGCGATCAATGCAGCAGCGGCGGCGACTTGCTCGGCGATACGCCGGCTGACGCCCTGGCCACGGCTCTTGTTGTTCAGCAGCACCACTTCGCATTCGACGAAGAAGGTACGGCAGTGCGGTTCGCCCTGGATGTCGACCACCTCGTAACGCGGCAACTCGCAGCTGCGCGATTGCAGGAACTCCTGCAGGCGGGTTTTCGGGTCCTTGTTGGTGTCGACCAGGGTCAGGCCTTCGAACTCGTCGGTCAGCCAGGCGAGGACACGCTCGCGCGCGGTCTGCATGTCCGCGTCCAGATAGATTGCCCCGATCAGCGCCTCCAGGGCGTCGGCGAGGATCGATTCACGGCGGAAGCCACCGCTCTTGAGCTCACCCGAGCCCAGGCGCAGGTAATCGCCCAGGTCGAAACCACGGGCCAGCCGGGCCAGGGTCTCGCCCTTGACCAGGCGGGCGCGCAGGCGCGACAGCTGGCCTTCGCGGGCCTGCGGGAAGCGCTCGAACAGCGCCTCGCCGGCGACGAAGTTGAGAATGGCGTCACCGAGGAACTCCAGGCGCTCGTTGTTGCGCCCGGCGTAGCTGCGGTGAGTCAGGGCCAGCAGCATCTGCTCCTGGTTCTTGAAGGTGTAGCCGAGCTTGCGCTCGAGACGGGCAAGGGAAGCACTCATGCAGCCACCCGTTGGTTGTTCAACGCGTTGTTCAAATCAACATCCTGAAAGACTGTTTGGCTGTGGTCCGTCGCGGTGTTCGACGAATCTCTCGATCCCTGAGAACACAGCCTATGTCAGAAATGCATTCGGCGCTGTCTGCAGGACAGCGCCGAAGGGTATCAATGGATCAGGCCGACCCGCGACAGGTTGGGCAAGTGGCTGAGTTTTGGCTCTGGCCAGCTCATCCATACCGCGAAGGCCTTGCCGACGATGTTCCGGTCCGGAACCATGCCGTGCAGCGCTTTCGGGATTTTCGGGTCATCCCAGTAACGGCTGTCGTTGGAGTTGTCGCGGTTGTCGCCCATCATGAAGTAATGGCCGGCCGGCACGGTCCATTGCTGGTCCGGCGGCATGCGATAACGGGTCATCTCCTTGCGGATCAGGTGCTCGGCTTCGCCGAGTTTTTCCTTGTACAGCTCGGCGCTGCCCAAGGTACCTGGCTCGGCGCCGACCAGTTGCTCGGCGATCGGCTGGCCGTTGACGAACAGACGCTTGTCGCTGGTGTAGCTGATCTTGTCGCCCGGCAAGCCGACCACGCGCTTGATGTAGTTGACGTTCGGGTCGCTTGGGTAGCGGAACACCATGACATCGCCGCGTTGCGGGTCACCGACCTCGATGACTTTCTTGTCGATCACCGGCAGACGAATGCCGTAGGAGAACTTGTTCACCAGGATGAAATCGCCTACTTCCAGGGTCGGCTTCATCGACCCCGAAGGGATCTGGAACGGCTCGACCAGGAACGAGCGCAGTACCAGCACGATGAACAGCACCGGGAAGAACGACTTACCGTACTCGACCAGCAGCGGCTCCTTGCTCAGGCGCTCGACCACCGCCATTTCTGGCTGGGTGACGCTGCCCTGGTAGGTGGCGATCGCTGCCCGCCGGCGCGGAGCCAGGAACAGCAGATCGATCAAGCCCAGCAGACCGCAGACGAAGACGGCGATGACTAGCAACAGCGGGAAATTTAGCGACATAGGACCTAGCTATCCAACCTGAGCACGGCGAGGAAGGCTTCCTGTGGAATCTCCACGTTGCCCACCTGCTTCATGCGTTTCTTACCGGCCTTCTGCTTCTCCAGCAGTTTCTTCTTACGGCTGACGTCACCACCGTAGCACTTGGCCAGTACGTTCTTTCTGAGTGCCTTGACGGTCGTCCGCGCAATGATCTGGCCGCCAATGGCTGCCTGGATCGCCACGTCGAACATCTGCCGAGGGATCAGCTCCTTCATCTTCTCGGTCAACGCACGGCCTTTGTAAGCCGCGTTGTCGCGGTGCACGATCAATGCCAGGGCATCGACCTTGTCGCCGTTGATCAGTACATCCAGCTTGACCAGGTTGGCCGACTGGTAGCGATCGAAATGATAGTCCAGCGAAGCATAGCCGCGGCTGGTGGACTTCAGGCGGTCGAAGAAGTCCAGTACCACTTCGTTCATCGGCATGTCATAGCGCACCTGCACCTGGCTGCCGAGGAACTGCATGTCGCGCTGCACGCCACGCTTCTCGATGCACAGGGTGATGACGTTACCCAGATGCTCCTGCGGCACCAGAATGGTCGCGGTAACGATCGGCTCGCGGAAATCTGCCACGGCCGAAACATCCGGCAGCTTCGACGGGTTATCGACGACGATGGTCTCACCGGTCTTGAGTTCGAGCTCGTAGATCACGCTTGGCGCGGTGGTGATCAGGTCCAGGTCGTATTCACGCTCCAGGCGCTCCTGGATGATCTCCATGTGCAGCATGCCGAGGAAGCCGCAACGGAAGCCGAAGCCCAGGGCGTCAGAGCTTTCCGGCATGTATTGCAGCGACGAGTCGTTGAGGGTCAGCTTCTGCAGGGCGTCGCGGAAGTCCTCGAAGTCGTCGGAGCTGACCGGGAACAGGCCGGCGTAGACCTGCGGCTGAATCTTCTTGAAGCCTGGCAGCACTTCGACTTCGGGGGTGGTGGACAGGGTCAGGGTGTCACCCACCGGCGCACCGTGAATGTCCTTGATGCTGCCGATGATGAAGCCTACTTCGCCGGCCTTCAGGTCAGCGGTCTGGGTGTGCTTCGGGGTGAACACACCGACGCTGTCGACCAGGTGCACCTTGCCGGTGGACTTGACCAGGATCTTGTCGCCTTTCTTGACGCGGCCGTGGCGCACACGCACCAGCGAGACAACGCCCAGGTAGTTGTCGAACCAGGAGTCGATGATCAACGCCTGCAGCGGCGCTTCGATATCGCCTTCCGGCGCGGGGATGGTCTGTACCAGGCGCTCGAGCACCTCGTCCACGCCCATGCCGCTCTTGGCACTGCAGGCCACGGCGTCGGTGGCGTCGATGCCGATGATCTTCTCGATCTCGTCCTTGACGCGGTCCGGGTCGGCCTGCGGCAGGTCCATCTTGTTGAGGACCGGCATGACCTCCAGGCCCTGCTCGATGGCGGTGTAGCAGTTGGCCACGGACTGGGCTTCGACGCCCTGGCCGGCGTCTACCACCAGCAGCGCACCTTCACAGGCCGCCAGCGAGCGCGAGACTTCGTAGGTGAAGTCGACGTGGCCGGGGGTGTCGATGAAGTTCAGCTGGTAGACCTTGCCGTCCTGCGCCTTGTAGTTGAGCGTGACGCTGTGGGCCTTGATGGTGATACCGCGTTCGCGCTCCAGGTCCATGGAGTCCAGTACCTGGGCTTCCATTTCGCGCGCCGACAGGCCACCGCACATTTGAATGAAACGGTCGGCCAGCGTCGACTTGCCATGGTCGATGTGGGCGATGATGGAGAAATTGCGGATATGACTCAAATCACTCACGGGTCAACACTCGGAAAAGGCTGCGAGCCGGACGCCCGCCGAAAAATAGCCGGGAATTGTACCTTAAGCCGGTGGGTTATGGGAGATTCCTCTATCGGACTGTACACAGCATTTGCATCCGCAATTGTGAACTTTCATGAAAAAGGGCAGCCGAAGCTGCCCTTTCCTACCCTTGAGCCCGCTTATTCAGCGAGTTTGAAGGTGATGAAGCTGGCACGGCCCTGACGCAGCACGCGCATCGACACCGAACGGTTCTTCGGCAGGTCCTTGGCGATTTCGGTGAACTGCTTGGCCGAAACGACCGCCTGGTTGTTCAGGTGGCTGATGACGTCACCCGGGCGCAGCCCGATCATCGCAGCCGGGCCATCCTGGACTTCCTTGATGACCACACCGCCCTTCAGCTCCAGGGTTTTCTTCTGCTCGGCGGTGAGGTCCGAGACCGACACACCCAAGCGGTTGCTGTTGCGCTCGGCGCCGCCTTCAGCGCCGCTGCCTGCAGCGATGTCGGCATCGTCATCCGGCATCGGGCCAACGGCGACGTCCAGGGTCTGGCGCTTGCCGTTGCGGATGATCTCGAGCTTGGCCTTCTCGCCGTCCTTCAGGCTGCCGACCAGATGTGGCAGGTCAGCCGACATGACGATCGGTTGGCCGTTCATGCTCAGGATCACGTCACCCACCTGCAGGCCACCTTTGGCTGCCGGACCGTTTTCCAGCACCTGCGCCACCAGGGCGCCAGCCGGCTTGTCGAGACCGAACGATTCAGCCAGGTCCTTGTTGACCTCCTGAATCACCACGCCCAGCCAGCCGCGGCTGACCTTGCCGTCCTTCTTCAGCTGGTTGGACACATCGATGGCCACGTCGATCGGGATGGCGAAGGACAGGCCCATGAAGCCGCCGGAACGGGTGAAGATCTGCGAGTTGATACCGACAACTTCGCCCTTCATGTTGAACAGCGGGCCGCCGGAGTTACCCGGGTTGATGGCCACGTCGGTCTGGATGAACGGTACATAGGTGTCGTTTGGCAGGGTCCGACCCTTGGCACTGACGATACCTTTGGTCACCGAATGGTCGAAGCCGAACGGCGAGCCGATGGCCAACACCCATTCACCGACCTTGAGCTTCTCGGAATCACCCAGCTTGACGGTCGGCAGGTTCTTGCCCTCGACCTTCAGCAGGGCCACGTCGGTGCGCGGGTCGGTGCCGATCAGCTTGGCCTGCAACTCACTGCGATCCGACAGGCGGACAATGATCTCGTCGGCATCGGCAACCACGTGGTTGTTGGTCAGTACATAGCCATCGCTGGAAATGATGAAGCCCGAACCCAGCGACATGGCCTCGCGCTGGCGATCACCACGTGGCGAACGGGGCTGCTGCGGCATGTTGCGTTCGAAGAATTCGCGGAACATCGGTGGCAGGCCTTCAAGGTCCGGCATCTGCCCAGCGGCGACGCGGTCTGGCAGCTTCTGCTTGGTACTGATGTTGACGACCGCAGGCGAGGCCTGCTCGACCAGGGTAGTGAAGTCCGGCAGGGCTTCCTCGGCCTGGGCGCTGAGCACCTGGCCGAGCATCAGCACGGCGGCGAACATCGTTAGGTAGGATTTCAAGCGTGGTATTGACATACGGCTCCCGTCACAACGAGCGGTAGTTGGAAATAGCCCTGCCCAAAGCAGGAAAGGCCAGACTCCTAGAAGCCTGACCTATAGAAAATTTGCCGAAGGATTGCAAATGACAATGCTTTAATTTCATTTCAGCCGCATGCCCGATCGACTGTGCATTGCCCTTGAGCCGGCCCGCAAGAGCGCGCCATTACTGGCGCGCCTGGGCGTCCTGAGGCCGCATCGACAACGCGACACGTTCTGCCGTACCCAGCGGAATCTCGCCGACCACGGTGACCTGCACCTTGCCCTTGGGCGTGTTCAGCCGGCGCGAAACGGCCGACGTCGGGCCAAGCTGGGTACGCACATCGGCACCGGCATCATCCTTCACGGGCTCGAGGAACACCGAGAAACGTGCCAGGCCATCGTCATACATCAGGCTGCTGATCGAACTGTTGCGCTCAGGGTCACGCCGCACCGTACTGTTGATCAGTTCAAACCCGGGCGGCAGCCAGTCTGAACGCCAACCGGCAACGGCCTCACTTGCGCTGCTGGCCGCACGCTCGATCGGCTTGCAGGCGGAACTGGCTTGCAGGTCATGATCACTGGGCAGGTGGTCGGTATCCAGACGGGTCATCTGGAAGCGCTCGAGCAACTGCCCCTTGTCATTGAGCATCAATGAACGCAGTGGCAGGCCGGTGCGGCGGTCCAGATGGAGTTCGAAAGCGTAGCGATGCTGGTCGCGGGGCGTCAGCGTGACAATCACGGCGTCGCGGTCAGCGACCCGTGACCTGCCCGCCACGCTCAGGTCGTACCAGCTCATCAGTTTGAGGGGATCGAGCGAGCGCTGCGCGGCGTCAGGCGGGTTGGTGACCCCATCAGCCCCACCTGCCAGGGCACCACTCACGCACTGCACCTTGCCATCCACGCGCACGATTTCCTGGGCGGCACCATCGAGCTGCAAAAGCCGCTCGCTGACCTTGCCGTCCTGAACGCGATGCCAGATATCGTGGGAAGAGAAGCTGCCGTTACGTTCGTAGACGAAGGAGCCCTGGTAACTTTGCTTTTGCTCGGCCTGTGCCAGCTTGTTCAGCCATTCGTTCGCCTCAGGCGATGAGTTGGCCGCCAACGCTGGCACCGTCATGCAGCTGCCTATCAGCAGCGACAGGAGAGGTAGCGCGCGCATGATCCTCCTTACTTAGCGGTTTTCCAGGCTGGCGGCGCGGGCATACGGCAGGGCGGTTTCAGTGCCCTTGAGCGCGGATTCCTGCGCGTGCTGGCGCAGGTAACCTGGCAGACGCTGATCCCAGCCGGCCTGGTTCTGCAGCACGCCGTTGGCCATCGGCCCGGTCGGTTGCTCACTGCTTTCACTATAGCCTGCCAAAACCGCCGGCCCCTGACTTTGTGGCATGCTCAGGCCTTGTTGTGCAGGCTGCTGGGCAGCCAGCTCGGCACCGGTGATTTCGTCCTGGTTGTACATACGCACACCAGCCAGCACCGCTACGGTGACCGAGGCAGCGACGGCCAGGCGGCCAATGCTGCGCCACGGGCCCTGCTTGACCTTGGCCGGCACGGCTTCATCAGCCAGCGCGGCGGAGACCGCCGAGGCGATATCCAGTTTGGGCAGCAGCAGTTCCTTGTGCATCGCTGCGCGGGCTACCTGGTAACGCGACCAGGTGGCACGGGTTTCGGCATCGTCGACGGCATTCAACACCCGACGCAATTCCAGTTCGTCCGCTTCGTTATCCATCACCGCGGACAGCGATTCCTGCAAAGCTTCACGACTCATGGCGGTTCCTCTCTTGGCTGTCGCCGCTGTCTCAGGTTTCCTGCAACAACGGCTGCAGGGCTTTGTCTATGGCCTCCCGAGCGCGGAAGATTCGAGAGCGCACGGTACCCACCGGACATTGCATGACGCTGGCAATGTCTTCGTAACTCAATCCGTCAAATTCACGCAGGGTCAAAGCCGTGCGCAGATCTTCGGGCAGTTGCTGGATGGTGCGATGGACAGTGCCTTCGATTTCATCCCGCAACAACGAGCGCTCTGGGGACTCGAGATCCTTGAGACCATGATCGCCGTCGTAAAACTCCGCATCCTCGGAGCTCACATCACTGTCTGGTGGCCGTCTTCCACGGGACACCAGGTAGTTCTTCGCCGTGTTGATGGCGATGCGGTACAGCCACGTATAAAACGCACTGTCACCGCGAAAATTGCCAAGCGCACGGTAGGCCTTGATAAAGGCTTCCTGCGCCACATCCTGGGCCTCGTGGGTGTCGTGAACGAACCGCACGATCAACCCTAGAATCTTGTGCTGATACTTCAGCACCAACAGATCGAACGCTCGCCTGTCCCCGCGTTGCACACGCTCGACAAGCTGCTGATCCTCTTCCTGGGTTAGCATGAACACTCCTCAGTGAACTCGAAGGAGCGTGGCAACAGCCTTTGTTCGGGCTTGCAACCATAGACTCGGGCTTTGCGCAAAAGTTCTCCCCTCCAAGCAAGTTTCCTGCGGCCCTTGGTCGGCTCGCACGAAAGACGCGGCGCGGTCACGGCCCGCTGCGTCGATAATCAGGTTTCGAATACGCAGGTGTCAGCCCGGATAGAGCTGCCGCCCCGCGTCGCCGCGGCAAATTGTGGCGTGCGGACAGCCTTCATAGGATTTCCGGCCGTGTCGGAAAGTTCCCGCAAAGATTGACGCAACGTCCCAACTGGCATGGAAATTGGCTGCCGCAGGCTGCTATAAAGGCAACCCGGCCAGCAATCACGATAGTTTCACATTGCCATCTGCACGTGACTATTGTGCCGCGCCCTTTCCAAAGATTACTAGTGTCCCGACATGAGCCAACAATTCCAACATGATGTCCTGGTGATCGGCAGCGGCGCAGCCGGTCTGAGCCTGGCACTTAACCTTCCTGGCCACTTGCGCATTGCCGTGCTGAGCAAGGGCGACCTGGCCAACGGTTCGACCTTCTGGGCCCAAGGTGGGGTCGCAGCCGTGCTGGACAATACCGACACCGTGCAGTCGCATGTCGAGGACACCCTCAATGCCGGTGGCGGCCTGTGCCACGAAGAGGCGGTGCGCTTTACCGTCGAGCACAGCCGTGAAGCCATCGAATGGCTCATCGAGCAAGGCGTACCTTTTACCCGCGATGAACACTACAGCGTCGATGATGGCGGTTTCGAATTTCACCTCACCCGCGAGGGTGGCCACAGCCACCGGCGCATCATCCATGCTGCCGACGCCACCGGTGCGGCGATTTTCACCACCTTGCTGGAACAAGCCCGCAAGCGCCCGAACATCGAGTTGCTGGAGCAGCGCGTGGCGGTCGACCTGATCACCGAACGCCGCCTGGGCCTGGCGGGGGATCGTTGCCTGGGTGCCTATGTACTGAACCGTAACAGTGGCCAAGTCGATACCTTCGGCGCACGCTTCACCGTGCTGGCCACCGGCGGCGCGGCCAAGGTGTACCTCTATACCAGCAACCCCGACGGCGCCTGCGGTGATGGCATCGCCATGGCCTGGCGCGCAGGCTGCCGGGTAGCCAACCTGGAATTCAACCAGTTCCACCCGACCTGCCTGTATCACCCGCAGGCCAAGAGCTTCCTGGTCACCGAGGCCTTGCGTGGCGAAGGTGCGTTATTGCGCCTGCCCAATGGCGAGCGCTTCATGCCGCGCTTCGACCCGCGAGAAGAGCTGGCCCCTCGCGACATCGTCGCCCGCGCCATCGACCATGAAATGAAGCGTCTGGGCGTCGATTGTGTCTACCTGGACATCACTCACAAGCCGGCCGACTTCATCAAGAGCCATTTCCCGACCGTCTACGAGCGTTGCCTGGCTTTTGGCATCGACATCACTCGCCAGCCGATCCCGGTGGTTCCGGCGGCGCATTACACCTGTGGCGGTGTGATGGTCGACGACCGCGGCCATACCGATGTACCCGGCCTGTACGCTATCGGCGAAACCAGTTTCACCGGCTTGCATGGCGCCAACCGCATGGCCAGCAACTCACTGCTGGAGTGCTTTGTCTATGGCCGCGCCGCAGCAGCGGACATCGAAGCGCACCTGGACCAGATCACCATGCCCCGGGCCCTGCCCTGCTGGGATGCCAGCCAGGTGACCGACTCGGACGAAGACGTGATCATCGCGCACAACTGGGACGAGCTGCGGCGCTTCATGTGGGACTACGTGGGTATCGTGCGCACCAGCAAACGCCTGCAGCGCGCCGAACACCGCGTTCGCCTGCTGCTCGACGAGATCGACGAGTTCTACAGCAACTACAAGGTCAGCCGCGACCTGATCGAACTGCGCAACCTGGCCCAGGTGGCGGAGCTGATGATCCGTTCGGCAATGCAGCGCAAGGAGAGCCGCGGGCTGCATTACACGCTGGATTACCCAGGGATGCTGCCCGAGGCCAAGGACACCATCCTCAGCCCGATTTGATACAGCTGTCGAACCGGCGCCGGCTGTACTTCAGCCTCACCCGCAAACGCCGGTGCAGGTCAGGCCCCAGGGCATCTCGAGGTATGCACTGGCTCTCGCCAAGCCAGTGCCCTGCCCTGACGAACCGCAACACCACCAACCCCGGCAGCGCCACACTGTCGCGGCACAAACGAACCGGCTGCCAGCCTTGCGCCCGGTTGAACACGCGCCAGCCCGAAGGGTCACGGCGCAGGCCGGTAACGGCATGGGCGTCAGTCAGCAGAATGCGGCGGGGAATGGCCCAGCAGGCGTGGGCAATACAAGCGCAAAGAACACAAAGGCCAAGCCACCAGGGCAGCGCGCTCAGCCACAAGACCAGTAGCGCCAGCACCTGGCAACCCAGGTAGGCCGCCAGCAACAGGCGCGAGCCCTGCCAACGGCACTCGAAAAACTCACTTGGGCTGGACACGGTCCAGAATGATGCGGACCATGCGCTGCAGCTCCGGGTCTTCCGACTCGGTACGCTCCATGAACCAGCCGAACATGTCCTGGTCTTCACAGCTCAACAGGCGGACATAAAGTTCGCGGTCGGCTTCGCTCAGGGTCGGGTAGACCTCCTGGGTGAATGGCACCAGCAGTACGTCCAGTTCCAGCATGCCGCGGCGGCTGTGCCAGAAAAGCCGGTTGAGTTCAGTTTGTTCGACCATGGGGCCCTCCTCGAATGGTCGCGCAGTATACCGCGCAGTGAACGAAGCGGCACAGGGCGTTGGTCTAGTCACCTACCTATTTTGTTACTGGCGTTCTATGATGGCCGCCAGTCTTTAGCCACCGCGATGACCCATGGCCGATTCCGCTTTCTTCAGCCCCCTGTCCCACGAGGGCATCCTCGCCGTCCGCGGCTCCGACGCCGGCAAGTTCCTGCAGGGCCAGCTGACCTGCAACATCAACTACCTCAGCCCCGAGCACGCCAGCCTCGGCGCCCGCTGCATGGTCAAGGGGCGCATGCAGTCCAGCTTCCGCATCCTGCCCGAGGGCAATGGCTACCTGCTGGCCATGGCCAGCGAGCTGCTGGAGCTGCAACTGGCCGACCTGAAGAAGTACGCCGTGTTTTCCAAGGCCACGCTCACTGACGAGAGCGAGGCCTGGGCACGCTTCGGCCTGCAAGGTGGCGCCGCCGCGCGGCAGGCATTGGGGCTGGAGGTTCCGGCTGCAGCAGGGAGCACCGTACGCCATGATGGCCTGATCGCCATTGCCGTCAGCGCAGGCCGCGTGGAGCTCTGGGTACCGGCAGATCAGGCCGGCAGCGTTCGCCAACAGCTGGCAGCCACGTTGCCGGAAGGCAACCTCAACGACTGGATGCTTGGGCAGGTGCGCGCCGGTATCGGCCAGGTCATGGGCCCGACCCGTGAGCTGTTCATCCCGCAGATGATCAACCTGCAGGCTGTCGATGGCGTGAGCTTCAAGAAGGGCTGCTACACCGGCCAGGAAATCGTCGCGCGCATGCAGTACCTGGGCAAGCTCAAGCGCCGCCAGTACCGCCTGGCGCTCGAGCAGCAGGGTATTCCGGCACCCGGTACGGAAATCTTCTCGCCGACCCACGGCTCGTCGGTTGGCGAGGTGGTAATCGCCGCGAGCACCGGCCAGGGTTGCGAGCTGCTGGCAGTGCTGAGCGCTGAATCGGTAGAGGACGACAACCTGCACCTGGGCAGCCTGGAAGGCCCGCGCCTGCAGGTACTGACCCTGCCGTACGAGCTGGACCGCGACCGGGAAATCCAGCGCTGAACAGTGCACCACCCTTGCCGTTGAGACGTTCATGAACAAGCTGGCCGAGATGGTTCAAGCGCAGTTGCTGGCTGCCATCGACAACGATGACCTGGTCCTGCCAACCCTGCCCGAGGTTGCCCTGAGCATTCGCGAGGCGGCTGAAGACAGTGAAATCAGCGTTGCCGCTCTGAGCAAGGTGATCGGGCGCGACGCTGCCCTGTCGGCGCGCCTGATCAAGGTGGTCAACAGCCCGCTGTTGCGCGCAGCGGTCGAAGTCACCGACTTGCACACGGCCATCACGCGCCTGGGCATCAACTACAGCTGCAACCTGGCCATCGGCCTGGTGATCGAACAGATCTTCCATGCCCGCTCGTCTGCGGTTGAGCAGAAGCTACGGGATATCTGGTCGAACAGCCTTGAAGTGGCAGGTATCAGTTATGAACTGTGCCGCCGCTTCACGCAGCTGAAACCTGACCAGGCGACCCTCGGCGGGCTGGTCAACCAGATCGGCGCGCTGCCGGTGCTGATCTACGCCGAAGAGCACAACGAGCTGCTTTCCGACCCGGTCTGCCTGCACTATGTGATCGAGCAGATCCAGCCGGTGCTGGGAGACAAGATTCTGTCTTCGTGGGAGTTTCCCGAGCAATTGGTCAACCTGCCAAGCCAGGTGCAAGACCTGGACCGGCGCACCGACAAGGTCGATTACATCGATGTGGTACAGATCGCCAAGTGCCTTAGCCAGCGCGGGCGCAGCCGACCCTTGCCGGCACTGCCGGCCTATCGGCACCTTGGATTGCCGTACGGGACGGAACTGGAGATTGCCGAGTTGCTGGAAGCTCGGAGCATGTTGCGCTGACTTTTGCTGCCTGCACGGGCCTCTTCGCGGGTAAACCGCTCCCACAGGTACAGCGCACGCCTATGGCCTGCGGTGTCTCTGTGGGAGCGGGTTTACCCGCGAAGAGGCCCGTGCAGGATAAAGATCAGTCGGCGATGAAACTCACCCTCACCTTCAACCCGCCCTTTTCACCATCATGCAGGCTGATCTGCGCCAGGTGCGCCCTGCAGATCTCACCGACAATGGCCAAGCCCAGCCCGCTGCCCTGCACTCCCCGCCGATAGAAACGCTCGAACACACGTTCGCGCTCATCTTCGGGAATCCCGGGTCCATCGTCTTCGACCTCCAGCACCGCCGGCGCCAACACCCGCAGAATCACGTTGCCGCCCGCCGGAGTGTGCGCCAGCGCATTGTCCACCAGGTTGCTGAGCAGCTCGTTTAGCAACGTCGGCTCGCCTTTCAACCACACTGGCGCCTCGGCCTCCAGCGCCAAGGCTACGCCCCGGTTGTACGCCAACGGCGCCATGGCCATGCCCAGTTCACGGGCCAGCTGGCTCAGGTCCAGGCGCTGGGCACCGCCTTCGGCAATCGCCCGGGCACCGTTTTCAACCCGCGCCAGCGACAACAACTGATTGGCCAGATGCGTCAGGCGGTCGGTACCCTGTGCGGCCGACTCCAGAGTCTGCCGCCACTCTTCAGGCTGCTGCGATCGCAACCCCAGCTCGACCCGCGCCTTCAGCGCCGCCAGCGGCGTGCGCAGTTCGTGGGCAGCCTCGGCGATGAACTGCGCCTGGCGCTCGAACTGCCCGCGCAAACGCTCGGTGAAGTGGTTCAAGGCACGCACCAGTGGGCTCAGCTCGCGCTGCACCTGCACCACGGGCAGCGCCCGCAAATCATCCGGCTGACGCTCCTCAACCGCCGTGCGCAGGCGCTCCAGCGGGCGCAACGCCGCGCTCACCGCAAACCACACCATCACCAGCGCGCCCAGCGCCAGCATGCCCAGGCGCAGCAAGGTGTCGGCCATCAGCCCGCGGGCCATGCGCACCCGCGCCTCTTCGGTCTCGGCCACGCGGATTTCCGCCATGCCGTTCATGTTCGGCTCGCTCACTGCCTTCAGCAGGCTGACCACACGCACATCCTGGCCGAGGTAGGTGGCGTCGTAGAAGCGCGCCAGTGCCGGATAGTCGTCGGTGCGCGGTGTGCCGGGGGGCGGTGGTGGCAGGTGCTCGTAGCCGGAAATCAGCTTCTGATTGATGTCCAGCACCTGGTAGTAGATACGCCCGGCGCTGTCGTAGGCGAAGGTGTCCAGCGCCACGTAGGGCACATCGGCACTGAGGCTGCCATCCCGCTGCGACAGCCCGGCGGCGATGGTCCGCGCCGAAGCCAGCAAGGTGCGGTCGTAGGCGGTATCGGCGGCTTCGCGACCATTCCAGTAGGCACTCAGGCCGCTGGCCAGCATCAACACCACCAGCAACAGCGCCAGGTTGCCCAGCAGCCGCCCGCGCAAGCTGCCGTTATCACGCATCACGGTGCTCGAGCAGGTAACCCAGGCCGCGGAAAGTGACGATGGCGACCGGATAGGCATCGAGCTTCTTGCGCAAGCGGTGGATGTAGATTTCGATGGCGTCGGGGCTGGCTTCTTCATCCAGGCCGAAAACCTGGGCGGCCAGCTGTTCCTTGCTCATCACCCGACCGGGGCGGGCGATCAAGGCCTCGAGCACGCTCTGTTCGCGCGAGGTCAGGGTCAGGTTGTTCTCGCCGAGACTGAAGCGACGGGTGTCCAGGTCGTAGACCAGCGGCCCGCAACGCTGCTGGCGTTCGCCACCGAGCACGCTGCGCCTGAGCAGGGCCTTTACCCGTGCTTCCAGTTCGGTGAGCTCGAAAGGCTTGGCCAGATAATCGTCGGCGCCAAGGTTCAGGCCATGCACGCGGTCCTTCACATCGCTGCGTGCCGTGAGCATCAGCACCGGCAGGGTCTTGCCCCGGCCGCGCAGGCGCGCCAGCACCTCGAAGCCGTCCATGCGCGGCAGGCCCACATCGAGCACGGCGACGGCATATTCCTCGCTGGCCAGGGCCAGGTCGGCAGCCACGCCGTCATGCAACACATCTACGGTCAGCCCTTGGCTTTTCAGGGCCTGGGCCACGCTTTCGGCCAGTTGCAGATGGTCTTCGACCAGCAGCACACGCATCGGATTCTCCCTGCTCGGGTGGGGCGGTGGCGCGGAGTGTACCGCCGTCATCAAGCCTGTGAAGCCCCTTGTAACAAACCTTTCTCGCTGAAAGGTTAGCGAAAGGTTCATTTCCTAGCATCGCACCACGGTCGCTCCACGCGCCGAAAAAAGCACCAGCAAGGTGCAACGAATAAGAACAAAAAAACGGAGTCATCCCGATGCTGTCATCGCAGCCTCAGGCGTTCGCGCCTCGCCGTTCCCTGTCCGCACGCCCTTCTGCCATCGCCTGCGCCCTTGCACTTGCCGGTGTTGCCCCGCTGAGCCAGGCCGCCTTCTTCGAAGACAGCACGGCCACCTTCGAAACCCGCAACATGTACTTCAACCGCGACTTCCGCGACGGCACCAGTGCGCAACAATCCAAGCGCGACGAATGGGCCCAGGGTTTCATGCTCAACTTCGAGTCCGGCTACACCGATGGCCCGGTGGGTTTCGGCCTGGATGCGCTGGGCATGCTGGGCATCAAGCTCGACTCCAGCCCCGACCGCACCGACACCGGCCTGCTGCCGACGCACGATGACGGCAAGGCCGCCGACGAGTATTCCAAGCTCGGCCTGACCGGCAAGGTGAAAGTGTCGAAGACCGAACTGAAGATCGGCACCCTGATCCCAGAACTTCCGACCTTGCAGCCCAACGACGGCCGCATCCTGCCGCAAACCTTCGAGGGCGGCCTGCTGACCTCCCAGGAAATCAAGGGCCTTACCTTCAACGGCGGGCGCCTGGACAAGGCCAAGGACCGTAACGACACCAACTGGGAAGACCTGGCCCTCAACAACAAGAACGGCCGCTTCGGTGGCACCTTCAGCGCCGACAACCTCGACCTGGCCGGCCTGGACTACACGTTCACCGACCGCATCACCGGCAGCTACCACTTCGCCCAGCTCGACGACATCTACCGCCAGCACTTCATCGGCATGCTCGCCACCCAACCGTGGGGCCCGGGCACCTTCGGCGCCGACGTGCGCCTTGCGATCAGCGACGATGCCGGCGCGGCCAAGGCCGGGCGGATCGACAACACCACCTTCAACACGATGCTCAGCTACAGCCTGGGCGGGCACAAGGTCAGCGCCGCCTGGCAGCAACTGTCGGGCGACAGTGCATTCCCCTACATCGATGGCGCCGACCCGTACCTGGTCAACTTCGTCCAGATCAACGACTTCGCCGGAGCCGACGAACGCTCGTGGCAAGCACGCTACGACTACAACTTCGCCGCCCTCGGCGTCCCCGGCCTGACCTTCATGACCCGCTACATCAATGGCGACAACGTCAGCCGCGCCGCCGGTGGCGAGGGCAAGGAGTGGGAACGCAACACCGAACTGAAGTACGTGGTACAAAGCGGCCCGTTGAAGAACGTCGCCGTGCGCCTGCGCAACGCCACCTTCCGCTCCAACTTCGCCCGCGACGCGGACGAAGTGCGGTTGCTGGTGAGCTACAGCGTCGCGCTGTGGTAACCCAATGCGGTAACCCATAACAACAACGCTCACGGAGACATTCGATGACCTTTTCACTGCGCCGCCTCGTCCTCGCCACCGGCTGCCTGCTGCTGGCCGGCAACGCCCTCGCTGCCGAACCGAAACGCCCTGAATGCATCGCCCCCGCCTCGCCCGGCGGTGGCTTCGACCTGACCTGCAAACTGGTGCAAAGCGCCCTGGTGCAGGAGAAGATCCTCAGCAAGCCGATGCGCGTGACCTACATGCCAGGCGGTGTCGGCGCCGTGGCGTACAACGCCGTGGTCGCCCAGCGTCCGGCCGATGCCGGCACCCTGGTAGCCTGGTCCAGCGGTTCGCTGCTGAACCTGGCCCAAGGCAAGTTCGGCCGCTTCGACGAGAACGCGGTGAAGTGGCTGGCTGCGGTCGGCACCAGCTACGGCGCCATCGCGGTGAAGAGTGACTCGCCCTACAAGACCCTCGACGACCTGGTCGCGGCACTGAAGAAGGACCCGAGCAAAGTCGTGATCGGCTCCGGCGGCACCGTCGGCAGCCAGGACTGGATGCAGACCGCGCTGATCGCCAAGGCCGCCGGCATCAACCCGCGTGACCTGCGCTACGTGGCCCTGGAAGGCGGCGGCGAGATCGCCACCGCGTTGCTGGGCGGGCACATCCAGGTCGGTTCCACCGACATCTCCGACTCCATGCCGCACATCCAGAGCGGCAACATGCGCATCCTCGCGGTGTTCTCGCCGAACCGCCTGGACGAGCCGGAAATGAAAGACATCCCCACCGCCAAGGAGCAGGGCTACGACATCGTCTGGCCGGTGGTGCGCGGTTTCTACCTCGGGCCGAAGGTGAGCGACGAAGACTACGCCTGGTGGAAAGAATCGTTCGACAAGATGCTGGCCTCGGAAGACTTCGCCAAGCTGCGTGACCAGCGCGAGCTGTTCCCGTTCGCCATGACCGGCGCGGAGCTGGACGGCTATGTGAAGAAGCAGGTGGCTGACTACAAGGCACTGGCCAAGGAATTCGGCCTGATTCAGTAAGCCCCTAGCCAATCGCTCTTTGTAGGAGCGGCCTTGTGTCGCGAAAGGGCTGCGCAGCAGCCCCGGCAACATGTGCAGCGCGACTGAAATCCTGGGCCGCTGCGCGCCCCTTTCGCGACACAAGGCCGCTCCTACAAAGGGTCCGCGTCGTGCCGTATACAACGAGGATTCCTTCATGATCCTGCAACGCATCTTCGCCCTGGCCCTGCTGGCGGTGTGCGCCGCCCTGGCCGTGATGGCCTGGCCCTATCAGGCCGCATTTTCCTACGAACCGGTGGGGCCGCGTGCCTACCCGTTGCTGATGCTCGGCCTGATGAGCCTGGGCCTGCTGTACCTGGCCATCCGCCCCACGCCCATCGTGCGCAAGGACGACGAGCCGGAGCTCGACCGCGAAAGCTTGATCAAGATCGCCGCTTGCGTCGGCCTGCTGATCGTCTTCGCCGGCACATTCGAAGCCTTGGGGTTCATTCTCAGCGCCATCCTGGTCGGCATCCCCATGGCCCGTCTGTATGGCGGCCGCTGGCGGCACAGCACCCTCGTGGTGGTGGGCATGAGCGTGCTGCTCTACTGGCTGTTCGACCGCGTCATGGACGTACCCCTGCCCCTTGGCCTGCTGAGCGTACTGGAGAACTGACACATGGATACCTTGAGCTACCTGGGCCAGGGCTTCGGCGTCGCCCTGTCCCCTTACAACCTGGTCACTGCCCTGTCGGGCACGCTGATCGGCACCGTGGTCGGCCTGCTGCCGGGCCTGGGCCCGATCAACGGCGTGGCCCTGCTGATTCCGATCGCCTTCGCCCTCGGCCTGCCGCCGGAGTCGGCGCTGATCCTGCTGGCTGCGGTGTACCTGGGCTGCGAATACGGCGGCCGGATCAGCTCGATCCTGCTGAACATCCCGGGCGAAGCCTCGACCGTGATGACCACCCTCGACGGTTACCCGATGGCCCGCCAGGGCCTGGCCGGCGTGGCCCTGTCGCTGTCGGCGTGGAGCTCGTTCATCGGCGCGTTCATCGCCACCTGCGGCATGGTGCTGTTCGCTCCGCTGCTGGCGAAATGGGCGATTGCCTTCGGCCCGGCGGAATACTTCGTGCTGATGGTGTTCGCCATCGTCGCCCTCGGCGGCATGGCCGGTGACAAGCCACTTAAAACCTTCATCGCCGCATTGATCGGCCTGTTCCTGTCGGCTGTCGGTATCGATGCCAACAGCGGCGTGTACCGCTTCACCGGCGATAGCGTGCACCTGGCCGATGGCATCCAGTTCGTGGTGCTGGTACTGGGCCTGTTCTCTGTCAGCGAAATCCTGCTGTTGCTGGAGAAAACCCACCATGGCCACGAAGCGGTCAAGGCCACCGGGCGCATGCTGTTCAACCTCAAGGAAGCAGCGTCGGTATTCGTGGTCAACATTCGCTGCGGCCTGCTGGGCTTCATCATGGGCGTACTGCCAGGTGCCGGCGCGACCCTGGCCAGCGCCGTGGCCTACATGACCGAAAAGCGCATCGCCGGCGAAAAGGGTAAGTTCGGCAAAGGTGACGCCCGCGGCCTGGCGGCCCCGGAAACCGCCATCGGTGCTTCCTGCTGTGGCGCCCTGGTGCCGATGCTGACGCTTGGCGTACCCGGTTCGGGCACCACGGCGGTGATGATCGGCGCGCTGACCCTGTACAACATCACCCCGGGCCCACTGCTGTTCGAACAGCAGCCAGACATCGTCTGGGGCCTGATCGCCTCGCTGTTCATCGCCAACATCATGCTGGTGATCCTGAACATCCCGATGATCCGCATCTTCACCCGCATCCTGGCCGTACCGAACTGGGCGCTGGTGCCGGTGATCGCGATCATCACCGCGATCGGTGTCTACGCCGTGCATGCCACCACCTTCGACCTGTTCCTGATGGTCGGCATCGGCATCATGGGTTACATCCTGCGCAAGCTGGACTTCCCACTGTCGCCAATCCTGCTCGGCTTCATCCTCGGCGGGCTGATGGAGCAGAACCTGCGCCGGGCGCTGTCGATTTCCAACGGTGAACTGGGCATCCTCTGGTCGAGCCCGATCAGCATGGGCGTGTGGGTGCTGGTGTTCTGCATGCTGACCCTGCCGCTGCTGCGTATCTGGCGCAAGCGCAGCCTGCAGCGTCGGGCCATGGCCGATGCCTGATCGGCCACTGCCACTGTTTGTCGCGACCGGGCTGGTCGGCCTTGCTGGCGGTTTCGCCGCCAGCAAGGTCGGCTGGCCTTTGCCCTGGATGGTCGGCGCGTTGCTGTCGATCATCATGGTGCGCTGCCTGACGCCCTGGCAGCTGTCGGAAATACCCAATGGCCGCAAATGCGGGCAATGCATCATCGGTATCGGTATCGGCCTGCACTTCACCCCGGCGGTGATCGAGCAGGTTGCCAGCCACTTCGCGCTGATCTGCTTCGGCGCGCTGTTCACCACGCTTTCCAGCGTGATCGGTGTGTGGCTGCTGCGACGCACCGGTGAAGACCGTGCCACGGCATTCTTCGCCAGCATGCCCGGTGGCTCGGGCGAGATGGTCAACCTTGGCGCACGCAACGGCGCGGTACTCAGCCAGGTGGCCGCAGCGCAGAGCCTGCGCGTGCTGGCCGTGGTGCTGTGCGTACCGGCAATGTTCAAGTTCCTGCTCGGTGACGGGGTACCGCTGAATCACAATGGCAGCGTCAGCTGGAGCTGGCTGGCACTGATCGTGCCGCTGGGTGTGGCAGTGGGGTTAATCTGGCAGCGCTTGCGCCAGCCTAATCCTTGGCTGTTCGGGCCGTTGCTGGTGGCCGCCTCGGTGAGCCTGGCAGGCCACCTGCAAATCACCTTGCCCAACGGTGCCAGCCAGATCGGCCAATGGCTGATCGGCAGCGGCCTGGCCTGCCATTTCAACCGCGCGTTCTTCCGCCGCGCGCCGTCATTTCTCGGGCGCACGCTGCTGGCCACGGCGCTGTGCATGGCGATTGCCGGCAGTGCTGCGTGGGGGTTGAGCGTGATGACCGAGCTGGACCTGCGTTCGCTGACGCTGGGGATGATGCCTGGCGGCATCGCCGAGATGAGCCTTACGGCCGAAACCCTTCAACTGTCGGTGCCACTGGTGACGGCACTGCAAGTGGTGCGGTTGATCCTGGTGCTGTTTCTGGCGGAGCCATTGTTCAGGTATTGGGCCAAGGCTCAGGAATAGGGGCTGCCAGGCAGCCCCTACCGGTCTCACAGTGGTGGCAATGCCCAGTTGATGGGCGCCATGCCACGCTGTTCGAGGAAGCTGTTGGTGCGGCTGAAGTGCCCGCAACCCAGGAACCCGCGATACGCCGACAGCGGCGACGGGTGCACCGACTTGAGCACCAGGTGCTTGGTACCATCGATCAGCTTCTGCTTGCTCTGGGCGTGCGCCCCCCACAGCAGGAACACCACGTTCGGGCACTGCTCGCTGACCACCTGGATGATCCGGTCGGTAAAGAACTCCCACCCCTTCTTCGCATGTGAAGCGGCATTGGCGCGCTCGACCGTCATGGTCGTGTTGAGCAGCAGCACGCCCTGCTCGGCCCAGCTTTGCAGGTAACCGTGGCTGGCGATCGGGATGTTGAGGTCGCGCTGCAACTCTTTGTAGATATTGACCAGCGACGGTGGCGTCGGCACGCCTGGCTGCACCGAGAAGCAAAGGCCATGGGCCTGGCCCGGGCCGTGGTACGGGTCCTGGCCGAGGATCACCACCTTGACCTGCTCCAGCGGTGTGGAATTGAGCGCATTGAAGATCAGCGGCCCCGGCGGGTAGATTTCCTTCCCGGCCGCGTACTCCTGGCGCAGGAACTCACGCAACTGATGCATGTAAGGCTGGTCGAACTCGGCGCGCAATGCAGCCTTCCAGCCGGGTTCGAGTTTGATGCGATCGTCTTCAGTCATGGGGCCATCCGTAAACAATGGCGCGACACTAGGTAAGCCACCTGCCCTTGTCAATCGATCCGACCGACGACCGGCATGATCGGCCATGCGGGCCATACTTGGGGGATGACTTGCGCGAGGTAGTCCATGACCATTCATTGCGAGGTACTCACCGGCGTCGATGGCGCCCGAATCGGCATCGCCACGCTCGATGCCCCCAAGGCGCTCAATGCCCTCAACCTGCCGATGATCGAAGTGCTCGGCGAACACCTGCACAGCTGGGCCAGAGACCCAGGGGTGGTCTGCGTACTGTTGCGCGGCAACGGTGCCAAGGCCTTCTGCGCCGGCGGCGATGTGCGGGCACTGGCCCAGGCCTGCCTTGCCCACCCTGGCAACGTGCCACCGCTGGCCGCCACCTTCTTTGCTGCCGAATACCGCCTCGATTACCTCTTGCACACCTACCCCAAGCCGTTGCTGTGCTGGGGCCATGGGCATGTGCTGGGCGGCGGCATGGGGCTGCTGCAAGGCGCCGGGGTACGCATCGTCACGCCAAGTAGCCGCCTGGCCATGCCGGAAATCAGCATCGGCCTTTATCCGGACGTGGGCGCCAGCTGGTTTCTCGCACGCCTGCCCGGCAAGCTCGGCTTGTTCCTCGGGCTGACCGGGGCACCGATCAATGCCCGTGATGCACTTGACCTGGACTTGGCGGATCGGTTTTTCGGGGAAGAACAGCAAGAGGCGTTGATCGAAGAGCTGTTGCAACTGAACTGGCAGGAACAGACCAACCTGCAGTTGAACAGCCTGCTCAAGGCCGAACAGCATCGCGCCTGGGCCGAGCTGCCTACAGCGCAGTGGTTGCCGCGGCGCCAGGTGATCGACCAACTGCTTGATGTGGCCGACCCGGCTGCGGCCTGGCGGGCACTTGAAGGCCTCAAGCATCACGCTGATCCACTGCTGGCCGCAGCTGGCCAACGCCTGCATGAAGGTTGCCCGCTGACAGCGCACCTGGTCTGGGAGCAGATCCGGCGTGCCCGGCACTTGTCACTGGCCCAGGTGTTCCAGATGGAATACAGCATGAGCCTCAATTGCTGCCGGCACCCTGAATTCAGTGAAGGTGTACGCGCCCGCCTGCTGGACAAAGACAACCAGCCGCGCTGGCACTGGCCGGATGTGGCGCAAGTGCCAGCAGCCGTGGTCGAGGCGCATTTCGCCAAGGTGTGGGAAGGCCGGCATCCGTTGGCCGACCTGGAGTCATGACGCCTTCAGTGCTGCCAGTTGTGGTCCCCTCCGCGCCGACCGTCCGGCCGACGGTCGTTGTCCCCGCGGTTGTTGGAGTGCCAGCGATCATGCTGGTAGCGCTGGCTGCCATTGCGATAGTCATTGCGGTCGCGGTCACGACCATAGTTATTGCGCTGACGATTGCCATAGTCGTAACGCGGGTTGCCGTGCCACTGGTTCATGCCCGGCTGTGGATTGGGCCGGTAGTAAGGTGCGGGTGCCGGGCGGTAGTAACGAGGCGCCGGCTGGTAGTAGTAACGCGGCTGCGGCGTCACATAGTAGCGGTCATAGCCGTAGTAGCCCGGCGTAACGTAGCGGTCGGTCGAATAGTATTCAGAACGGGAATAACCGCCCCCCTCGTAGTAGGGGGCGCAGGCGGACGTCATCAGACCCAACAGGGCGATCAACAGAATTCGATAGGACATGGCGGCCTCCTGGACCGCTAAGGTGCCCGAACAGCGGCGCTGGCGAGCGTCGACGAAAAAGTGTTCATCGACAATGAATAAGACAACTGCGCCGAGGTGCAGTGCCATTTCAGCAATAAATTGATACAGGTCGAAATAACCCTGAAAAAGATGCAGTCATTTGCCTGTCATCTCACTAGAATGAGCGCCTTGGCACACATCACGGGAAGATCATGCCTTCACGCTCCGCCCTGTTTTCACAGCGCTCGCTGATCCTTGCCCTGCTGCTGTTGCTGGCCTGCGGCTTCCTTGCCACATCGCTGATCAGCTACTTCGCCTCGCGCAGTACGATCCGTGACGGCATCGTCAATACCGAACTGCCGCTGACCTCCGACACCGTCTATTCGGAGATCCAGAAAGACCTGATCCGCCCGGTGCTGATCGCCTCGATGATGGCCCAGGACACCTTTCTGCGCGACTGGGTGCTGGCGGGTGAACAGGACACCCAACGCATCACCCGCTTCCTCGGCGAGGTGATGGGCAAGCAGGACACATTCACATCATTTTTCGTCTCCGACCGCAGCCTCACCTACTACCAGGCCAAGGGCGTGCTCAAACGCGTGGTACCGAACACCTGGCGTGATGCCTGGTACTTCCGGCTGCGCGAGATGAAAGCGCCGTATGAGATCAACGTCGACCTGGACATGGCCAACCAGGACAGCCTGACGGTGTTCATCAACTACCGGGTGCTGGACTTCCAGCAGCGCTTCATCGGCGCCGCCGGGGTTGGCCTCAGCGTGGACGCGGTGATCAAGCTGATCGACACCTATCAGCGCCGCTACCAGCGCTCGGTGTTCTTCACCGACGCCAAGGGCAAGGTCATTCTGACCGGATCGGAGGGTGGCCCCCACGGCCTGAAGGTCGGCCAGCCTTTGACCGACAATACCGACCTCAGCGATTTGCTGGCGCAGCGCCCGACCCCGACCGAGGGCAGCCATGAGTACAAGGACGGCCAAGGCCACAGCCACTTCCTCAACGTGCGGCAACTGCCGGAACTGGGCTGGTACCTGCTGGTCGACAAACGCGAGACCGGCGCCCTCGACCGCATCCGTCACTCGCTGTACCTGAACCTGGCGATCTGCGCGATGATCACCCTGGTGGTGCTGTCACTGTTAAATGGCATGCTCAGGCGCCACCAGGCCAGCACCGAGGCGCTGGCGACCCTCGACAGCCTTACCGGCCTGCCCAACCGGCGCAGCTTCGACCTGCTGGCCGCCCAGGCTCTGCAGGAGGCTCAGCGCGATTGCGCAGCACTGGTCGCCTTGCTGATCGACCTCGATCATTTCAAGGTGCTCAACGATACCCATGGCCATCTGGCAGGCGACGAAGTGCTGCGCCAGTTCGCCAACGTGCTGGAGGGCAGCCTGCGGCAGTCGGATATACTCTGCCGCTGGGGCGGTGAGGAGTTCATCGTGCTGCTGCGTGAAGCCGAAGGTCGGCAGGCCATCGAAGTGGCGGAAAAGATCCGCCGTCGCACCGAGCAACTGACCTTCAACTACGAAGATCAACCTTTGCGCCTGACCACCAGTATCGGCCTCAGCGCCCTGCAGCCTGGCGACACCCTGCACGCCCTGCTGACCCGCGCCGACCGTGCGCTCTATCGTGCCAAGCAGGCCGGCCGCAACCGCGTCTGCAGTGAAACACCCGGACCCGAACATGAATGACACCCAGCACTGCCCCGCCTGTGGCGCCCTCAACCAGTGCAGCCTGGCCGACCCACGCAGTGCCACCCTGGCCTGTTGGTGCTACAGCGTGAACATCGACCCCGCCGTGCTCCAGGCCCTGCCTGCCGAACTGCGCAACAAGGCGTGCCTGTGCCCGCGCTGCGCGGCTGTGCAAGACCAGCTTTTAGCTGCAGAGCAGCATACTGTGGACGGGGGCTTGCCCGCGAAGTAGCCGGCAACTCGCTAAGGTGAAAAACCGCTAAACTGCCTCCCCTTTCTGCTTGCTCTCTGCCATGCGCCTCGATCGTTTCCTCGCCAACCTGCCGTGCTACAACCGTCAGCAAGTGCGACTGCTGCTGGTGCAGCGCCGTGTGCGCCTTAACGGCGAAGTGGTCAACGACCCTAAAGCAGAGGTTCGAGAGTTCAGCCGCGTCGAAGTCGACGATCAACTGCTGCAGGTTGGCCGCCCCGCCCGCTACCTGATGCTGCACAAACCCACCGGTTGCGTCAGTGCCACGCAAGACCCGCAGCACCGCACCGTGCTCGACTTGCTGCCAGGCGCATTGCGCGACGACCTGCACATCGCCGGGCGCCTGGACTTCAATACCACTGGCCTGATGATCCTCACCAACGACGGCCAGTGGTCGCGGCGCCTGACCCAGCCGACCACCAAGTTGCCCAAGCACTACCTTGTGGAAACCGAAGACGAGATCGGCGCGCACTATGTCGCCAAGTTCCACGAAGGCTTTTATTTCGCCTTCGAAGACCTGACCACCCAGCCCGCCCGGCTCGACATCCTCGGCCCGCATCAGGCGCGGCTGGCAATCGTCGAAGGGCGCTATCACCAGGTCAAACGCATGTTCGGCCATTTCGACAACAAGGTGGTCGCCCTGCATCGCGAAAGCATGGGTTCGATCAGCCTCGATCCATGCCTGCAACCCGGGGAATTCAGGGACCTGACGGCAGAAGAAATCGCCTCGGTGTGAATGCCGTGATACAGGCATACGACCGCTGAGCGCCCCAAGTCACAAATTTGCGCAAACGGCACTTGCGGGATCTCCGACCCGCTGCTTGACTCCTAACTCGTCAGTCCGCGAGTGACCAGCCAGTCACGCCCGCAGATCATGACACTTTTTGCCGGCCACCCAAAGCCTTGATGCGTTGGGGCACGGCAATTTGCCCGCCAGAACAATATCGTCGACACGTGTGCGAAGGATCGACACAGGGCCCCCCGATTTATTCCAGGCAAATGCCTACCTGTCATAAAGAACGTGCACCCTAGGTGACGCGATTACCCTTTTTGCGCCAGGAGTCGATGACATGAGGCCAGAAATCGCTGTACTTGATATCCAAGGTCAGTATCGGGTTTACACGGAGTTCTATCGCGCGGATGCGGCCGAGAAGACGATCATCCTGATCAATGGTTCGCTGGCCACCACGGCCTCGTTCGCCCAGACGGTGCGTAACCTGCACCCGCAATTCAACGTTGTGCTGTACGACCAGCCGTATGCCGGCAAGTCCAAGCCGCACAACCGTCAGGAACGGCTCATCAGCAAGGAAGACGAGGCGCATATCCTCCTCGAGCTGATCGAGCGCTTCCAGTGCGACCACGTCATGTCCTTCTCCTGGGGCGGTGCCTGCACCTTGCTGGCGCTGGCGCACCAGCCGCGGCAGGTGAAGAAGGCAGTGGTCAGTTCGTTCTCGCCGGTGATCAACGAGCCGATGCGCGACTACCTGGAGCGTGGCTGCCAGTACCTGGCCGCCTGCGATCGCTACCAGGTCGGCAACCTGGTCAACGACACCATCGGCAAGCACTTGCCATCACTGTTCAAGCGCTTCAACTACCGTCATGTCAGCAGCCTGGACAGCCACGAGTATGCGCAGATGCACTTCCACATCAACGAAGTGCTGCAGCGTGACTTGCAACGGGCATTGAATGGTGCGCGCAACATCGATATTCCGGTGCTGTTCATCAACGGCGAACGCGACGAATACACCACTGTCGAAGATGCACGTGAGTTCGGCAAGCACGTAGGCAACAGCCAGTTCAGCGTGATCCGCGACGCTGGCCACTTCCTCGACATGGAAAACAAGTCAGCCTGTGAAGACACCCGCAACGTCATGCTTGGCTTCCTCAAGCCGACCGTGCGCGAGTCCCGTCAACGCGCTAACTCATACACCCAGGGGCAGCATGCATTGGCCATCTGAGCGCATCGGCGTCCTGTAGCCACACCCGCAGGTTATGGGTCGCCGACAAGCTTTTTTATAACGTGGGCTTCTATTTCAGGGAGGGTTCTGGTAAAAAGTCCAGCACAGACGCGGGTATAGTTTAGTGGTAAAACGAAAGCTTCCCAAGCTTTAGTTGAGGGTTCGATTCCCTCTACCCGCTCCACACATTGCATTCCCCGCATGGCGTTCCAGCAACGTCATCGCTGTCAAAAGGAGCCCAGGGCTCCTTTTTTCGTTTCTGCTCCTTTCATTGACCGGGGCCATGGCCGCATTCAGCGTCTTTCGCTTTAATTCGCTTGCAAGCGAAACGGCTTGGGGCGCTTATGCTTCATGAATCGTGAAACATTTCGAAAGGACGGCGTATGTTTCTCTCCCGCTGGCTCCCCGGCCTTGCCAACCTGCTGCATTACCGCCGCGAATGGTTCCATGCCGACCTGCAGGCAGGGCTTTCGGTGGCAGCAATCCAGATCCCCATCGCCATCGCCTATGCCCAGATCGTCGGCCTGCCGCCGCAATACGGCCTGTACGCGTGCGTGCTGCCCATGATGGTCTATGCCCTGATCGGCAGCTCGCGCCAGCTGATGGTCGGCCCGGATGCAGCAACCTGCGCGATGATCGCCGGTGCCGTGGCGCCGCTGGCCATGGGCGACCCGCATCGCATCGCCGAGCTGTCGGTGATCGTCACCGTGCTGGTCGGGGTGATGCTGATTGTCGCCGGCCTGGCACGCGCCGGCTTCATCGCCAGCTTCTTCTCGCGCCCGATCCTGATCGGCTACCTGAACGGCATCGGCCTTAGCCTGATTGCCGGGCAACTGTCCAAGGTGGTGGGGTTCAAGATCGAGGGTGACGGGTTCATCCTCAGCGTGGTGAATTTCTTCCAGCGCCTGAACGAGATCCACTGGTTGACCCTGGCCATTGGCCTGGCCGGGCTGGCGCTGCTGATCTGGCTGCCGCGCCGCTACCCTCGCCTGCCAGCGGCCCTGGTGACCGTAGCAGTCTTCACCCTGCTCGCCGGCCTGCTCGGCCTGGACCGTTTCGGCGTCGCCATTCTCGGGCCGGTGCCGTCCGGCATCCCCAAGCTTGCCTGGCCGCACAGCAACCTGGATGAAACCAAGAGCCTGCTGCGCGATGCCCTGGGTATCGCCACCGTGAGTTTCTGCAGTGCCATGCTTACCGCCCGCAGTTTCGCCGCACGGCACGGCTATGCGATCAACGCCAACCATGAGTTCGTCGCCCTGGGTGTTAGCAACCTGGCTGCCGGCATTTCCCAGGGCTTTGCCATCAGCGGCGCCGACTCACGCACGGCGGTCAATGACATGGTCGGAGGCAAGAGCCAGCTGGTCGGCATCATCGCGGCATTGGTCATAGCCCTGATTCTGTTGTTCTTCACCGCACCAATGGCGTGGATCCCGCAGGCGGTGCTGGGTGCAGTGCTGCTGATGGCCGGCTGGGGCCTGATCGACATCAAGTCGCTGGGCAGCATCAGGCGCCTGAGCCGCTTCGAGTTCTGGCTGTGCCTGCTGACCACGGTCGGCGTGCTCGGTCTGGGCGTGCTGCCGGGCATCGTGTTTGCCGTGACCCTGGCGATCCTGCGCCTGCTCTACACCATCTACCAACCCACCGATGCCGTGCTCGGCTGGCTGCCGGGTACCGAAGGCCAGGTCGACATCCGCAAGAACAAGGACGCTCGCACCGTGCCAGGCCTGGTGGTGTACCGTTTCGACGACGCGATCCTGTTCTTCAACGCCGACTACTTCAAGATGCGCCTGCTCGAAGCTGTACAGAGCCAGGCCCAGCCCCAGGCGGTACTGTTCGATGCGGAAGCGGTCACCAGCATCGACGTCAGCGGCATCGCCGCCCTGCGCGAAGTGCGCGACACCCTCTGCGCACAGGGTATCCACTTCGCCATCGCCCGCGCCCGCGGCACCTTCCTGCGCATGCTGGTGCGCTCGGGGATGGCACGGGAGATGGAAGACAAATTGCTGTTCGGCTCGGTGCGGGCGGGGATACGGGCTTATCGGGTCTGGCGGAACAGGCGTCGCAAGGAACCTGTGGCCGAACAGAAGCCACTGGCAAGCCAGGATAATCAGTAACCCAAGGCTTCCAGCTGTTCGGGTTCGGAGCGTTTCACTGGTCGCTGCTGGAAACGCAACAGTTCTCCCGCCCGACTAGTAAATATCCCGTCGACACCGGACTTCATGGCCTTGTCGAAATCGACTCTGTCATCGAGGGTACAGACGTGAACCAACAGTCCGCGTTCGTGATTGGCCTGGTTCATCCACGGCTGGATCAGGTCGCTGTAACGCCGCTCACCCAAGTGAATGCGCGTGGCTGACGGGCCCGTGCCAATGGCGCCCGCCTGCTTTGCATAGTCGAGCCAGCGCAGGAACGCCTCCCTGTCCTTGGGCTGCTGGCGAGCATAGAAAGCGGCTTTGTCCTGCTCGCCCGACTGGGCGAAATCCTGCCCGGATGCCGCTGCGATGCCTGACAGAGTCGGGCTTGGGGCGCTACGCGCCCCATCGCTGGCAAGGCCAGCTTCCACAAGAAGGCAGTTGCTCCCACCGCTACCGCACCGCCCTGAAGCAAGTGGTAATCCTGTAGGAGCGGGTTTACCCGCGAAGAGGCCGGCGCAGGCAAGACAAGACGGCAATGTAAACAGCAACCCTCGCACACCTTGCATGACATGCTAAAGTCCACGCCGTTTCCCGCACCACCGAACGGATCGCACATGCCAGCTCACGACGCCAGCCTCGCCTCTTGGCCAGACCTCAACCAGCGCCATCCCTGCAACGCATTGCTGCTGGGCAACGGCGCCAGTCGCGCGCTGTGGAAACCGTTCGGCTACTTCTCGCTGTACGAAGAGGCCCAGCGCGCCGGGCGCAAGAAAGGCCTGGCGATCAGCGACCAGGCCCTGTTCAAGTCGCTGGGAACCGAGCTGTTCGAGCCGGTGTTGAGCACCCTCAACCACACAGTGCGCGCCAATGCCGCCCTGGCCATCAACTCCACCGCGCCGTTGAACCGCTACTACTCGATCAAGGAAGGCCTGATCCACGCCATCCGCACCCTGCACCTGCCCTGGCCGCTGATGCCCGCCGCCACCCTGGCGTCGATCAACCAGGCCCTGCGTGAGTACCGCACTGTCTACACCAGCAACTACGACCTGATACTGCCCTGGGCCCTGCAACAGGACCCGCAGGGCTTTGCCGCACTGTTCGACGAGCAAGGTTTCTTCGACGTACGCCGCACCCGTAGCGAAGGCACCCGCGTACTCCACCTGCACGGTGGCCTGCACCTGCTCAAGCTGCCCGACGGCAGCACCCGCCAGCGCAGCGCCGAAAGCGCCGAGTTGCTGGACGGCTTTGCCGTGAACATTCCCGGTGAGGTGCCATTGTTCGTCAACGAAGAGCGCAGCGACGAGAAACTGCGCGCCATCCGCAACTCGGACTACCTGGCCTGGGGGTTGGGGCAACTGGCACAGGAAAGCCAAGGCATGTGCCTGTTCGGGCAGCATCTGGACAGCACTGACCAGCATCTGGTCGAAGCCATACGCCAGGCGCGGCCGGCGCATCTGTCGATTGCCATCCGGCCGTTGAGCGAAGCGTCGGTGCTGAACCAGAAGCAGCATTTTGTCGAGCGGTTCGGGGACATGACGGGCACGGCACTGCACTTCTTCGATGCCAGCACGCACCCGTTGGGGCTTGAGGGGTTGGCGATCGAGGTGCCGTCAGCGCGTCGCTAGATGACGGGCTCGATACGCGTTAGCCGCTCAACCCAAAATGCGCTGATGCGCGCGGGACACATTGACTCATTGCAACCCGGGCCAGTTCTACAATGTCCTGACCAATAGCGTAACGCCCCCGCACCTGCAGCCACATCAGAACGAAAGATGCGAACGCGATGTACTGCTCTCATGGTTTGGTCTCGGCAAACTGTACATATGCGAAAGCATCAACGTGCGCATGTTTTGCCGTGAAACACCGATGATTTCAGCTACGTCAGTCAGCCCCGCCAAGTCGGGGGACAGGAATACAGGACAGGTGCTCCAATGCATCTCATCTTGCTGCAATCAGATCAGCTTGTCCGCCCGCAACAACGTCTCCAGGCAATGCTCCTGCACTCCGTAAAACGCCTTGAGCTGCCCGATCTTCTCCAGCAATGCCGCGTTATCTCCCACCTGCCGGCGCTTCACCGCAAGAATCATCTTGTTCTTGTTGGTGTGCTCCAGGGAGATGAACTCGAACACCTTGGTCTCATACCCACAGGCTTCCAGATACAGCGCGCGCAGGCTGTCGGTAAGCATCTCGGCCTGCTGCCCCAGGTGCAGCCCGTACTGCAGCATCGGCTGCAGCAGCCCTGGGCTGTGCAATTGCGGGCGGATCTGTTTGTGGCAACACGGTGAGCACATGATGATCGCTGCGCTGCAGCGGATGCCGGTGTGGATGGCGTAGTCGGTGGCGATGTCGCAGGCATGCAGGGCGATCATCACCTCGATGGCCTCGGGTACCACGCTGCGCACATCGCCGCACTGGAATTCCAGGCCGGAATGCTCCAGGCGCTGAGCGGCGGCGTTGCACAGGTCGACCATGTCCTGGCGCAGCTCAACCCCGGTCACCTGTGCCTCGCGGGCCAGGGTGTTGCGCAGGTAGTCGTGCATGGCAAACGTCAGATAGCCCTTGCCGGAACCAAAGTCGGCCACACGCAGCGGTTGCTCCGCTGGCACCGGGGCATTGGCCAGGGCGTGATCGAAGACTTCGATGAATTTGTTGATCTGCTTCCACTTGCGCGACATCGACGGGATCAGCGCACCCTGGGCATCGGTCACCCCCAGGTCACGCAGGAACGGCCGCGTCAGCTCCAGGTAGCGTTTTTTCTCGCGGTCATGGCCGGTATTGGCAACCGCCTCGCGTGGCGCCTGCGCGCCGTGGCGCTGGAGCATCGGCTTGCCCTTCTTGCTGAAGGTCAGCTGCACTTCGCCTTCGGCGTCGAACAGGTGGGCATTGCGGAAGCTCTCCGGCAGCAGCTCGGCCACCAGCGCCTGGGCCTGGTCCAGCGGCAGGTTGCGAGTGATGTCGCGGGTCTGGTGGCGGTAGACCAGCGACAGCTGGGCCTGCCCCTTCACCAGCAGCGGCTTGGCGATGATGCGCTGCAAGGTCTGGTCGGCACCAACATGGCGCGCCAGCACCAGCTTGACCAAGGTGTTGCCGTGCAGGGCAGCACCCAGCAGGTCGAGAAACTGGGCGCGCGCATCCGGCGCAGGGGAAGCGGAAGTACTGGCGGACATGGAAAACAGGTGCCTCGGAAGCAGGGGGCGCGTTGCGCAATGCCGCGCATTCTACACCCTGCAACAGCTGGTTCAGTCGAGAATCACCAGACGGTTGGGCAGTTCGTTGCGAGCATGGGTGCGAGGCACGTGCTCGCCTAGCAGCTCGCCGCACGCCTCTATGCAATCGACGAAGCCCTGCAAGGTCCGCCCTTGACGGACCTGTTCGGTGAAACGCGCAACCATTACGGCGCGTGCCTTGGCATCGAAATGCTGATCGATGCCTTGGTCGACAAGGATTTCCACATGCCGCTCAGCCTCGGCGACAAAGATCAGCACGCCGGTGGCACCCTCCGTGCCCTGCAGGTTCTGTTCGCGAAACTGCTGACGCGCCAGGCTCGAAGCACGCCAGCGGCGCAAGGCGCTCGGGATCAGCCAGGCGGCCACGCGCGGGCTGCGAAGCAACAGGCACAGGCCGATGAACAGCAATACGTTGGCAATCAGCAGCCCACGCACTCCTGGCCACCCCAGCAACCACTGCAGCAGGCCAGGCGCGGCCAGCGCCAGTATGGCGGCCCAGAACAGTGGCAGGTAAGCGTAGTCATCGGCGCGGCGCGCCAGCACGGTCACCAGCTGCGCATCGGTGCGCCGTTCCACGCGAGCGATGGCCTCGGCCACCTGGCGGCGTTGGTATTCGTCGAGGGGAGTCATGCCTTCGGTCTCGTCAGCGTTTTTATAGTTGTTTTCCCGGCATACGGGTCTTCCTCCGCGGCCGACATATTCAGGCATAATCCGCCGCTGGATGAATTACCGGCGAATCGTACAACAATAGCCGCCTGAAAACTTCGGCCACGCGCGTATCACTGTGAATACGGCACACGCCTCGACAATGGAATTGATGATGAAACTGTCTTTGCTGGGCCTGGCCATGGGCCTTGCCAGTCAGGCGGCCCTTGCCGCCCCTACCGCACCGCCCCTGCAGGACAAGCAGGCTTTCATCGACCATCTGATCAGCCAGATGACCGAAGCCGAAAAGATCGGCCAACTGCGCCTGATCAGCATCGGTCCGGAAATGCCCCGCGACAAGATCCGCGAAGAAATCGCCGCCGGGCGCATTGGCGGCACATTCAACTCGCGCACCGCCCCCGAGAACCGGCCAATGCAGGATGCCGCCATGCGCAGCCGCCTGAAGATCCCGATGTTCTTTGCCTACGACACCATCCACGGCGAACGCACCATCTTCCCGATCGGCCTGGGCCTGGCCGCCAGCTGGGACATGGACGCCATCGCCAAGGTCGGCCGCACCTCGGCCATCGAAGCCTCGGCAGACGCGCTGGACATGACCTTCGCGCCGATGGTCGACATCGCCCGCGACCCACGCTGGGGCCGCACCAGTGAAGGCTTCGGCGAAGACACCTACCTGACCTCGAAGATTGGCCAGGTCATGGTCCGCTCGTTCCAGGGCAGCAGCCCGGCCAACCCCGACAGCATCATGGCCATCGTCAAGCACTTCGCCCTGTATGGCGCGGTGGAAGGCGGGCGCGACTACAACACAGTCGATATGAGCCTGCCGAAAATGTACAACGATTACCTGCCGCCTTACCGCGCCGCGCTCGACGCCGGTGCTGGCGGGGTGATGGTGGCGCTCAACTCGATCAACGGCGTGCCAGCCACCTCCAACACCTGGCTGATGAACGACCTGCTGCGCAAGGAGTGGGGCTTCAAGGGCGTGACCATCAGCGACCACGGCGCCATCCAGGAGCTGATCCGCCACGGTGTTGCCCGCGACGGCCGCGAAGCCGCCAAGCTGGCGATCAAGGCCGGCATCGACATGAGCATGAACGACACCCTGTACGGTGAAGAGCTGCCAGGGTTGCTGAAGTCCGGCGAAGTGACCGAGCACGAGCTGAACCAGGCAGTACGCGAGGTACTCGGCGCCAAGTACGACATGGGCCTGTTCAAGGACCCGTACGTGCGCATCGGCAAGGCCGAAACCGACCTGAAAGACTACTACGCCGACAACCGCCTGCACCGCGACGCCGCCCGTGACGTGGCGCGCCGCAGCCTGGTGCTGTTGGAAAACCGCAACCAGACCCTGCCGCTGAAAAAAGCCGGCACCATTGCCCTGGTCGGCCCATTGGCGGATGCCCCGATCGACATGATGGGCAGCTGGGCCGCCGACGGTAAGCCGATGCACTCGGTAACCGTGCGCGAAGGCCTGCGCCGCGCTGTCGAGGGCAAGGCCAAGCTGGTGTATGCCAAAGGCTCCAATGTCACTGGCGACAAGGCGATCCTCGACTACCTGAACTTCCTCAACTTCGATGCCCCGGAAATCGTCGATGACCCCCGCCCTGCGGCGTTGTTGATCGATGAGGCGGTCAAGGCTGCCAAGCAGTCCGATGTGGTGGTGGCCGTGGTCGGTGAGTCGCGTGGCATGTCCCACGAGTCGTCGAGCCGCACCACCCTGGAAATCCCGGCCAGCCAGCGCGAGCTGATCAAGGCCCTGAAGGCCACCGGCAAGCCGCTGGTGCTGGTCCTGATGAACGGCCGCCCGCTGTCGATCAGCTGGGAGCGTGACCAGGCAGATGCCATCCTCGAAACCTGGTTCTCCGGCACCGAAGGCGGCAACGCGATTGCCGACGTGCTGTTCGGCGACTACAACCCGTCGGGCAAGCTGGCCATCACCTTCCCGCGTTCGGTCGGGCAGATCCCGATGTACTACAACCATACGCGCATCGGCCGGCCGTTCACCCCAGGCAAGCCGGGTAACTACACCTCACAGTACTTCGAAGAGCCCAACGGCCCGCTGTACCCGTTCGGCTATGGCCTGAGCTACAGCAGCTTCGAGCTGTCGGGCCTGACCCTGTCGAACAAGAACCTCAAGCGTGGCGACACCCTGGAAGCCAAGGTGACGGTGAAGAACACTGGCAAGCTTGAGGGCGAGACTGTGGTGCAGCTCTACCTGCAGGATGTGTCGGCGTCGATGAGCCGCCCGGTCAAGGCGCTGAAGAACTTCCAGAAACTGATGCTCAAGGCTGGTGAGTCGCGGACCCTGACCTTCCGCATCAGCGAGGACGACCTGACGTTCTACAATGGTCAGTTGCAGCGGGTGGCCGAGCCTGGCGAGTTCAATGTCCAGATCGGGCTGGATTCCGAGGCGGTGCAACAGCAGAGCTTCGAACTGCTCTAGCGGTTTGTTGCCTGCACTGGCCCTTTCGCGGGCAAGCCCGCTCCCACAGGTATTGCACACCACTTGTGGGAGCGGGCTTGCCCGTCAATGGTCCAGACCCGATATCCCTTTAGCTGGATCCGCCCCATGCCCTTTTCCTTTCGCGCCCTGCGTCTGGGGCTGTTCACCCTGCTGATCGTGCTTGGCACCGCCCTCAGCGCTGGCTGGGCCATGCAGCAGGCCAAACGCCAGGCAATGGAAGACGACGCCCGCCGCGCCAGCCAGCAGCTTGTGCTGTACGCCAACGCCTTGCACACCCTGATCGACCGCTACCGCGCCCTGCCCGCTGTGCTGGCGCTGGACCCAGAGCTGATCGAGGCCCTGCGCGGGCCTGTCAGCGAGCAGGTGCAGCAGGCGCTCAACCTCAAACTCGAACGCATCAATGGTGCCGCCAACTCTTCCACCCTGGAGCTGCTCGACCGCACCGGGCTGGCCGTGGCCGCCAGCAACTGGCGCCTGCCGACCACTTATGTGGGCTCCAACTACGGCTTTCGCCCCTACTTCAAACAGACCCGCAGCCAGGGCAGCGGCCGCTTCTACGCGGTGGGCGTGACCAGTGGCGTGCCGGGCTACTTCCTGTCCAGTGCAGTCAGCGACGAACAGGGGCGTTTCCTCGGCGCCATGGTGGTCAAGCTGGAGTTCCCGGAACTCGAGCGCGAATGGCGCCAGGGCAGCGACATCCTGCTGGTCAGTGACGCCCGCGGCATTACCTTCATCGCCAACCAGGATGGCTGGCGATACCGCGAACTCAAACCGCTGAGCGGCGCTGATCGCGCCGAGCTCGGCGAAACCCGCCAGTACGACAAGCAGCCATTGGTGCCGCTTCAGCATCAGGTGCTGACCCGCTTCGCCGACAACAGCCACTTGAGCCGCGTGCAGGGCCCCGATGGCTCCGCCGAATACCTCTGGGAAAGCCTGCCGCTGGAAGGTGAGAACTGGACCTTGCACCTGCTGCGCACACCACAGGTCGAAGCCGCTGGCCGCAATGCTGCCCTGGGCGCGGCCGCCGTGTGGCTGAGCCTGGTGTTCGCCGCGCTGTTCGTCAGCCAGCGCCTGCGCCTGGCCCGCCTGCGCCAGCGTAGCCGCGAAGCGCTCAAGCGCCAGGTCGAAGAACGCACCCGCGAGCTGCGCACCGCCCAGGAAGGCCTGGTGCAGTCAGCCAAATTGGCCGCGCTGGGGCAAATGTCCGCAGCCTTGGCCCACGAAATCAACCAGCCGCTGACCACCCAGCGCATGCAGCTGGAGACCCTCCGGCTGCTGCTCGACCACGGCCGCTACGACGATGCGCGCAGGGCCCTTGAACCGCTTGAACAGATGCTCACGCGCATGGCCGCGCTGACCAGCCACCTCAAGACCTTTGCCCGCAACAGCCCGGTAGGCCTGCGCGAACGCCTCGACCTGGCCAACGTGGTGGACCAGGCCCTGCACCTGCTGGACACCCGCATTCGCAGTGAGGAAGTCGAGGTAGCCCTTTACCTGGCACGCCCGGCCTGGGTCCGGGGCGATGCAATCCGCCTCGAACAGGTATTGATCAATCTGCTGCGCAACGCGCTCGATGCCATGGCCGACAAACGTTACAAGCGCCTGGAAGTCCGTATCGAACCGGACCACGAGCAATGGCGCCTGAGCGTGCTGGATTCCGGCGGCGGCATTGCTGAAGCGGACCTGGCGAGAGTATTCGACCCGTTCTTCACCACCAAGCCGGTGGGTGAAGGCCTGGGCCTGGGCCTGGCAATTTCCTATGGCATCATCGTCGAAGCCGGCGGCCAGTTGCACGCCGAGAACCTGCCGGGCGGCGCCCGGTTGAGCCTGACACTGCCCCGTGACCTGGAGCCTGTATGTTGAATTCGGTGATCGTCGTCGATGATGAAGCCAGCATCCGCACTGCGGTCGAGCAATGGCTGAGCCTGTCTGGCTTCAGCGTGCAGCTGTTCGCCCGCGCAGAAGACTGCCTGGCCCACCTGCCCGCGCACTTTGCCGGGGTGATCATCAGCGACGTCCGCATGCCGGGCATGGGTGGCCTGCAACTGCTCGAACGCCTGCAGGCGGATGACCCGGACCTGCCGGTGATCCTGCTGACCGGCCATGGCGATGTGCCGATGGCGGTCGAAGCGATGCGCAACGGCGCCTACGATTTTCTCGAAAAGCCCTTTACCCCCCAGCACCTGCTGGGCAGCCTGCGCCGCGCCCTGGAAAAACGCCAGCTGGTTCTGGAGAACCGTCGCCTGCATGAGCAGGCCGACCTCAAGTCGCGCCTGGAAATGACCCTGCTGGGCATGTCGCAAGGCTTGCAGCAGCTACGCCGGCAAGTGCTGGATCTGGCCAGCCTGCCGGTCAATGTGCTGATACGCGGCGAAACCGGCAGCGGCAAGGAGCGCGTGGCGCGTTGCCTGCACGACTTCGGCCCACGTGCCGACAAACCCTTCGTTGCACTCAACTGCGCGGCCATCCCCGAATCGCTGTTCGAAGCCGAACTGTTTGGTCACGAAAGCGGTGCATTCACCGGCGCCCAGGGCAAACGCATCGGCAAACTGGAGTATGCCAATGGCGGTACGGTATTCCTCGACGAAATCGAGAGCATGCCATTGGCCCAGCAGGCCAAGCTGCTGCGGGTAATCCAGGAGCAGAAGCTGGAGCGGCTGGGGGCCAACCAGAGCATCAGCGTCGACCTGCGAATCATTGCCGCAACCAAGCCTGACCTGCTCGAAGAGGCCCGCGCCGGGCGGTTTCGCGAGGACCTGGCCTATCGCCTGAACGTGGCGGAACTGCGCCTGGCGCCGTTGCGTGACCGGCGGGAAGACATCCCGCTGCTGTTCGAGCATTTCGCCCGTGCAGCCGCCTCCAGGCTGGGGCGCGCGGCGCCACCGCTGGCCGGCGCGCAACTGGCGCAGTTGCTGTCGCATGACTGGCCGGGCAATGTGCGGGAGCTGGCCAATGCGGCGGAACGGCATGCGTTGGGGCTGGGCTCGCCGGACATCGAGACGGTCCCACCGGAGCAATCGCTGGTCGAGCAGATGGAGGCCTTCGAGGCCCAGTGCTTGCGGGCGGCGTTGCGTCAGCATGGCGGGGAGATCAAAGCAGTGATGGAAGCCTTGCAGTTGCCTCGGCGCACGTTGAACGAAAAGATGCAGCGGCATGGCTTGGTACGTGAGGACTTTGTCTCGCGACAGTAGGCGGAAATCCGCTTATTAACTGATTTCAATAGGCGGATATCCGCTTATTTCTATCTGGTCGCGGGGTTGGATTTGCAGCCCTTCACGGGCAGGCCCACGCCCGCAAAGAATTCTACCGGCTCAGGTAGGACGCGGCATCTGGAGGGCCGTCCGCCCTCGAAGCGCCCCCATTTGGATCTCCATGCACCCATTTGGCACACCTTCTGCAATTGCCTTGGCAAGCTGCGCTTAGGCGCGCTCCACAAAAACAACGAGAAGGTATCCCTGATGGATAACGCCACCTCCCTGCCAGCCGGGGCGGCCGCCGCGCCCGCCGCTGAAAAAACCACCGCCAGCCGCCTCAAGTCGATCTTCAGTGGCTCCATCGGCAACATGGTCGAATGGTACGACTGGTACGTCTACGCCGCATTCTCGCTGTACTTCGCCAAGGCATTCTTCCCCGCCGGCGACTCCACTGCACAACTGCTCAACACCGCCGCGATCTTCGCCGTGGGCTTCCTGATGCGCCCGATCGGTGGCTGGCTGATGGGCCTGTACGCCGACCGCAAGGGCCGCAAGGCCGCACTGATGGCTTCGGTGCTGCTGATGTGCGCCGGCTCCCTGGTGATCGCCCTGACTCCGGGCTATGAAACCATCGGCGTCGCGGCGCCGGTCCTGCTGGTCATTGCACGCCTGATGCAGGGTTTGTCTGTGGGCGGCGAGTACGGCACCTCGGCCACCTACCTGAGCGAGATGGCCAGCAAGGACCGCCGTGGTTTCTTCTCCAGCTTCCAGTACGTGACACTGATTTCCGGCCAGCTCATCGCCCTGGCAGTACTGATCATCCTGCAGCAGACCCTGACCACCGAGCAGCTGTATGCCTGGGGCTGGCGCGTACCCTTCGTGATTGGCGCGCTGTGCGCGGTAGTCGCCCTGTACCTGCGCCGTGGCATGGAAGAAACCGCCTCCTTCACCAAGAAGGAAAAGGCCAAGGAAAGCCTGATGCGCACCCTCATGCGCCACCCCAAGGAACTGATGACCGTGGTTGGCCTGACCATGGGCGGCACCCTGGCCTTCTACACCTACACCACCTACATGCAGAAGTACCTGGTCAATACCGTGGGTATGAGCATCAGCGACTCGACCACCATCTCGGCGGCCACGCTGTTCCTGTTCATGTGCCTGCAGCCAGTGATTGGTGGCCTGTCCGACAAGATCGGCCGTCGCCCGATCCTGATCGCTTTCGGCGTGCTCGGCACCCTGTTTACCGTGCCGATCCTCAGCACCCTGCATACCATCCAGACCTGGTGGGGCGCGTTCTTCCTGATCATGGCGGCGCTGATCATCGTCAGCGGCTATACCTCGATCAACGCCGTGGTGAAGGCCGAGCTGTTCCCTACCGAAATCCGCGCCCTGGGCGTCGGCCTGCCGTACGCACTGACCGTGTCGATCTTCGGCGGCACCGCCGAGTACGTGGCCCTGTGGTTCAAGAGCGCCGGCATGGAAAGCGGCTTCTACTGGTACGTCACGGCGTGCATCGCCTGCTCGCTGCTGGTGTATGCGACCATGAAAGACACCAAGCAACATTCGCGGATTACAACGGACTGATTGTGATACCGCATTGAAAAAGGGCGCCCGTTCAAGGGCGCCCTTTTTGCTTCAGGACATCTCCATTACCTGACGCGGCTCACGGCGCTGGTACCAGCTCGCCATCAGCACCAGCACCAGCAGTACGCTACCCAGCACAGCGGAAGAGCCGATGGTGCCGAAGTCCAGGCCACCCTTCTCGTGCGGTTTGGTCAGGACGTCGCCAAGGGTGGCGCCAAACGGGCGGGTCAGCACGAAGGCTACCCAGAACAGCACCACACCCGGGATGCGCGTCCAGTAGCGCGCCAGCACCACCAGGGCGATGGCGCTGCCGACCAGCAATGCACCACCGGCAAAGCCCAGGCCCGAGTCATCCGCCAGGTAGTCACCCAACGCGGTACCCAGGGTGTTGGAGAACAGGATGGCCACCCAGTAGAAGATTTCACCGGTGCGGTTCTTGATGCGGGTGACGTCGAGCGGGTTGCCACTCAGGCGCCAGACCAGGAAGGTCAGCAACAGGATACCAATGAGGATTGCAGAGCCCGAGGCATAACCCAACCCCAGGGTGCGGTCCATGAAGTCGGACATGGTGGTGCCGGCCGTGCTGGTCGAGAGGATCACCAGCCAGTACAGCATCGGGTGATAGCGCCGTGAATACAGCTGACCGAACAAGGTCACCAGGAACACGCTGATCAGCAGCAGCGAGCTGACCGCATAGCCAACGTTGAGGGTCATCGACAGCAGATCACCGGCGGTTTCGCCAAGGGTGGTGGCGCAGATCTTCATGACCCAGAAGGCCAAGGTGATTTGCGGAAGTTTGTTCATTGTTCGCCGCTCCGGAAATAGGTGTGGCGATGGTGCTGAGCGGGGCCTGAAAAATCGGTTGGCGATATATGAAAAAAGCGTTCATACGCTGTTACAAATTAAGGTTTTTAGTTCTTAACCTCCGATTAATCACCCCCCTTCAATCTGCAATGGCTGGCGAAGCATTGCACTCGCCCTGGATTTTGAACCCCATCAAATAAGGCATACGCAGCCTTTTATTGACATCGCTTGCGGCCACACACATCTATTAATTCGATTTTTAGACGCTATTTTTTGCGCCTTTCAATCAAATTAATCGGCGTAGCATTACACCCATAGAAACAAACAACCTCTCGCACCCAAAGGAGCAACGACCATGAAAAGCAAACTGATCCTCACCCTGGCCCTGTCGGTTTTTGCCGCTGGCGCATTCGCCGAAGATGGTTTCGACCGTACCAACGCCCACACCTTCACCGCCGCCCAGGCTCAATCGGCCAGCTATGCCGAAGACGGTTTCGATCACACTGGCGCACAACGCTTCGCTGAAGACGGTTTCGACCACACTGGCGCCCAACGCTTCGCCGAAGACGGCTTCGACCGCACTGGCGGCCAACGCTTCGCCGAAGATGGCTTCGACCACACTGGCGCACAACGCTTCGCCGAAGATGGCTTCGACCGCACCAACGCCCACCGCATCAGCTGATCCCTGTTGCGTGCTACCAGCCCGGCCTTGGCCGGGCTTGATCATTCCCAGGCGGACAAAGGCTTGGCACACTAGGCACTTCGTTCCCAGGATACTGGCAGATGTACTACTACGAACCCGCCAAAGGCCACGGCCTGCCCCACGACCCGTTCAACGCAATCGTCGGCCCTCGCCCGATCGGCTGGATCTCCTCGCAGAGCCAGGACGGCCAGCTTAACCTCGCGCCGTACAGCTTCTTCAACGCCTTCAATTACATTCCACCGATCATCGGTTTCTGCAGCGTCGGGCGCAAAGACAGCCTGAACAACATCGAGCAGACCGGCGAATTCGTCTGGAACCTGGCTACCCGCCCGCTGGCCGAGCAGATGAACCAGAGCTGCGCGGCCGTTGCCGCCGATGTCAACGAGTTCGAACTGAGCGGCCTGACTGCGGTGCCATCGTCTATCGTCAAGGTGCCACGCGTGGGCGAAACGCCGGTAGCTTTCGAGTGCAAGGTGAGCCAGATCGTCCAGCTCAAGCGCGCCGACCAGGCATTGGTACCGAGCTGGCTGATTCTGGGTGAAGTGGTGGCGGTGCACATTGCCGAGCACCTGCTCAAGAACGGTATCTACGATACCGCTGCCGCCGAACCGATCTTGCGTGGCGGTGGCCCGGCGGATTACTTCGAGTTGGGCAACCTGTTCAAGATGGCTCGCCCACAGGCCTGATCACCAGATCAGTTCGCCTTCCTCGCCCACGCCCTGCAGGCGAGCGAGCTCGGCGCACGCGGCCTCGTCGGCCGCCATGGCGCTTTTGAACACCTGCTCGTCGAGTACCTTGTGAAAGCGCGGTGCACCGCCCATGCCCAGGGCCTTGACCGCGATGGCGGCGTTATAGCCACCGCCTTCCACCGGGACCATCGCCGAAACCGCTTCGAAATGCGGGAATACTCTACGTGCCATGTTGCCATCCGCCTGTTGATCGAGGGGCGGCATTCTAACCGTGTTTCAATCGAAGGTATGCAAGTCGAGGCTGCTGACGACCTGCGCCTGGACCAGCTCGCCGAACACATCGAGCGTGGGCGAAGCAAAGTAGCCACTCATTGCCTGCTGATCCTGCCAGCTGCCGCTAAGCAGCCACAGGTCAGCGTCGGCCTGGGAGCGCTGCACGGTGAAGCTGAGGCAGCCCGGGGAGCGCAAGGACGGCTCCAGCAGGTCGCGCAGGCGGGCGCCGAGCTCTGCGGAACGACCGCTGCTGGCACGGATGAATGCCAGATGGGTGACCGGTTGTCGTAGGGTCATAGCACGATCTCCTTGAAGCAGGCGGGCGGAAAAACCAGGCTGCCAAGGTTAGGGGCCGGCGCGCGAGGCGCGTTAGGCCATTACTGCTCACCGATTGCCTGATCCTGCAGCGGTGCAGGATCAGGCAATCGACGTGCAGCTTTCGACTAGCGCCCGCCATTGCCCAAACCTATGCTGCGTCGGTCAGCAGAGGAAAGCCATCATGACCACCGCCCCGTCCATCGACCCGACTCTGGAAGTGCAACGCCAGGAACTGGCCGAGCTGATTCGCAAGCACGCCGGCGAGCCTTATGGCCCAGCCTCGGCCATCGACGACCTGTATCTGGTGCGCTACACCGAGAACGTTCGTTCGGTACCGACCCTGGCCCAACCTGCTTTGTGCATCTTGGCGCAAGGCAGCAAAAGCCTCTTCCTCGGCGACGAGCAATACGCGTACGACCCGTTGCACTACATGGTGGTATCGGTGACCTTGCCACTGAGTGGCGTGAAGCTGGACGCCAGCCCGCAGAACCCAAGCCTGGGCATCCGCATGGACCTCGACCCCGCCGAAATCAGCCAACTGATCGCAGAGAGCGGGCCAATGCTGGTGCCCAACCTGCCCTCTGGCCGCGGCCTGTATGTGGAGCGCACCGATCCGCAGCTGCTCGACGCGCTGCTGAGGCTGGTCCGCTTGCTGGATTCACCGCGCGACATCGGCATGCTGGCGCCGCTGATTCGTCGCGAGATTCTGTACCGCCTGCTGCGTGGGCCGCAGGGCTATCGCCTGTACGAAATCGCCCTGGCCAATAGCCAGACCCATCGGGTGTGCCAGGCCATCACCTGGCTCAACCAGAACTTCCAGCAACCGCTGCGCATCGAAGACCTGGCCCGCGAGGTCAACCTCAGCACCTCGACCTTGCATCACCGCTTCAAGGCCGTGACGTCCATGAGCCCGCTGCAGTACCAGAAACAACTGCGCCTGCAGGAGGCGCGGCGGCTGATGCTCAACGATGGCCTGGAAGCGGCGGTGGCGGGCTATCGGGTGGGATACGAAAGCCCGTCGCAGTTCAGCCGCGAGTACAGCCGGCTGTATGGTGCTCCGCCGATTCGGGATGTGGCGAGGTTGCGTGCCAGCGCAGGTTGAAATCAGCCCGCGACTGCTGCCTGCCACTGGTTCTGGTCAACCTGGATCAGCGTCGGCCCCTTGCGCTCCACCGCCCTTCCCAGCGCAGCCTGCAGTTGCTCGACATCGGCCACATGCTCGGCATCGGCGCCCAACGCCCGCGCCACGCCGATGAAGTCCGGGGTATGAATATCCACGCCGACCGGCTCGATGGCCCGGTTGACCATGTACTTCTTGATCTCCTCGTAGCCTTGGTTATTCCACAGCAATACGATCAACGGCACCTGGGCCTCAACCGCGCTGGCCAGTTCCGGCAGGGTGAACTGCATGCCACCATCGCCAATCAGGCAGACCGCAGGTACTCGCTCGCTGGTGTTTTCGGCGCAGCCCAACCAGGCACCCATCGCTGCGGGCAACGCATAACCCAAGGTGCCGTAACCGGTTGAAGCGTTGAACCAACGGCGTGGCGCCTGCATGTCCAGGGTCAGGTTGCCGGTGTACACCGGCTGCGTCGAATCACCGACCAGGATGGCATTGGGCAACCGCTCCAGGATGCCTGTCAGCAAGCGGGTCTGGCTCAGCGTCGGCTGGTCCCAACTCGCCGCCAACGACTCGCGCAAACGCTGCGCGCGGGCAACGCCCCAACCCTCGGCAGGCACCGGTGTTGGCAGCTGCCGCAAAGCCTCGAGCACGGCCTGGGCGGCAAGCTCGGCATCGGCCACCAGCGCCAGCTCCGGCAGATAGTTGCGCACGGTCTGGTCCGGGTCGATGTCGATGCGCAGCAAGCTGCCCGGGATCTTGAAGCCACCCTTGAAGGTCACGTCATAGTCGGTCTCGGCCAGTTCGGTGCCTATCGCCAGCACCACGTCGGCCTCTTCTACCAGCTCACGGGTGGCAACCAGCGATTGGGTCGATCCGATCTGCAAAGGGTGGCTGGCCGGGAGCAGGCCTTTGGCATTGATAGTCAGTGCCACCGGTGCCTGCAAATGCTCGGCCAGCAGCGCCAGCGGCGCCCCCGCAGCCAGCGCACCACCACCGGCCAGCATCAGTGGCCGACGGGCCTTGGCCAGGCGCTCGGCCATGGCGGCCACTGCCTGGGGTGCGGCGCCCGCGCGGGCACTGCGCACAGGGCGGCCAGGCAGCAGGTGGTCGGCAGGCTCGACCAGCACATCCAACGGGATCTCGATATGCACCGGGCGCGGGCGGGCGCCGTCAAACACGGCAAAGGCGCGCGCCAGCACCTGTGGCAGGTCATCAGCGCTCATCAGCGTCTGCGAGAACGCCGCCACGCCCGACACCAGCGCTGCCTGGTTGGGCAGCTCGTGCAGCTTGCCGCGGCCACCACCCAGTTGGTCGCGCGACTGCACGCTGGAGATCACCAGCATCGGGATCGAATCGGCATAGGCCTGGCCCATGGCGGTGGTGATGTTGGTCATCCCCGGGCCGGTGATGATGAAGCACACGCCTGGCTTGCCCCGGGTACGCGCGTAGCCATCAGCCATGAACCCGGCGCCCTGCTCGTGGCGCGGGGTGATGTGGCGGATCGACGAGCCCGCCAGGCCACGGTAGAGCTCCACGGTATGTACGCCGGGAATGCCGAAGACATGGTCCACGCCATAGCCTTCAAGGAGTTTGACCAGCACTTCGCCGCAGGTTGCCATCGGGTTTCACCTAGGATTTTGTTTGAGATAAACGTGTTGGAATCTGCCCCCCATTGGACCCAAGGCACCGCTACCGCCACAATGCAAAAAAACACATACTAGCCATGTCCTGTAATCATGGCTCAGCACAATGAAACGCCTACCGCCCCTGCCCGCGCTGCACACATTTCTGGTCACCGCGCAGCACTGCAATTTCACCCGCGCCGCGCAGCAGCTACACATCACGCAGGGTGCCGTGAGCCGGCAGATCGCCGGGCTCGAAGAGCACCTGGGCTACGCCTTGTTCCAGCGCCAGGCCCGCGGCCTGAGCCTGACCCGCGAGGGCCAGGACTGGCTGCCACGGGTACAGCAGATCTTCGGCCTTATCGAACAAGGCGTGCGCGAAGTGGGCGGGCGCAGCGCCACCTTGCAGCTCAAGGCACCGACCTGCGTGATGCGCTGGCTGCTGCCGCGGCTGATGGAGTGGCAGGCGCTGCGGCCCGATGTGCCAGTAGAGCTGACCACCACAGTGCAGCATGGGGTGGACTTTCGCCGTGAAGGGTTCGATGCCGCCGTCGTCTATGGCGATGTGCCCAACCATGGGCTGCGGGTGCGCAAGCTGTTCGACGAGCAGCTGACGCCGGTGTGCGCGCCTTCGCTGTTGAATGGGCCGGTTGCGCTGCAACAGCTCCAGGACCTGGCGCGCCATATGCTGTTGCACCCGTCACGGGATGAGCATGACTGGCGACTGTGGCTTCAAGCAGCAGGCGTAGTACTGGAGGCACAAGGGCCAAAGCAGCATTTCGAAACCCTGGACATGGCGATGGCAATGGCCTCCCAGGGAACCGGGGTGGCGATTGGTGATTGGGCGTTGATCGCTGATGACTTGCGCGGTGGGCGGCTGTGCATGCCATTTGCACTGAAGGTGCAAACCGGCAAAGGGTATTACCTGGTGAGCCAGGCCAAGAGCCTGCCGCCGGGGCTGGTGGAGTTGCTGGATTGGCTTGAAGATCGCGCCAATTCTCGAAGGTAGGAGCGGCCTTGCCGGGGCGCTCCTACAGAAAAGCGCAGGCGGCTCAGTAACCGACGGTGAAACGCTGCCGCGAATGCGCTGGTTTCTCAAGTTCATCAAGCATGGCAATGGCAAAGTCGGCAAAGGTGATCCAGCTTTTGCCATCCGCACCGATCAGCAGGTGGTCCTTGCCCAGCGTGTAGTGCCCGCTGCGCTCACCTTCGACAAACTCCGCCGACGGCGACAGAAAGGTCCAGTCCAGCGTCGGCTCCTGACGCAGCACGTCGAGAAAACGCACACCCGCAGTGGCCTCAGCCTTGTAGGCTTCGGGGAAGTCCGGGCTGTCGATCACGCGATGCCCGGAAGGCAGCAGCAGGCTGCCCGCACCGCCCACTACCAGCAGGCGCTTGACCCCGGCACGCTTGACAGGCTCGATGACGGCGTGGGGTTCGATGGTCGAGAAATGCGCTGCACTCAATACCGCGTCGACACCTGCAAGCGCCTGCTGCAGGGCCGCACTGTCCTTGGCATCCAGCGCTTGGGTGGTGACACCATCGCGCCCCTGAAGCTTCGAGGGGTCGCGGGCGATGGCCACGACACTGTGCCCGCGGCGCAGGGCTTCTTCCAGCAATTGGCTGCCGGCACGGCCGGTGGCACCAATGATTGCGATCTTGCTCATGGGTAGATTCTCCAGCAGTTGAACAACGAATGCACAACAGCTTAGTTGCCCGATCCATGACAAAAAATGCGATGCTCAGACATAGTTTGTTTCTGAAATCGGGCAAATCATGGACCGTCTCAACGCCATGCGCGTTTTCGTCACCGTCGTCGACCTGGGCAGCCAGTCTGCAGCGGCAGACCACCTGCAACTGTCGCGGCCTGTAGTATCGCGTTACCTGGCTGAACTGGAGGACTGGGTCGGTGCACGGTTGATGCAGCGCACCACACGCAAGCTGAGCCTGACAGCCGCCGGCCAGGAAACCCTGCCCCGCTGCCGCCAGTTGCTGGACTTGGCCGGCGACCTGCAGGCCGCCGTGCAGCAACCGGAAGATGCGCCAAAGGGTGCCCTGCGCATCAGTGTCAGTACGTCGTTTGGCCAAGCGCAGCTGGTGAGTGCGGTAGCCGATTATGTACGGCGCTACCCAGGCGTGAACGTTGAACTGCAGATGCTCGATCGCACGGTCAACCTGGTAGATGAGCGCATCGACCTTGCGATCCGCACCAGCAACGATCTGGACCCGAACCTGATCGCCAGGCGCCTGACCGTGTGCCGCTCGGTGATCTGCGCAACGCCCGCCTACCTGCGCGAGCACGGCACACCGCAACGGGTCGAGGAACTGAGCCAGCACAACTGCCTGACCCATGCCTATTTCGGCCACAGCCTTTGGCATTTCGAGGTAGACGGCCAGCAGATCGCCGTGCCGGTGCGAGGCAACATCAGCGCCAACGAGGTCATGACACTGCAGAATGCAACGCTGGCAGGCGCCGGCATCGCCATGTTGCCGACCTACCAGGCAGCCACGGCCCTGCGCAGTGGCGCCCTGCTGCGCCTGCTGCCTGAGGCGCGGCCACGGGCGCTGAACCTGAACGCGGTATACACCTCGCGCAAGCATATGCCGGCGACCTTGCGCAGCATGCTGGATTTTCTCGTGCAGCGGTTCAAGGACGAACCGGAGTGGGACCGCGATCTGTATTGACTATGCTTAGAGGTGTCACCTGTCGCGATTAACAGGAGGTGAGCACCATGGGCATTACGTCCAGAAGAGTCGCCATGGTCATGGCCCTGACCGCGGTCGCGGCGCTGTACGGCTCGGCCTGCTGGCGCGCCGAGCTGCTTCGCAGCCAGCCCAGTGCGGCCAACCGTTGCGAGCAGGAACACTGCGTGCCCCACACCGCAACCTTGAGCGCCGTTCGTTAGTGAAGCGGCGCCGCGCCGATCACTCCTCGACGCTCATGTACTCCTTGGCCCAGCGGATGTAGTCCTCTGGCTGGGTATAGGTGTGCGAGAGTTCGGTGGCGCTGAGGTTCTCGGACTTGTTCTGCTGGCCGCGCTGCAGGCGCAGGCAGTCATAGGTGGCCTTGATCGCGGCAAAGTAGGCGGCATGGCCATCGACCACGATACGCACGCCCAGCCGAGCGAGGCGTTCATCGTCACGCAGGTTCGGGTTGGCGTAGGTCACCAGCATCAGCGGCACGGTCAGGTGCTCGGCAATCTGCTCCAGCTGCTCGAAATCCTTCACCCCGACCATGCAGATACCGTCGGCACCGGCCTTCTGGTAGCTCTGGGTGCGAACGATGATTTCCTCGGTGGTGAGTACGCCGGCGTTGGTCCGGGCGATGATCGACAGCGACGAGTCGACGCGCGCTTCCAGGGCCGCGCGGATCTTGCCAACGCCCTCCTCCACCGAGATCAGGTCGGTGGACTTACGCCCGAACTGGGCGGGCAACAGCGTGTCCTCGATGGTCAGTGCAGCCACGCCGGCGCGCTCCAGTTCGATGACCGTGCGCATGACATTGAGTGCGTTGCCATAACCGTGGTCGGCATCGGCGAGTACCGGCAGTTGCGCCACGCGGCCAATTCGGGTGGCCTGCTCGACGAACTCACTCAAGGTGATCAGGGCGAAGTCGGGTGCGGCCAGCACCTGCAACGAAGCCACCGAACCGCCGAGGATGCCGACTTCGAAGCCCAGGTCGGCAGCGATGCGTGCCGACATCGGGTCAAACACGGAGGCGGTGTGATAGCAGGAACCTGAAGCGAGCAGCTCGCGGAAGGCAAAACGCAGATCTTGATGGGAAGCCTTGGGCATGATCACTCCGCTTATATAGGTAGAAATTGAACGGTGCTACCGACCCCTGAATCGGGTCTACCTGACCTGTTCCAACCGTCGCCATCTGGGCGGTCATGCTCGATATGCAGGCAGAGGAATAAAAGGTGTGGGAGACAGCGGCGTGCAGGCCTGCGGCAAAATGCTGCACCAAGCTGGTGCGGGCCGCGGCTTTCAGCCTCTGTGGCAGACTCACGATATCACGCGGCCATGCAGCTCTGAATGAATGCGCCAATGCCGATCTTGCATAGGCGATGCAGATAGTACATAGGAAGCTACCTAACTCGGGTTACAATTGCGCTATTCGCGTCACCTCCCAGACAAGGTACCCCCCGTGACCGCCGCCCTGCCCCCGACCGTCCTGCGCAACGTGTTGACCGCCCTGATGCTGGCGATCTTCCTTGGCGCCCTCGACCAGACCATCGTCGCGGTTTCCCTGCCGGCCATCTCGGCCCAGTTCAACGACGTCGGCCTGCTGGCCTGGGTGATTTCCGGCTACATGGTGGCGATGACCGTGGCGGTGCCGATCTACGGCAAGCTTGGCGACCTGTATGGCCGCCGGCGCATGATCCTCACCGGCATCAGCCTGTTCACCCTGGCCTCGATCGCCTGTGCCATGGCCCAGGACATGCAGCAACTGGTCATGGCGCGCGTGCTGCAAGGTATCGGTGCCGGCGGCATGGTGTCGGTGAGCCAGGCAATCATCGGCGACTTCGTACCGCCGCGCGAACGTGGCCGTTACCAGGGCTACTTCAGCAGCATGTACGCCGTGGCCAGCGTGGCCGGGCCAGTGCTCGGCGGCTGGCTGACCGAGTACCTGTCCTGGCGTTGGGTATTCTGGATCAACCTGCCGCTGGGCCTGGTTGCACTGTGGGCGATCCGCCGCGCCTTGGCCGGCATGCCGGTGCAACGTCGCCAGGCCCGGGTCGATTACCTCGGCGCGATACTGATGATCCTCGGCCTGGGCAGTTTGCTGCTGGGCATTACCCTGGTCGGCCAGGGCCATGCGTGGCGCTCAGCCGCCGTGCTGGCACTGTTCGCCTGCGCATTGCTTGGCCTGAGCTTGTTCGTCGGCCATGAGCGGCGCTGCCAGGAACCGCTGCTACCCATGGGCCTGTTTGGCAACCGGGTTGCCGTGCTGTGCTGGGGGGTAATCTTCTTCGCCAGCTTCCAGTCGATCTCACTGACCATGTTGATGCCCCTACGCTACCAGGGCATCACGGGCGCCGGTGCCGACAGCGCCGCGCTGCACCTGCTGCCGCTGGCCATGGGCCTGCCCATCGGCGCCTTCACCGGCGGGCGCATGACCAGCCTCACCGGGCGCTTCAAACCACAGATTCTGGCAGGCGCCGTACTGATGCCCGTGGCGATCTTCGCCATGGCCATCACCCCACCGCAGTCAGGTTTGCTCAGTGCCGTGTTCATGCTGCTGACGGGTATCGCCTGTGGCCTGCAGTTCCCGACCTCGCTGGTGGGTACGCAGAGCGCAGTGGAAAGCAAGGACATCGGCGTGGCCACCAGCACCACCAACCTGTTCCGCTCGCTAGGTGGGGCCATGGGTGTGGCATGCATGTCCAGCCTGCTGCTGGCGCTGCTGCAACAGGGTGGTTTCGAGTTGCTGGGCAACCCGCTGTTGGGGAGCCTCAAGGCTGGCGAGGCAGACCCAGCCACGCAGATGCGGCTGCTGGAAACGTTCCGCCTCTTGCTGCTGGGCAGTGCGGGGATTGCGCTGCTGGGGCTGTTGGCGGCCCTGGCATTGCCAGACCGGCAACTGCGCGGCCGTTGAAAGCTGTGGAGCTTCCACTAAGCTCGATTGCCGAAAGGTATTAATGCTCGCTTAATACACAAGGAAAACACTTCCTCACAATCCTTAACAAAGTGTCATTTGCGTAGCGCTGGGCTCAAGCGCAGCATATCCAGCCCTGTGTCGACCCATTTTTCAGCATCGCGCCGCAGATCGAAACTGTCCGGCAGCAGCAACCAGCGCCCGATCAGGCCATCGACATAGGCGAACAGAGCCACGGCCGCTCGGTCTATATCCAAATCCGCAGGTAGCTGGCCGCGGCGCACGGCATTGGCGAAGGCCAGCTTGATGCCCACATGGCAATCCAGCACCGCACCTTGGCGCTGCTGGCGAATTTCACACATGTCATCGGTGAACTCGCACTTGTGATGCAGGATTTCATTGATACGCCGGGTACGGGCGTCCAGCACCAGCTCGTTGAGCACCTGCAGCAAAAGCTTGCGCATGCAGCCGAGCGGGTCCAGTTCGTCTTCGCTTTCACTGGCCCGCGCCAGGTGGTCATGGGTTTCATGCAAGCTGTCGAGCAGGGCCTGCACCAGTTCCGCCTTGTTGCTGAAGTGCCAGTAGATGGCCCCCCGGGTAACGCCCGCCAGCTCGGCGATGTCAGCCAGTGTGGTTCGCGCAACCCCGCGCTTGTAGAAGGCCTTTTCCGCGGCCTCGATGATCTGGGCGCGAGTCTCCTGGGCTTCTTCTTTGGTTCGACGGACCATGGCAGTGCAACCTCATCTGGGCCCGCTGCGCTGCGCAGCCGGGGAGAATCGCCGGGGTCACCTCTGCAGGGTGCCTCCCGGATGGGCTAATCAAGGGCTGTGGTAGTAGCCAAGTACTACCCAGCGGTATTTACAAACAACCGTGAATGTAAGTATATTCGTTAGTAAGCTATTTATCCACCGGATAGTTTTTTTCTGACAAGACTCTTCCATTACTCTTGAGCGTCTCCCTGCTCTTGCGACCCGAGGATCCTCATGCAATTCAAGCCAGCCGTTACCGCTCTGGTTTCCGCCGTCGCCCTGGCAACCCTGCTAAGTGGCTGTAAGAAAGAAGAAGCCGCGCCCGCAGCGCAGGCTCCTCAGGTCGGCGTCGTGACCATTCAGCCGCAATCCTTCACCCTGACCTCGGAACTGCCAGGGCGCACCAGCGCCTTCCGCGTCGCCGAAGTGCGCCCGCAGGTCAATGGCATCATCCTCAAGCGCCTGTTCAAGGAAGGCAGCGAGGTCAAGGAAGGCCAGCAGCTGTACCAGATCGACCCAGCCGTGTACGAAGCCACCCTGGCCAACGCCCAGGCCAACCTGCAGGCGACCAAGTCGCTGGCCGAGCGCTACAAGCAGCTGGTCAACGAACAGGCGGTCTCGAAACAGGAATACGACGACGCCAGTGCCAAACGATTGCAGGCCGAAGCTTCGCTGAAAAGCGCGCAAATCGATTTGCGTTACACCAAGGTCCTCGCCCCGATCAGCGGCCGTATTGGCCGCTCCTCGTTTACCGAAGGCGCCCTGGTGAGCAATGGCCAGACCAACGCCATGGCCACCATCCAGCAGCTCGACCCGATCTACGTCGACGTCACCCAGTCCACTGCCGAGCTGCTCAAGCTGCGCCGTGACCTGGAAAGCGGCCAGTTGCAGAAGGCCGGCGACAACGCCGCTTCGGTGCAGCTGGTGCTGGAAGACGGCAGCCTGTTCAAGCAGGACGGGCGCCTGGAGTTCTCCGAAGTGTCGGTCGACGAGACCACCGGCTCCGTGACCCTGCGCGCGCTCTTCCCCAACCCCGATCACACCCTGCTGCCTGGCATGTTCGTGCATGCGCGGCTCAAGGCCGGGGTCAACGCCAATGCCATCCTGGCGCCGCAACAAGGCGTGACCCGCGACCTCAAGGGCGCGCCCACCGCGCTGGTGGTCAACCAGGAGAACAAGGTCGAACTGCGCCAGCTCAAGGCCAGCCGTACCCTGGGCAGCGACTGGCTGATCGAGGAAGGCTTGAACCCGGGCGACCGCCTGATCACCGAAGGCCTGCAGTACGTACGCCCTGGGGTCGAGGTCAAGGTCAGCGACGCCACCAACGTCAAGAAGCCAGGCAGCCCTGATCAGGCCAACGCGGCCAAAGCAGACGCCAAAGCGGAGTAAACCATGTCGAAGTTCTTTATCGATCGCCCGATCTTCGCCTGGGTGATTGCCTTGGTGATCATGCTGGTCGGCGCCTTGTCGATCCTGAAGCTGCCGATCAACCAGTACCCGAGCATCGCGCCGCCGGCCATCGCCATCGCCGTGACCTACCCGGGCGCCTCGGCGCAGACCGTGCAGGACACCGTGGTGCAGGTCATCGAGCAGCAGCTCAACGGTATCGACAACCTGCGTTATGTGTCGTCGGAAAGTAACTCCGACGGCAGCATGACCATTACCGCTACCTTCGAGCAGGGCACCAACCCTGACACCGCCCAGGTCCAGGTGCAGAACAAGCTGAACCTGGCCACCCCGCTGCTGCCGCAGGAAGTGCAGCAGCAAGGTATCCGCGTCACCAAGGCCGTGAAGAACTTCCTGCTGGTGATCGGCCTGGTGTCCGAAGACGGCAGCATGACCAAGGACGACCTGGCCAACTACATCGTCTCGAACATGCAGGACCCGATTTCGCGGACTGCCGGTGTGGGTGACTTCCAGGTGTTCGGTGCGCAGTACGCCATGCGTATCTGGCTCGATCCGGCCAAGCTGAACAAATTCCAGCTGACCCCGGTCGACGTCAAGACCGCCGTTGCCGCGCAGAACGTGCAGGTGTCCTCCGGCCAGCTCGGCGGCTTGCCCGCCATGCCTGGCACCCAGCTGAACGCCACCATCATCGGCAAGACCCGTCTGCAGACCGCCGAGCAGTTCGAGAAGATCCTGCTCAAGGTCAACACCGACGGTTCGCAGGTGCGTCTGGGTGATGTTGCCCAGGTCGGCCTGGGCGGCGAAAACTACGCGGTGAGCGCCCAGTTCAACGGCAAGCCGGCTTCCGGCCTTGCGGTAAAACTGGCCACTGGTGCCAACGCCCTGGACACTGCCAAGGCCCTGCGCAAGACCATTTCCGACCTGGAACCGTTCTTCCCGCCCGGGGTGAAAGCGGTATTCCCGTATGACACCACCCCGGTGGTCACCGAATCGATCAGCGGTGTGATCCACACCTTGATCGAAGCCGTGGTCCTGGTGTTCCTGGTGATGTACCTGTTCCTGCAGAACTTCCGCGCCACCATCATCACCACCATGACCGTCCCGGTGGTGTTGCTGGGTACCTTCGGTATCCTTGCCGCTGCGGGCTTCAGCATCAACACCCTGACCATGTTCGCCATGGTCCTGGCCATCGGCTTGCTGGTGGACGACGCCATCGTCGTGGTGGAGAACGTCGAGCGGGTGATGTCCGAAGAGGGCCTGCCGCCCAAAGAGGCGACCAAGCGCTCGATGGAACAGATCCAGGGTGCCCTGGTGGGTATCGCCCTGGTGCTGTCGGCGGTACTGCTGCCCATGGCGTTCTTTGGTGGTTCCACCGGCGTGATCTACCGGCAGTTCTCCATCACCATCGTTTCGGCCATGGGCCTTTCGGTACTGGTGGCGCTGATCTTCACCCCGGCCCTGTGTGCAACCATGCTCAAGCCGCTGAAGAAAGGCGAGCACCACACCGCCAAAGGTGGCTTCTTCGGCTGGTTCAACCGCAACTTCGACCGCAGCGTCAATGGTTACGAGCGTAGCGTTGGCGCAATCCTGCGCAACAAGGTTCCATTCCTGTTGGCCTATGCGCTGATCGTGGTCGGCATGATCTGGCTGTTCGCCCGCATCCCTACTGCGTTCCTGCCTGAAGAAGACCAGGGTGTACTGTTCGCCCAGGTACAAACGCCGGCCGGTTCCAGTGCCGAGCGCACCCAGGTGGTGGTTGACCAGATGCGTGAGTACCTGCTCAAGGAAGAATCCGACACCGTAGCGTCGGTGTTCACCGTCAACGGTTTCAACTTCGCCGGTCGCGGGCAGAGTTCGGGCATGGCGTTCATCATGCTCAAGCCCTGGGATGAACGCGCCAAGGAAAACAGCGTGTTCGCCCTGGCCCAGCGTGCCCAGCAGCACTTCTTCACGTTCCGTGACGCGATGGTGTTCGCCTTTGCCCCGCCTGCGGTACTCGAACTGGGTAACGCCACCGGCTTCGACGTGTTCCTGCAGGACCGCGGCGGTGTCGGCCACGCCAAGCTGATGGAAGCACGCAACCAGTTCCTGGCCAAGGCCGCGCAGAGCAAGATCCTCAGCGCCGTGCGCCCGAACGGCCTGAACGATGAACCGCAATACCAGCTGACCATTGATGACGAACGTGCCAGCGCCCTGGGCGTGACCATCGCCGACATCAACAACACCCTGTCGATTGCCTTGGGTGCCAGCTACGTCAACGACTTCATCGACCGTGGCCGGGTCAAGAAGGTGTACATCCAGGGTGAACCCAACTCGCGGATGAGCCCGGAAGACCTGCAGAAGTGGTACGTGCGCAACGGCGCGGGCGAGATGGTGCCGTTCTCCTCCTTCGCCAAGGGCGAATGGACCTACGGCTCGCCGAAACTGTCGCGCTACAACGGCGTCGAGGCGATGGAAATCCTGGGTGCGCCAGCGCCGGGCTACAGTACCGGTGAGGCCATGGCCGAAGTCGAGCGTATCGCCGGCGAACTGCCAAGCGGTGTCGGCTTCTCCTGGACCGGCATGTCCTACGAGGAAAAACTCTCCGGCTCGCAAATGCCGGCGCTGTTCGCCCTCTCGGTACTGTTCGTGTTCCTCTGCCTGGCAGCCTTGTACGAGAGCTGGTCGATCCCGATCGCCGTCGTACTGGTAGTCCCACTGGGTATCATCGGTGCGCTGATCGCCACCAGCCTGCGCGGGTTGTCCAACGACGTGTACTTCCTGGTCGGCCTGTTGACCACCATCGGCCTGGCGGCGAAGAACGCGATCCTGATCGTCGAATTCGCCAAGGAACTGCACGAGCAGGGCCGCAGCCTTTATGACTCGGCCATCGAAGCGTGCCGCATGCGTCTGCGCCCGATCATCATGACCTCGCTGGCGTTCATCCTCGGCGTGGTACCGTTGACCATCGCCAGCGGCGCCGGCGCGGGCAGCCAGCACGCCATCGGCACCGGCGTGATCGGCGGCATGATCAGTGCAACCATCCTGGCAATCTTCTGGGTACCGCTATTCTTCGTCGCAGTGTCGTCGCTGTTCGGCAGCAAAGAGCCGGAAAAACACGACTCCCCTGAAACTCCACGTTATGAGGCTGGGCAATGACCAAGTCTTTGTTGTCCCTGGCGGTAACCGCTTTCATTCTCGGCGGCTGCTCGCTGATCCCTGACTACCAGACCCCGGAATCGCCGGTGGCTGCGCAGTGGCCGCAAGGCCCTGCGTACTCGCCCACCCAGTCGGCCGACGTCGCCGCTGCCGAACAGGGCTGGCGCCAGTTCTTCCACGACCCGGCACTGCAGCAGCTGATCCAGACCTCGCTGGTCAACAACCGCGACCTGCGTGTGGCAGCGTTGAACATCGACGCCTACCGTGCCCAGTACCGCATCCAGCGTGCCGACCTGTTCCCGGCAGTTTCGGCCACCGGCAGCGGCAGCCGCCAGCGCGTGCCAGCGAACATGTCGCAAACCGGCGAGTCAGGCATCACCAGCCAGTATTCGGCCACCCTGGGCGTCAGTGCCTATGAACTGGACCTGTTCGGCCGCGTACGCAGCCTGACCGAGCAGGCCCTGGAAACCTACCTGTCCAGCGAGCAGGCGCGCCGCTCCACGCAGATCGCCCTGGTGGCCAGCGTGGCGAACGCCTACTACACCTGGCAGGCCGACCAAGCCCTGTTCAAGCTGACTGAAGAGACGCTCAAGACCTACGAGGAAAGCTACAACCTGACCCGCCGCAGCAATGAAGTCGGTGTGGCTTCAGCGCTCGACGTCAGCCAGTCGCGTACCGCCGTGGAAGGTGCACGGGTCAAGTACTCGCAGTACCAGCGCCTGCTCGCCCAGGACGTCAACAGCCTGACCGTGCTGCTGGGCACCGGCATTCCGGCCGACCTGGCCAAGCCGCTGGAGCTCAATGCCGACCAGCTGGCCGAAGTGCCAGCCGGCCTGCCGTCCGATATCCTTCAGCGGCGCCCGGACATCCAGGAAGCCGAGCACCTGCTCAAGGCCGCCAACGCCAACATCGGCGCGGCCCGTGCAGCGTTCTTCCCGAGCATCAGCCTGACCGCCAATGCCGGCAGCCTGAGCCCCGACATGGGTCACCTGTTCGCGGGCGGCCAGGGCACCTGGCTGTTCCAGCCGCAGATCAACCTGCCGATCTTCAACGCCGGCAGCCTGAAGGCCAGCCTGGACTACTCGAAGATCCAGAAGGACATCAACGTCGCCAAGTACGAAAAGACCATCCAGACCGCATTCCAGGAAGTCTCCGATGGCCTCGCGGCGCGCAAGACCTTCGAAGAGCAGCTGCAAGCGCAACGCGACCTTGTGCAGGCGAACAAGGACTACTACCGCCTGGCCGAGCGCCGCTACCGCATCGGTATCGACAGCAACCTGACCTTCCTCGATGCCCAGCGCAACCTGTACTCGTCGCAGCAGTCGCTGATCACCGACCGCCTCTCGCAGCTGACCAGCGAGGTCAACCTGTACAAGGCGCTCGGCGGTGGCTGGTACGAGCAGACTGGCCAAGCCAATCAGCAAGCCTCGGTAGACACACCGAAAAGCTGATTAATCGGCAACAACATCAAGCCCAGCCTCGCGCTGGGCTTTTTGTTAGGCAAAATTAACCAACCGGAACATAGCGTTCGATTATCGCCCAATTCCGTTTGCGGCGAATTGCCTCACCCTCGCCCGGCCCCGCACCATCTCCCACGCAACGCTGCACAAGTTGATCAAAAGACCCGCGCCAGCAGGCCGCATCCTGCCGAGCAGCGGCTCGCCCATAAAAACAAGAGATCCACGACAGATGAGCACTTCGCAACCCGCACGCCAGCTGCTGCCCGGCCTGTTGGCCATTTCCTGCGCCCTGCCTGTATGCGCCGCCGACAATGGCGGGTTCATAGAGGACGCCAAGGCCAGCCTCAACCTGCGCAACTTCTATATCAACCGCAACTTTGTCGACCCGGCCTACCCGCAGGGCAAGGGCGAAGAATGGACCCAGAGCTTCATCCTCGATGCCCGCTCCGGTTTCACCCAAGGGACCGTCGGCTTCGGCGTGGACGTGCTGGGCCTGTATTCGGTCAAGCTCGATGGCGGTAAAGGCACCACCAACACCCAGTTACTACCGGTGCATGACGACGGCCGCCCGGCTGACGACTTTGGCCGCCTGGGTGTGGCATTGAAAGCCAAGCTGTCCGAGACCGAACTGAAAGTCGGCGAATGGATGCCGGTACTGCCGATTTTGCGCTCGGACGACGGCCGCTCGCTGCCGCAGACCTTCCGTGGTGGCCAGGTCACTTCGAAGGAAATCGAAGGGCTGACCCTGTACGCCGGCCAGTTCCGCGGCAACAGCCCGCGCAACGATGCCAGCATGGAAGACATGTCGCTAAACGGCCGCGCGGCCTTCACTTCGGACCGCTTCAATTTCGGCGGCGGTGAATACACCTTCAACGACAAGCGCACCATGATCGGCCTGTGGGACGCCCAGCTCAAGGACATCTACCGCCAGCAATACCTGAACCTGATGCACAGCCAGCCGCTGGGCGAATGGACCCTGGGCGCCAACCTGGGCTACTTCTGGGGCAAGGAAGATGGCGCGGAACGCGCAGGCCAGCTGGACAACCGCACGGCTTCGGCAATGCTGTCGGCGCGCTACAAGGGCAACACCTTCTACGTCGGCCTGCAGAAGGTCAGCGGTGACAACGCGTGGCTGCGGGTCAACGGCACCAGCGGCGGCACCCTGGCCAACGACAGCTACAACTCAAGCTTCGACAATGCCAAGGAGCGCTCCTGGCAGGTACGCCACGACTTCAACTTCGTCACCGTCGGCATCCCCGGTCTGACCCTGATGAACCGCTACATCAAGGGCGACAATGTCACCGCCGGCGGCGTGACCGACGGCAAGGAATGGGCGCGGGAGAGCGAGCTGGCCTATGTGATCCAGTCGGGCACCTTCAAGGACCTGTCGGTGAAGTGGCGCAATTCCACGATGCGCCGGGATTTCAGCACCAACGCTTTTGATGAAAACCGGTTGATCGTGAGCTACCCACTGAATCTCCTCTAAATCGACTGGCCTCTTCGCGGCTAAAGCCGCTCCTACAGGCTCTCCGGCACACCTGTAGGAGCGGCTTTAGCCGCGAAGAGGCCAGATGCCTTGTTAAATAACCAAAAGAAATAAACACATCCACAAACCTTCTTTGACGACATATGAAGTAACAGCTTAAATCGAGCCCTGTTTCCGCCGCAGAGCCTCGACATGGACCTTCGCCAACTGCGCTACTTCATCGCCCTTACCGAATACCGCAGTTTCGTCCGCGCCGCCGAAGCCATGGGCATCACTCAACCTGCCTTCAGCCGGGCCATCCAGAGCCTTGAGCAAACCTTCGGCTGCCCCTTGGTCGACCGCGCCAGCAAAGCCCTGCCCCCCACCCCCGAGGGCCAGGTGGTACTGCAACATGCCCGACGCCTGGTACAGGGTGCCAACCAACTGAGCAACGAAGTGCTGCAGATGACCAAGCTCGACGCTGGCGAACTGCATTTCGGCAGCGGACCAGCCCTGGCCGTGCGCCTGGTGCCACAAGCACTGCAGCATTTCATCGCCAGCCACCCAGGCATCCGCACGGCGCTCTTGGTGGACAACGCCGAACGACTGGGCCAGGCCTTGCGTCGGGAGCAGATCGAGTTCTTCGTCGACGACATCCGCCCGTTCGAAGCGGACCCCAACTTCCATACCGAACCGCTCACCCCGCGCCCCGGGCTGTTCTTCTGTCGCCCCGGCCACCCGCTGCTGGCCAAGGACAGCCTGTCGACCAACGACCTGTTCACCTATCCCCTGGCCAGTGCCCTGCTCGCCCCCGGTGTGCGCAAGCGGCTGGCCAACCTCAGCGGGCGCAGCGATTTCATCCCGCACCTGCAGACCGAGCACCTGGCGGTGTTGCGCAGTGTGGTGCTGGCCAGCGATGCCGTGGGCACTGCCAGCGAAGAAGCCGTGGCTGACGATCTCGCCGCCGGGCGCCTGGTGCGCCTGCACTGGCGCAACCTGCCGCCGGCGCTGGAAGTCCTGAGCGTGAGGTGTGGCGTGGTCAGCCGCAGCGGTTACCGGCTGTCCCCGGCGGCACGGGCGATGATCGAGACCTTGGTGGGGCTGGATGCGCCAATGCGCGCTGCTGCCATTCGCTGAACTGATGATGGTGGTCGCTGCGGGCTATCCTCAGCTATATCGGTAGCCTGTCCCGGCCCTTTCGCGGGTAAACCCGCTCCCACAGGATCACCGCTGCTCTTGAGACAGGCGCTGTACCTGTGGGAGCGGGTTTACCCGCGAAAGGGCCGGCGCAGGCGACACAAAGCTGAACAGGCCACCCAGGGAGGAACAACAATGAAAAACCTCGTCGAACACCTGAGCCAATACGCCAACTACCACCGCGACCCACGCAACATCGCCACCCACTTTGTCGGTATTCCGCTGATCGTGGTGGCCGTCACTGTGCTGCTGTCGCGCCCCGGCTGGGACGTGGCCGGCATCTGGCTATCCCCCGCCCTGCTCGCCGCAGCCGCTGCAGTGCGGTTCTACCTGCGCCTGGACCTGCGCTTCGGCCTGGTCATGGGCCTGCTGCTGGGGTTGTGCCTGTGGATTGGCCAGGCACTGGCCACGCAGTCGACCAGCCTGTGGCTCAGCGCCGGGCTGGGTGCGTTCGTGGTGGGCTGGATCATCCAGTTCGTCGGGCATCATTACGAGGGCCGCAAGCCGGCGTTCGTCGACGACATCAGCGGGCTGATCATCGGCCCGCTGTTCGTGGTCGCTGAAGCGGCGTTCATGCTGGGCCTGTGCCCTGAGTTGAAGCGGGCTGTGGAAGCCAATGCCGGCCCTGTGGCCGTTCGCGCATTGTAGGAGCGGCCTTGCCGGGGCGCTCCTACAGGGCATGAGCAGGCTCAGGACCTCGATTCAACCCCGAGCTCATCCCACACGGACTCGGCCATGTGGAAAGTGGCATTGGCCGCCGGAATGCCGCAGTAGATCGCGCTCTGCATCAGCACTTCCTTGATCTCGTCGCGGGTCACGCCGTTGTTAGCCGCCGCGCGCAGGTGCAGCTTCAGTTCATCGTTGCGGTTCATGCCGATCAGCATGGCAATGGTGATCAGGCTGCGGGTGTGCCGTGGCAGGCCGGGGCGGGTCCAGATGTCGCCCCAGGCGTGCCGGGTGATCATTTCCTGGAACTCGCCGTTGAAGTCGTTGAGCTTCTCCAGGCTGCGGTCCACATGGGCATCGCCCAGCACAGCGCGGCGAACCTGCATGCCGGCGTCGTAACGTTGTTTCTCATCCATGGCCAAGTCCTCAGCGAGCCAGCAGGAAGTCGAGCACGCGGCGGCTGAACGGCTCGCCAATCTCGACGTTGGACAGGTGCGCCGCCGGGAACTCGGCGTAAGTGGCACCGATGATACCGGCCTGCATGAAACGGCCATGCTCCGGTGTGGTGACCACATCTTCGCTACCGGCGACGATCAGCGTCGCTACCTGGATGCGGCCCAGTTGCTCGCGGAAGTCGGCGTCACGCACGGCCGCGCAGTTGGCGGCATAGCCCTCGGGACGGGTCTGCGCCAACATCTGGCAGATGCGCTGGGCCTCTTGCGGCTGTTGCTCGGCAAATGCTGGGGTGAACCAGCGGGCGATGGAGGCATCGCGCAGGTTGACCATGGCTTGCTGGCCGCCTTTGAGCACGGTGTCGATACGGGTGTTCCACACCTCGTCGTTGGCGATCTTGGCGGCGGTGTTGCACAGGGTCAGGCTGTGCAGGCGCGCGCCGGCATTGATGCCCAGCCACTGGCCGATCAGGCCGCCCATGGACAGGCCGACGAAGTGCGCGTGCTGGATGTCCAGGGCGTCAAGCAGCGCCAGTACATCCTGGCCCAGTTGTTCGATGCTGTACGGGCCTTCACTGACCAGCGAAGCACCGTGGCCACGAGTGTCGTAGCGCAGCACGCGGAAATGTTCGCTCCACAGCGGAATCTGGCTGTCCCACATGCCTAGGTCGGTACCCAGCGAGTTGGACAGAACCAGCACCGGAGCATCGGCCGGGCCATCGAGTTGGTAGTTCAGTACGCCATCGGCCAGTTGCAAGTGCGCCACAGCGATCTCCTTCAGGCAGTCAAACGTTGATGTTCAGCCACGGCGCGCGCCACCCAGACGCGGGCCTGGCCAAGATAATGGGCAGGGTCGAGCAGGCGGTCGAGTTCTTCGGCGCTCAGTTCGTCACTGACCTGCGGCTCGTCACCCAGTACGGCGCGCAGGTGGCGCTGTTCGGCCACGGCACGCTGGCAGCACTGCTCCAGCAAGTGGTGGGCACGGTCTCGGCCCAGGCGCTGGGCGAGCACGATACTCACCGCTTCGGCCAGCACCAGGCCCTGGGTCAGGTCTAGGTTGCGGCGCATGCGCTCGGCATCCACCTCCATGCCTTCGGCGATCACCTGGGCCTGGCGCAGGGCGCCAGAGACAAGGCAGCAGATGTCTGGCAAGGTTTCCCATTCGGCATGCCACAGGCCGAGGCTGCGCTCGTGCTCCTGGGGCATGGCCGCAAACAGTGTCGACAGCAGCCCCGGCACGCGGGTGGCGGCGCCGATCAGCACCGCAGCACCGACCGGGTTGCGCTTGTGCGGCATGGTCGATGAACCACCCTTGCCTGGCGCGGAAGGCTCGAACACCTCACCGGCTTCTGTCTGCATCAGCAGGCTGACATCGCGGCCGAACTTGCCCAGGCTGCCGGCTATCAGGCCCAGCACCGAAGCGAACTCCACCAGGCGGTCACGCTGGGTATGCCACGGCTGCTCAGGCAAGGTCAGCTTGAGTTGTTCGGCCAGGCCCTCAGCAACCGGTATGGCTTTGCTTCCCAGCGCCGCCAGGCTGCCGGAGGCTCCGCCGAACTGCAGCACCAACAGGCGCGGGCGCAGTTCCTGCAGGCGCTGGCGGTGGCGCGTCAAGGCACCGAGCACACCTGCCAGCTTCATGCCCAGGGTTACTGGGGTGGCATGCTGCAGCCAGGTACGCCCAACCAGGGGCGTATCGGCATGCTGCAGGGCCTGGCGGGCCAGGGTGTCGGCCAGCTTGCCGAGGTCGGTTTCGATCAGCGCCAATGCATCACGCAACTGCAGCACCAGCCCGGTATCCATCGCATCCTGGCTGGTGGCGCCCAAGTGCACGTAGCGCTCGGCTTCGGGCACACCACTGGCGATCACCTTGCCCAGCGCCTTGACCAGCGGGATCGCCGAGTTGCCAGCGGTGGCAATGGCATCGGCCAGGGCGCGCACGTCGTAGCGTTCAGCCTGGCAGGCTGCCTCGATAGCCGCCACGGCAGTGTGTGGCACCAGGCCGGCCGCGGCCTCAGCACGGGCCAGCGCGGCTTCGAAGTCGAGCATGCCCTGCAGGCGGCCACGGTCGGAGAACACTTCGCGCATGGCCGGGGCAGTGAAGTAGGCGTCGAACAGTTGGTTGCTCATGCAACGTCCTTAATCATCATGGTGCAGGTATTCCGCCTGCTTCGGCAGGCGCAGGCTGAACAGGAAGGCGATTGCCATCATGGCCGTCACGTACCAGTAGAAGGTGTTTTCCATGCCCATGCTCTTCAGGCCCAGGGCCACGTACTCGGCCGACCCACCAAACGCCGCGTTAGCCACCGCGTAAGCCAGGCCCACGCCCAGCGCACGGACCTGCGGCGGGAACATCTCGGCTTTCACCAGGCCACTGATCGAGGTGTAGAAACTGACGATGCACAGGGCCAGGGTAATCAGCACGAAGGCCATGAATGGGTTGCTCACGGTCTTAAGCGCCATCAGCAGCGGTACCGTGCAGAGGGTGCCCAGCGCACCGAACAGCAGCATCGAGTTGCGACGGCCGATGCGGTCGGAAAGCATGCCGAAGAACGGCTGCATCACCATGTACAGGAACAGCGCCCCGGTCATCACGTAACTGGCGGTCTTCGCATGCATGCCGGCCGTGTTGACCAGGTACTTCTGCATGTAGGTGGTGAAGGTGTAGAAGATCAGCGAGCCACCGGCCGTGTAGCCAAGCACGGTGATGAATGCTGCGGTGTGGTTGCGGAACAGCCCCTTGATGGTGCCGGCGTCCTTGTCCTTGCGGGTTTCGGCGCTGCTGGTCTCGTGCAGCGAGCGGCGCAGCATCAGCGAGATCAGCGCCGCGATGGCACCGACCACAAACGGAATGCGCCAGCCCCAGGCGCGCAGCTCTTCCTCGCTCAGCAGTTGCTGCATGATCACCACCACCAGCACTGCCAGCAACTGGCCGCCGATCAGGGTCACATACTGGAACGACGCGTAGAAGCCGCGCTGGCCGCGCAGGGCCACTTCACTCATGTAGGTCGCGGTGGTGCCATATTCACCCCCCACCGACAGGCCCTGGATCAGCCGCGCGAGCAACAGCAGCGCCGGAGCCCAGGCACCAATGCTCGAATAGGTCGGCAGGCAGGCGATCATCAAGGAGCCGAAGCACATCATCAGCACCGAGATCATCAGGGAATTCTTGCGGCCGTGGCGGTCGGCCAGGCGGCCGAAGATCCAGCCACCGATCGGGCGCATCAGGAAGCCTGCAGCAAATACACCGGCCGTGTTGAGCAACTGCACGGTGGGGTCGTCGGAGGGGAAGAAAGAGGCCGCGAAGTAGATCGCGCTGAAGGCATAGACGTAGAAGTCGAACCATTCCACCAAGTTGCCCGAAGAGGCACCGACGATAGCGAAGATGCGCTTGCTGCGCTCCTCACCGGTGTAATAGCTTGAGGTCATGACGGTTTACTCCTGGAGGGTCCTAGGTAAGTCTAGACATACCTAGTAACACACTCGTTCCGCTTGCGGGCTGGCAATTGGCCTTGTGTCGTAAGTGCCGACCTCTTCGCGGGTGAGCCCGCTCCCACAAAGGGAGGCGTGGTTCCCCCTGTGGGAGCGGGTTCACCCGCGAAGAGGCCGAAACCGATCAAACCCGCTCGATCGCCAACGCCAGACCTTGGCCAACACCCACACACATGGTTGCCAGGCCCTTGCGGCCACCGCTCTTCTCCAGCTGGTGAAGCGCCGTCAGCACCAGGCGCGCACCGCTCATGCCCAGCGGGTGGCCCAGGGCGATTGCGCCACCGTTAGGGTTCACCTGCGGCGCATCGTCGGCCACACCCAGCTCACGCAGCACCGCCAAGCCTTGGCTGGCGAAGGCTTCGTTAAGCTCGATGACGTCGAAATCGTTCACTGCCACACCCAGGCGCTCGGTGAGCTTGCGCACCGCTGGCACCGGGCCGATGCCCATGACACGCGGGGCAACACCGGCGCTGGCCATGCCCAGTACGCGAGCACGTGGAGTCAGGCCATGCTTCTTCACCGCTTCGGCCGAAGCCAGGATCAATGCCGCAGCGCCGTCGTTGACACCCGAGGCGTTGCCAGCGGTAACCGTCTTGTCCGGGCCGTTGACTGGCTTGAGCTTGGTCAGCGCTTCCAGCGTGGTCTCTGGGCGCAGGTGCTCGTCACGCTCGACGACGGTTTCGCCCTTCTTGTGCGCGATGCGCACCGGCACGATCTCTTCGGCGAAGAAACCGGCAGCCTGGGCGGCAGCGGCCTTCTGCTGGCTGCGCAGGGCGAAAGCGTCCTGGTCAGCGCGGGAAACCTTGTAGTCGTCAGCCACGTTGTCGGCAGTTTCCGGCATGGCGTCGACGCCGTACTGGCTCTTCATCAACGGGTTGATGAAACGCCAGCCGATGGTGGTGTCTTCGAGCTTCATGTTGCGCGAGTAACCGCTTTCGGCCTTGCCCATGACGAACGGTGCACGGGACATCGACTCGACGCCGCCGGCAATCACAAACTCCATCTCGCCACTGGCAATCGCGCGGAAGGCAGTGCCGATAGCGTCCATGCCCGAAGCGCACAGGCGGTTCAGGGTCACGCCCGGGATGCTCTCCGGCAGCCCGGCCAGCAGCAGGGCCATGCGTGCGACGTTGCGGTTGTCTTCACCGGCCTGGTTGGCGCAGCCGAAAAACACTTCGTCCAGCTGGTCCCACTGAACCGACGGATTACGTTCGATCAGCGCCTTCAGCGGCACGGCCGCCAGGTCGTCGGCCCGCACGCCTGCCAGGGAGCCGCCGAAGCGGCCGATCGGGGTGCGGATGGCGTCACAGATAAATACTTCACGCATCAGGCTTCTCCTGCCAGGGGTGCTACGTTGAGCCCAGATTAAGGAGACAGAGGGGTGGCTTACAATTCGATAATCGACTATTCGTGCGATTATCGAACAAAATGTTACACCCGCCTTCGGCTCTGGGGCTGCTGCGCAGCCCCACGCTTGTCAGGTCGCGTCGGCGTGGCTCACCAGCCCTTTGACGATCACGCCCACCGTCGCCAACGCCGCCGGCACCAAGAGTGCGGTCAATACCTGCTCGAAATTCCAGCCCAAGCCCAGCAGCGTCGCGCCGCTCCAGGCCCCGAGGATGGCGCCGAAGCGGCCGATACCCAGCATCCACGATACGCCTGTGGCGCGCGCTTGGGTCGGGTAGAAACGCGCGGCCAGCGACGGCATGGCCGACTGTGCGCCGTTCACGCACATGCCGGCGACCAGCACCAAAGTGGCAAGTACGGTGATGTTGCCCAGGCTCTGGCCCACGGCGTAGGCAAACACCCCGGCCAGCAAGTAGAAGATGCCGATGACCTTGTGCGGATTGAAGCGGTCCATGGCCCAACCTACCGCCACCGCGCTGAGTACACCGCCAAACTGGAACAGCGCACCAATGAAGGCTGCCTGCTCCATGCTTGCGCCACTGTCGCGCATCAGCGTTGGCAACCAGCTGGTCAGCAGATAGACGATAACCAGGCCCATGAAGTAGGTCAGCCACAGCAATACCGTGCCCAGGCCGTAAGTCCCGGAGAAGATCACCGCAAACACGTTGCGTGCAGCCACGGCCTTCTGCTCTGGCACGCTGAAGCTTGCCGCCTGCGCCACCACTGCCGGCGCGATCGGCGCCAGGGTCTTGCGCACCTTGTCGTTACCCCGGTTGCGCACCACCAGGAAGCGCGCCGACTCTGGCAGCCAGACCATCAGCACCACGGCCAGCAGCAGCGGCAACACGCCACCGATCACCAGCAGGCTGTGCCAGCCGTAAGCCGGGATCATCTTCGCAGAGATGAAACCGCCACCGGCCATGCCGAGGTTGAAGCCGCAGAACATGCTGGTCACCAGCAGCGACTTGAGGCGCTCAGGGGTGTATTCGGACAGCAGCGTGGTGGCATTGGGCATACCGGCCCCTAAACCCAGGCCAGTCAGAAAGCGCAGCACCAGCAACTGATCGACGTTGCCGGCATAGGCCGAAGCCAGGCTGAAACCACCGAACACAAGCACCGCACCGACCAGCACGCCCTTGCGCCCGAAACGGTCGGCCAGCGGCCCGGAGCCCAAGGCCCCGAATACCATGCCGATCAACGCGGCACTCATCACCGGGCCGAGGCTGGCGCGGTCGATGCCCCACTCCTGCGACAAGGCAGGCGCGATGAAGCCCATGGCCGCGGTATCGAGGCCATCGAGGAAGACGATCAGAAAACAGAGGATCACCACGCGCCACTGATAGCGCGACAGCGGTTGTTCATTGATGAACGACTGGACGTCGAGATTGTTCCCGACAGAATGTGGTTGGTTCATTGTTGTTATCCAGAAAGGGAGCACGGTCGCGCCACTGCACTTGAGTCAACAGTACAGGGCTTGAATATCGATGAAGTGCGGCCTGAATCAGCCTGGATACAACGGCACTGCAAACGGGTGCGGCCGTAGCAGTCGAGTGACAGTGGTCATGGGATGCGCCTCTTATGTTTTTCTTGTATCGGTCGGCAGTGCCGACCGTTGCGAGAGACATTAATCAGCGATTGAGGGTGGCGCAATTCACCCGGAGCGACACTGTGCGTTTATCGAACAGGAAACAGTGTCGTTCACACCGTCAACCGAACAATTGATGGCAAAGGTCGCGGCTGGCCGCCAGCAGGATCGGCAGGAAGCGCTGCTCCAGTTCGCTACGCGTCACCCGCCCGACATGGGTGCTCACGTTCAGCGCCGCCAACACCTGCCCGGACGCATCATAGATAGGCACCGCGATCGACCGCAGCCCCTGCTCCAGCTCCTGGTCAACCACACACCAGCCCTGCTCCCGCACTTGCTGGATGCAGGCGAACAACGACTCGGGGTCATTCAGGGTACGGCTGGTCCGAGCCTTGAGGTCGGCACGGTCGAGGTATTCGCGCAAGCTGGTGTCGTCCATCGCCGCCAGCAGGATGCGCCCCATGGATGTGCAATAGGCCGGCAACCGCCCACCGACCGACAGGTCGACCGATATCAGCCGCTCCACCGTGGCCGAACGGGCTATATAAAGGATGTCATCGCCCTCGAGAGTGGCCATGTTGGCAGCTTCGTGCAACTGGTCGCTGATGCGGTCCAGATAGGGCTGGGCCGACACCGCTAGAGGCGTTGACGACAGATAGGCATGGCCCAGGGTCAGCACTTTCGGCAACAGCGAATAGGTACGCCCATCGGTGGTGGCGTAACCAAGCTTGATCAGTGTATGCAGGCAGCGGCGCACGGCGGCCCGGGGAATCTCGGTGCGGTGGCTGATCTGCGCGATGGTCAGGTGGCGCTTGCGCTCCTGGAAGGCCTGGATCACTGCCAGGCCACGCGCCAGGGAGGTCATGAAGTCCGGGTCACCGGTAAATGCCTGGATGCGCTTGGCCGGTGAAGCCACGATCGGAGGCGCCAGCGCAGGTGCGCTCGGGCGGGACGCCTCTGGATTGGCAGATTCGTTGGCCGTGGTTTCGTCACTCATCGCTCACCTCAAAAAAATCGCTGGCTCGTGCGATTATCGAACGAACGGCCGATAATCGCAATTGACCGCCGACAAATTTACTTATACCTTTCTCCTGCCACATGTGGCTTCTTTGGAGAGACTGGTCAGGTACCCACCGTAGAAGTCCCCAGGCAACGGCCTCGCCTCGTGCGGGGCCGTTTTATTTCTAATTTGCGGCGTAACCCCAGCGAACTATTGCAGGCACTGCGTGCTCAAAGTGTGTACAGGCCGCCGCTGGCCTGGAAACTTTGTACGCCGTTGCATAAATAACCCGCTTTGGCGATTTACCGATTGCTATAATCGATTCCGCTGGCCCGGATCGACACTCCGGCAATGGAACACTGGCCCGGCTTTCATCCGCCAACCAGCACGTCATGTGCATGGGCAACTTGCACCTGCGCACAACACCAGCCATTACTACTTATTCAGGTATTACTGTGACGAAAGATGAACTGCGCGCGGAACTCGAGCGCCAGGCAGAACGTTACAAGGAAGTTTACGGTGGTGAAGTCACCACCTATGCCGCACAACCAGAGCCAGAACGCAAACCCTGGCGCAAACGTGCAACCGTTCAGGACCAGGCATTCAGCCAGGAACTGGAAAAGATGGAAAAGGAACTGCGCAGCGAGCAGCCCTGAGTTGCCTTCTGTACCGCCATCACGTCGCGGGCCTGGCGCCCACGACGCGGAGGATCTTTACCGAAAGGCCGAGGATGAAATGGAATTACACAAATTTCATACACTCGTTTGAAGCGATATGACGCCGAGATTTTTTCAGAGATTTGACGATTTTTCGTAAATTTCAGGCTTTTTTACGGAACTTTTTCTGCCAGATCACTTCATCTTCCTGGCTGAGAGGACGCTCACAATGCTGCCATCGGTCAGCTGTGGGTGCATCGATTGCCAAGGTTTTCTGGCATAATCCCGCCCCCCTATGACCGCCAGACAACCTTCATGATCGATTTATTCAGCGGACTGGATGCCTGGGTATTGGTGAGCCTGCTGCTCGCCCTGACCTTCGTGCTCGCATTCGAGTTCATCAATGGCTTTCATGACACCGCGAACGCGGTAGCCACCGTCATCTATACCAAAGCCATGCCACCACACCTGGCCGTGTTCTTCTCCGGGGTGTTCAACTTCCTCGGCGTTCTGCTCGGCGGTGTCGGGGTGGCCTACGCCATCGTGCACCTGCTGCCGGTCGAACTGCTGATCAATGTGAATACCGGGCATGGCCTGGCCATGGTCTTCTCGTTGCTGGCCGCCGCCATCACCTGGAACCTCGGAACCTGGTACTTCGGCATCCCCGCTTCCAGCTCGCACACCCTGATCGGCTCGATCCTCGGCGTGGGCCTGGCCAACGCCCTGATCAACGACATCCCGCTGGGCGATGGCGTCAACTGGCAGAAGGCGATCGACATCGCCATGTCGCTTGTGGTCTCGCCGATCGCCGGCTTCGCTGTCGCCGCGCTGGTGCTGATCGGCCTGAAGTGGTGGCGCCCGCTGTCGAAGATGCACAAGACGCCGGAACAACGCCGCAAACTCGACGACAAGAAACACCCGCCGTTCTGGAACCGCCTGGTACTGGTGATTTCGGCCATGGGCGTGAGCTTCGTGCACGGTTCCAACGATGGCCAGAAAGGCATCGGCCTGATCATGCTGGTGCTGATCGGTATCGTCCCGGCCAAGTTCGTTCTCGACCTGAACAGCACCACCTACCAGATCGAGCGCACCCGCGACGCCACCTTGCACATGAGCCAGTTCTACCAGCGCAACGCCGCCACCCTCGGCGAGTTCCTGGCACTGGGCAAGGCCAAGTCGACCGACCTGCCTGAGCAGTTCAGCTGCAACCCGCAGCAAACCGAACCGACCATCGCCGCCCTGCAGTCCTCGCTGCAAGGGGTGACTGACTACCACGCGCTGGATGCCGAAAAGCGTGTTGAAGTGCGCCGCTACCTGCTGTGCCTGGATGACACCGCGAAGAAGGTAGGCAAGCTGCCTGGCCTGGAAGCCCGTGAAAAGGCCGACCTCGAGAAACTGCGCAAGGACCTGACCGCCACCACCGAATACGCCCCGTTCTGGGTGATCGTGGCCGTTGCCCTGGCCTTGGGCCTGGGCACCATGGTGGGCTGGAAGCGTGTGGTACTGACCGTCGGCGAGAAGATCGGCAAGCAGGGCATGACCTATGCCCAGGGCATGTCGGCACAAATCACCGCGGCCTGTGCCATCGGCATGGCCAACGTGTTCGCCCTGCCGGTGTCGACCACCCATGTGCTGTCGTCCGGCGTTGCCGGCACCATGGTCGCCAACAAGAGCGGCCTGCAAGGCGGCACCGTGAAAACCATCCTGCTGGCTTGGGTTCTGACCCTGCCGGCCTCGATGGGCCTGGCGGCCGGCCTGTTCTGGCTCGCATCCAAGGCACTGGCCTGAGCGATTGCGCTGCACTGAAAAAGGCGCCCCAGGGCGCCTTTTTCGTGGCCATCATTCCTGCCGTGACGCGTGCGCTGCAGGAGCGGCCTTGCCGGGGCGCCGGACCGGTCGGAAAGGGCTGCGTAGCGGCCCCGGGATTTATGCAACAGCACAGATTGTCGGGGCCGCTTTGCGGCCCTTTCGCGACGCAAGGCCGCTCCTACAAAGACCGCACAGCCATGCCAATCACTTTTTCTTGCCGCCCAGCAACGACCCCATCAACCCTCGCACCAGTTGCCTCCCAAACTGATTGGCCGCCTGGCGCACCGCCGACTTGATCGCCTGCCCCGCCGCGCTCTGCAAAAAATCGCCCGCCTTGTCAGCGAAACTCTCTTCATCCGCCTTCGGCACTGGCGCCGGCTCCACTGGCTCACCTTTACGCTGGGTCAGCATTTCATACGCCGACTCCCGGTCGATCGCCTTGTCGTACCGCCCCAGCAGAGGTGAAGCCGCGATCAATGCACTGCGTTCGGCCGCACTCAATGGGCCGATCCGCGATTGCGGTGGCGCGATCAGTACCCGTTGGACCATCGCCGGCGTCCCCTTCTCTTCCAAAGTGCCGACCAGCGCCTCGCCAATCCCCAGCTCGGTCAACACCGCAAGGCTGTCGAACGCCGGGTTGGGGCGGAAGCCATCAGCCACAGCCTTGAGCGACTTCTGTTCTTTGGCGGTAAAGGCACGCAGGCCATGCTGAATGCGCAAACCCAACTGGGCCAGGACGCTATCGGGCAGATCGCTCGGCGATTGGGTGACGAAATACACCCCAACCCCCTTGGAACGAATCAGCCGCACCACCTGCTCCAGCCGGTCCTGCAACGCTTTCGGCGTGCCGTTGAACAACAGGTGCGCCTCATCGAAAAACAGCGCCAGCACAGGCTTGTCGGCATCACCGCGCTCCGGCAGCTGCTCGAACAGTTCAGCCAGTAGCCATAGCAGGAAGGTGGCGTAAACCTTCGGCGCTTCATGCACCAGCCGGCTGGCATCAAGCAGGTGAATGCGCCCACGGCCATCGGCATCTGGCCGCAGCAGATCTTCCAGTTGCAGCGCCGGTTCACCAAACAACGCCTCGGCACCTTGCTGCTCCAGGGTTGCCAGCCGGCGCAGCAAGGCCTGGGTCGAGCCAGTGGTCATCAATGCGCTGTCTTCGCCGAGCAGCTGCGGGTTGTCCTTCAGATGCGCCAACAAGGCCTTGAGGTCTTTCAGGTCGAGCAGCAGCAAGCCTTCACGATCCGCCACCTTGAACGCCGCATACAGCGCTGCCTGCTGACTGTCGGTCAACTCCAGCAGATTACCGAGCAATAACGGGCCCATTTCGCTGAGGGTTGTGCGCAAAGGGTGGCCAAGCTGCCCGGCCACCTCCCAGAGCGACACCGGATAGGCCCGTGGCACATGCCCCAGCCAAGGCATGCCAGCGATTCGCTCAGCCACCTTGCCTTGTGGCGCGCCTGCCGCCCCCAGGCCACACAGGTCGCCTTTGACATCTGCGGCGAACACCGCCACGCCGGCATCGCTGAACACTTCCGCCAGGTGCTGCAGAGTCACGGTCTTGCCAGTACCGGTAGCCCCGGCGACCAGGCCGTGGCGATTGGCCAGGCGCATGGCTTGCTGCACTGGCTGACCGCTCGGGTCAGCGCCTACAACTATGGTCGAAGTTTCCGACATCTCTTTATTCCCCCGCTCAAGCTTTAGCTTAATTCGGCCGATACCTTTGGGTGATATTCGCCTTAATAGACAGGAGCAACCGAAAAAGGACTTTTCGGGATGGTGCACTGTTTGCAGCGATACCGTGCGAACGCCCGATAAAAACCTTAGCGGAACCGATTACGCCATGAACAAAAACCTGCGTTTCAGCCACAAGATCCTTTTGGCTGCATCATTGATCGTGATACTCGCCTTCAGCCTGTTCACCCTTTACAACGATTACCTCCAGCGTAATGCGATCCGCGAGAATCTGGAGAATTATCTGGCTGAAATGGGCGAATCCACTTCGACCAACATCCGCAACCTGTTCGATGGCCGTATCAAGCTGGTGGAAAACCTGGCGCAGAACATTGCCCAGCAACCGTCCAATGCCGAAACACTGATGGGCCAGAATGCCCTGATCTCGAGCTTCCTCACTGTTTACCTGGGCAAGGTCGATGGTGGTTTCAGCGTGCGCCCGGACGCCAAGATGCCCGAGGGCTACGACCCGCGCACCCGCCCCTGGTACAAGGACGGCATGAATGCCCAAGGTGCGATTCTCACCGAACCCTACATCGACCTGACCACCAACAAGATGGTCATCGGCATCCTCAGCAAGGTTTCCGGCAGCGTCGGCGTGGTCGGTGGCGACCTTGCCCTCGATGGCCTGGTGCAGATCATCAATTCGCTGAACTTCGGCGGCATGGGTTATGCGTTCCTGGTCAACGACCAGGGCAAGATCCTGGTCCACCCGGACAAGGAGCTGGTGATGAAGTCGCTGTCGGACCTGTTCCCGCAGCACACGCCGAAACTGTCCGGTGAGCTGACCGAAGTCGACGCCAATGGCCAGCCCCGCCTGCTGACCTTCACCCCGATCAAGGGCCTGCCATCGGCCAACTGGTACATCGGCCTGTCGGTAGACAAGGACAAGGCCTTTGCCATGCTCAGCACCTTCCGCACCTCGGCAGTGATCGCCACATTGGTGGCCGTGGTGATCATCATTGGCTTGCTCGGCCTGCTAATCCGCGTGCTGATGCAGCCACTGCACACCATGACCCGCGCCATGGAGGACATCGCCGAAGGTGAAGGCGACCTCACCAAACGCCTGAACATCCACAATCACGATGAATTTGGCATCCTCGGCAAAGCCTTCAACCGCTTCGTCGAACGTATCCACGGTTCGATTCGTGAAGTCTCGTCGGCGACCGAGCAGGTCAATGAAGTGGCCCTGCGCGTCATCAGCGCCTCGAATTCGTCCATGGCCAATTCCGACGAGCAGTCCAACCGCACCAACAGCGTCGCCGCAGCCATCAACGAACTGGGCGCCGCCGCCCAGGAAATCGCCGGCAATGCCGCCCAGGCCTCTCAGCACGCCAGTTCCGCGCGCCTGCTGGCCGAAGAAGGCCAGCAGGTGGTAGAGCGCAACATCGCAGCGATGAACCGCCTGTCCGACCTGATCGTCACCTCGAGCGCGCACATCGAGACGCTCAACAGCAAGACCGTGAACATCGGCCAAATCCTCGAAGTGATCACCAGCATTTCCCAGCAGACCAACCTGCTGGCGCTCAACGCAGCGATCGAAGCGGCGCGCGCCGGTGAAGCAGGGCGTGGTTTTGCCGTGGTCGCCGACGAGGTACGCAACCTGGCGCACCGCACCCAGGAGTCGGCACAGCAGGTGCAGACCATGATCGAAGAGCTGCAGGTCGGTGCCCGCGAGTCGGTCGACACCATGGGCCAGAGCCAGCGCCACAGCCAGGACAGCATGCAGATTGCCAACCAGGCCGGCGAACGCCTGGACAGCGTGACCGTGCGCATCGGCGAGATCGACGGCATGAACCAGTCGGTGGCCACCGCCACTGAAGAGCAGACCGCGGTGGTCGACTCGATCAACATGGACATCAACGAGATCAACATGCTCAACCAGGAAGGCGTCGAGAACCTGCAGGCCACCCTGCGCGCCTGCTCGGACCTTGAGCAGCAAGCCACCCGCCTGAAACACCTGGTCGGCAGCTTCCGCATCTGACCGTCAAACCGCGTCGCCTGCTTCGCGGCTAAAGCCGCTCCCACAGGATCTCCCTTGCCCTCCAGGCCGAGGTGATCGCTCTGGGAGCGGCTTTAGCCGCGAAGAATCCAGCACTGCACTCACGCCCAACCCCGATCGAACAAACTATCCTTCAGGAAGGTCAACTTTTAGGCGCGTCATTACCAGATGACAGACCCGAAGACGATCCCGGAGGGATGCTGATCGTGCACATCGCCGACATCACCATGTTCTACGCCCCGGCCAGCGGCGGCGTGCGGACGTATCTGGATGCCAAACACCACCGCCTCGACGCCCTTCCGGGCGTACACCACAGCCTCCTGATCCCCGGCGCCAGCGCCAGCGATGCCGATGGCATCTACCAGGTCCCCGCACCGCCCTTGCCGTTCGGCAAAGGCTACCGTTTCCCGGTACGCCTGGCGCCGTGGTGCAATGTGCTGCGCCGGCTCAAGCCCGACCTGATCGAAGTCGGCGACCCGTACCTCACTGCCTGGGCCGCACTGGAAGCCCGGCGCCAGCTCGACGTGCCGGTGATCGGTTTCTACCATTCCGACCTGCCGCTGCTGGTGAGCAACCGTATGGGCAACTGGTTCACGCCCAATGTCGAGGCCTATGTCAGCAAGCTGTATGGCAATTTCGACCGGGTACTGGCGCCGAGCCTGGTGATGGCCGACAAGCTGCGCCGGCTTGGCGTGCGTGACGTGCACGTGCAGCGCCTGGGTGTCGACCTGAACACCTTCCACCCCGACCATCGCGACCCGCAGCTGCGGGCCCAGCTGGGTATAGCCGATACCAGCCGCCTGCTCATCTACGCCGGGCGCGGTTCACGCGAGAAGAACCTGCCGGTGCTGCTCGAATGCATGCAACACCTGGGGCGCCCCTACCACCTGTTGCTGGTCGGCTCGAACATGCCCGCCAATGTGCCCGAGAACGTCAGCGTCATCGACCAGTTCCGCCCACCGCAGGAGGTCGCACGCCTGGTCGCCAGCGCCGACCTGCTGGTGCACGCCGGCGACCAGGAGACTTTCGGCCTGGTCATCCTCGAGGCCATGGCCAGCGCCACCCCGGTGGTCGCCGTACGCGCCGGGGCATTTGGCGAAATCGTCAACGAACAGTGCGGGCGGCTGTGCCGGGCCAACGATGGCCAAGCCATGGCACTGGCCGTGCGCGAAGCGTTCGAGGCCGGGGTGCGCAAGCTCGGCGCCCAGGCCCGCCAGCACGTGGAGCAACACTATTCATGGGACAACGTGGTGGCTGGCCTGCTGCAACACTACCAGTCCGTGCTCGGCCACCAACCGCAGGTGCGCGCCCATGGATGAGCCCGGCAGTGCCTCGGGCAGCCTGATGCTGGTGCTGCACGATATCGCGCCCGAAACCTGGCCTGACTACCAGCCGTTCGTGCAGGCCGTGGACGAGATGGGCAATGTGCCAATGACCTGGCTGGTGGTGCCGGATTTCCACCATCGCAACCCGTTGACCCGCTCACCGACCTTCTGCCGCCTGCTCGAACGGCGCCTGGCACGGGGGGACGAACTGGCGCTGCACGGCCTCTACCACGCCGACGATGGCCCCCCACCGCGCAACCTCGGCGAATACTTCATGCGGCGTATCTACACCCACGAAGGCGAGTTCTACGCCCTCGATCAGGCGCAAGCCCTGCAGCGCCTGGAACAAGGTCTGGCCGTGTTCGATCGGCAAGGCTGGCCGGTGGCCGGTTTCGTCGCCCCGGCCTGGCTGATGAGCCAAGGCACTCGACAGGCGCTGAGCCAGTTGCCGCTGCGCTACACCAGCACGCCCCAGCACCTTTATCGTTTACCTGACTTCACCGCCTATGAAGCGCCAGGCCTGGTATGGAGCGCACGCAGCGCCTGGCGCCGTGGGCTGTCGAGGGTGGTCTGCGACTGGCAGTGTCGGCGCTTGCGCACAGCCGAAACCCTGCGCCTGGGCCTCCACCCGGTCGACATGCGCCACAGCTCGTCGCGCAACTACTGGCTGCGCACCCTCGACAACCTGCTGCTGCAAGGCCGTGAGCCGTTGACCAAGTCGACCTGGCTGGAGCGCCAGGTGATCGCATGAACCGCGTCGGCTGGCTGGCCCTGGCGTTGGTAGGCGCCCTGCTGGTGCCAACACTGTTGGGCGGCAACGAGCTGATGCCCAGGCTGATGGCCTTCGATACCAGGCTGTTGCTGGCCCTGCTGGGCATGATCCTGCTGTGCTGGGTGATCAATGCCATTCGCCTGCGCTTGCTACTGGGCCAGCAAGCTGCGCAGCTTGGCCATGTACGTAGCCTGGGCGTGGTAATGGCAACCGAGTTCGCCATCTGCACCACCCCTGGAGGCAGCGGCGGGCCGGTCACCCTCATGGCCTTGCTCGCCCGTGACCGCATCGGGCCGGCCCGCAGCGGTGCGGTGTTTGCCATGGATCAGTTGAACGACCTGCTGTTCTTCTTCTGCGCGATGCTGGCAATTGCCGGTTATGCGCTGTTCCACAGCCTTGGACGCAGCCAGCAAAGCATGCTGCTGGGCAGCGCGCTGCTGCTGTGCGCCGCCCTGGCCACGATCGTGCTGCTGCTGCGTTACCGGCGTGCACTGATGCGCTTCAACGGGAGGGTGCTGCAGCGGTTGGGGATGCCTGGCAAACGCAGGCGCCGCTGGGCACGCAAGGTTCTGCATTTCATCGACGCCCTGGCGCAGACCTGGCAGTTGCCCAAGCGAACCTTGGCAATGGTGTTCGCCCTCACCTGCTTGCACTGGAGCCTGCGCTACAGCGTGCTTTACCTGGTGCTGCAAGGTCTGGGGGTGGAACTGTCGTGGATCCCGAGCTTTCTGGTGCAGATGCTGTCGCTCAGCGCCGGGCAATTCAGCCTGCTGCCCGGTGGCGCTGGTGCCGCCGAGTTGACCTCGGCAAGTCTGCTGACTCCGCTGGTTGGCAGTTCGACGGCCGCAGCCGCGATCCTGATCTGGCGAGCGATCACTTACTACTTTTATCTGCTGGCGGGTGGGCCGGTGTTTGTCTGCCTGCTGGCGCGTCCGCTGCTGGAGCGCTGGCGGCGTCAGGCGGGTTGAGCTGGCGCCAGAGCTCGGCGGCATCCGGGAAGTCGGTGCCGTCTTCGTCGCCCAGGGCTTCGGGGTCGTAGCGGGCCAGGCAGCCTTCGCCGAGGGTGGGCGGGGGTGAGGCAGTGGGTTTGTTACGTGAACTTGCCATTGCTGTATCGCTCCCGATTGTCGGGGGCGCTTTGCGCCCCTTTCGCGACACAAGGCCGCTCCTACAGCAGAAGGCGATTTCCTGTAGGAGCGGCCTTGTGTAGCGAAAGGGCTGCAAAGCAGCCCCATACATGGATCAGTCGAACACCACGGTCTTGTTGCCATGCACCAGCACGCGGTCTTCCAGGTGATAGCGCAGGCCGCGGGCCAGCACCATCTTCTCGACGTCACGGCCGAAGCGGACCATGTCTTCGATGCTGTCGGCGTGGCTCACGCGCACCACGTCCTGCTCGATGATGGGGCCGGCATCCAGCTCTTCAGTCACATAGTGGCAGGTCGCACCGATCAGCTTCACACCTCGCAGGGCGGCCTGGTGGTACGGCTTGGCACCGACGAACGACGGCAGGAAGCTGTGGTGGATGTTGATGACCTTCTCGGCATAGTCCTGGCACAGCTGCGGCGGCAGGATCTGCATGTAGCGCGCCAGCACCACCACGTCAGCCGCGTGCTCCTGTACCAGGCGCGACACTTCGGCAAAAGCCGGGGCCTTGTCCTTGGGGTCGACCGGAACGTGGAAGAACGGAATGCCGTGCCACTCGACCATGCTGCGCAGGTCGTTGTGGTTGGAAATCACACAAGGGATCTCGCAATCCAGCTCATCGGTGTGCCAGCGGTGCAGCAGGTCGGCCAGGCAGTGTGATTCGCGGCTGGCCATCAGCACCACGCGCTTCTTCTGCGCCGAGTCGGTGATACGCCAGGTCATGGAGAACTCTTCGGCGATAGGCGCGAAGGCTTCGCGGAACGCCTCGATACCAAATGGCAGCGATTCTGCACGGATTTCATGGCGCATGAAGAACCAGCCGCTCTGCTCATCGGAGTGGTGGCTGGCTTCGTTGATCCAGCCATTGTACAAGGCCAGGAAATTACTGACTTTCGCCACGATGCCAACACGGTCGGGGCAGGCGATCACCAGACGATAGGTGCGCATGAATTAAGACTCCAGAACTTCGCAAAGGCGCTCATTCTAGCGGCCCGACCAGAAAAACGCAGTAATCATTGCGCCCGCCGGTAGCGCCATGCCCGCAAAGGCTACGTGCGAGCTTGGCTGACTACAGCCTGATGACAATCAGGGCCAATTGCAGGGCATATGTAAATTTTTCTTAATCTTGAGATATTTTGTCACAGCGTTAATAACAGTTAACGCCCGAATAATATGTTTACTTGAGAGTATCGCCTGTCTATTATTGACCTACACATTTCTGAACACGCATTAAGGAACACTCCATGTCCCTGATCAACGAGTACCGCGCTACCGAAGAAGCCATCAAGGAACTTCAGGCCCGCCTGGCCAACCTGTCTCAGGATGACAAGCTGAAGAAAGAACTGGAGTTCGAAGGCAAACTGCGTACGCTGATGGGTGAATACTCCAAGTCGCTGCGCGACGTCATCGCCCTGCTCGACCCAGAATCGAAACTGAGCAAAGCCCCGCGCGGTGCAGCGAAACCTGTCGCCACCAAGCGTGCGCGCAAGGTCAAGCAATACAAAAACCCGCACAACGGTGAAGTCATCGAAACCAAAGGCGGCAACCACAAGACCCTGAAAGAATGGAAAGCCAAATGGGGTGGCGATGTGGTTGAAAGCTGGGCGACTCTGCTGGACTGATTGTCCACAGCCTCGCGCTGCATATACAAACAAAAACGCCGGCCTGCTGCCGGCGTTTTTGTTTGCTCTGTCAAAGGCTGATAGCAAACTGCTCACGCAAGTTGCGGGCATGCACCTCCCAGGCGTCCAACACCCGCCGCCCAGCCTCGTCAGCATTGGCCCAGGCCCCCCGCCTGGCCTGCTCGAAATCACCCAGCGTATTGGGTGCCCCCCACTGCGGGTCGCTCAGACGCTGCTGGCAGAAACCATACCAGCGCTGGCGCTCTTCACTGTTCAAGGTTTCAGGGAAGTTCCGGGCGCGATAACGGAACAACAACTCCGGCAGGCGCGGATCATCGAACATCCAGTGGCCGTGCCCTAACTGGGCAGGGTCCAGCGTGCGAACTTGCTCGCACAGGCGGCGGTCGCGGTCACCGATGAAACCGTCATACAACTGTTGTTCCGGGTCTTCAACCGCAGCGAAATCCTCCTTGCCGTAGATATGCGCTAGCTTGTCTTGCCAGGCCGGCTGTTGATTAGCCAACTCTTCAGCGCGTGTTTGAATCACTTTCAGATCGATGCCCAGCCGTTGCTGATCCGCAGGGCGCAATACCGAGAGCGGAGCGACTACCGGGCAGCGATTGATCTGCACCAACTTGAGCGGGACGGGTAATTGTCCTTCCGATAATTCCTCATGCCGCGTGTACAAACGCTCGCGCAGTACCTCGGCACTTTCCCTTATTAACGGTAGGGTTTCCTGATGCAGGTCGCACACAATCAGTGCATTGCGATTACGCGGGTGCCAGGCCAATGGCAAGACCACACCCAGATAATTACGCGACGAAGAAAACCGCCCGGATATATGCACCAACGGCTGCAATAGACGAATCTGCTCCATCACTTTGTGCTTGCTGCGCAACTGGAACAGCCACTCGTACAACTTGGGCTGCTTCTGCCTTATCAGGCGCGCCAAAGCGATCGTGGCCCGTACGTCGGAAAGCGCTTCATGAGCATGCCCATGGTCGATGCCATTGGCCTTGCTGAGCAACTCCAGACGCAGGCTGGTGCGGCCATCCTGCTGCGGCCAGACGATGCCTTCCGGGCGCAAGGCGTAAGCGGTGCGCACCACGTCGATCAGGTCCCAGCGGCTGTTGCCACCCTGCCATTCGCGGGCGTAGGGGTCGAAGAAGTTACGGTAGAGGCTGTATCGGGTCACTTCGTCGTCGAAGCGCAGGGTGTTGTAGCCGGCACCGCATGTGCCGGGGCGCGCCAGCTGCTGGTGGACCCGGGTCATGAACTCGGCTTCGCACAGGCCCTGGTGAGCAAGTTGCTCGGGGGTGATGCCGGTGACCAGGCAGGCGGCCGGGTGCGGCAGAATATCGTCCGAGGGGTGGCAGTAAAGGCTGATCGGGTCTTCGATCTCGTTGAGGTCGAGATCGGTGCGCACACCAGCGACCTGCAGCGGCCGGTCGCAGCGCGGGTTGATGCCAGTGGTTTCGTAGTCGTGCCAGAAGATGCTGGTAGTCACGGGGTCGTCCTGTTTCAAGGTCGACCCGATTTTAGCGGAGCCAGGCTCAGGCGGAAGCGTTGGCGGGGCGGAAACTGAAATAGTCGCGCAGCGAGCGGACGAATTCTTCGTATTCGCGCGGCGCCTGCAGCAACATGAAACCGGAATCGTAGTGGCCCGGGGTCTGGTCTTCGCGGCACCACAGGCAACTGGCGGTCAGGTTGATGAACTGATACCCGCCACCGGCCAGCGGCAGACGCAATTGCAGCTCGAAGTCCGGGCCGACCAGCACCGGCAGCGAGCTGATCAACATGATCCCGTCTTCGGAGGCATTGCCCAGCTGACCGATCGGCTGATCGGTAAAGCGGTTGTAGACCTTGAGCACACAAGGCAGCTGATGGCGTTCGATATGGCGCTGGTTGAACATGATCGAAAGTGCAATCCCGTACCAGGTGCCAGGAATGCTAGGTACTGGCGGTTGTTGTAACAACTGAGTTACAGATTAGCGCAGCGTGACAGGCAAATCCCGTGAAATTAAAGACACCTTGGTGTTAACGCCAAGTGGGGGTATTCACCGGGTTGACCACCGCCGCCTCTGTACCCCGGTAGTGCCCGAGCTTCTGCAAGGTTTCCAGGCGCGCCTTGGCCCGATAGGCGTATTCATTGCCTGGGTACTGCTGGATCAGGTACTCGTAGGTCTGCGCAGCATCCACATAAAGCCTGTCACGCTCCAGGCACTGGCCACGCAGCAACGACACTTCCGGGTGGATGAACGGCCGCGCACGGCTGGTGCGGTCGACCTGCGACAACTCCAGCATGACCTTCGAACAATCGCCACGGTCATAGGCACGGTAGGCGTTGTTCAGGTGGTGGTCCATGGACCAGCGGGTGCAGCCGACGGTGCTGGCCGCCAGGGCAATTACGATCAGGGCGCGCATGGGGTATCTCCTTTGATGCCAGTGTATCGGCCATTGCCGGCAAATCTTCACAGCCTTTTGCAAGGATACCCCCGCCCGTTCAAATGCCACCCTGCGATGGTCGCAGGTAGTGCAACGGAACAATGACTACAGCGCAATTGAGGAGTAGCCTTTCGCTGCGCTTCACTATAGGAGTCTGTGCATGAGCATCCGCCGTACCAAAATCGTCGCCACCCTTGGCCCCGCCAGCAACTCGCCGGAAGTGATCGAACAGCTGATCCTTGCCGGCCTGGACGTGGCACGCCTGAACTTCTCCCACGGCACTCCGGACGAGCACAAGGCGCGCGCCCGCCTGATCCGTGACATCGCCGCCAAGAACGGCCGCCATGTCGCACTGCTGGGTGACCTGCAGGGTCCGAAGATCCGCATCGCCAAGTTCGCCAACAAGCGCATCGAACTGAAGATCGGTGACAAGTTCACCTTCTCCACCGCCCACCCGCTGACCGAAGGCAACCAGGACATCGTCGGTATCGACTATCCCGACCTGGTCAAGGACTGCGGCGTCGGTGACGAACTGCTGCTCGACGACGGCCGTGTGGTCATGCGCGTCGAGACCGCCACCGCAGACGCCCTGCACTGCGTGGTGATCATCGGTGGCCCGCTGTCGGACCACAAAGGCATCAACCGTAAAGGTGGCGGCCTGACCGCACCGGCCCTGACCGAAAAAGACAAGGCCGACATCAAGCTGGCCGCGGAAATGGACCTGGACTACCTGGCCGTCTCCTTCCCGCGTGACGCCAGCGACATGGAATACGCGCGCAAACTGCGTGACGAAGCCGGCGGCAGCGCCTGGCTGGTGGCCAAGATCGAACGTGCCGAGGCCGTAGCTGACGACGAGACCCTGGACAAACTGATCGCAGCCTCGGACGCGGTGATGGTTGCCCGTGGCGACCTGGGTGTGGAAATCGGCGACGCCGAGCTGATCGCCATCCAGAAAAAGATCATCCAGCACGCCCGCCGCAACAACAAGGCAGTGATCGTCGCGACCCAGATGATGGAGTCGATGATCCAGAACCCGATGCCGACCCGCGCCGAAGTGTCCGACGTGGCCAACGCCGTGCTGGACAACACCGATGCGGTGATGCTGTCGGCCGAAAGCGCCGCGGGCTCCTACCCGATCGAAGCCGTACAGGCCATGGCCCGTATCTGCCTGGGCGCCGAGAAGCACCCGACCAGCCAGAAGTCCAGCCACCGCCTGCACACCACCTTCGAGCGTTGCGACGAAAGCATCGCCCTGGCGGCCATGTACACCGCCAACCACTTCCCAGGCGTGAAAGCGATCATCGCCCTGACCGAAAGTGGCTACACCCCGCTGATCATGTCGCGCCTTCGCTCGCACGTGCCGATCTTCGCACTGTCGCCGCACCGCGCCACCCAGGCACGGGCCAACATGTTCCGCGGCGTCTACCCGATTGCCTTCGACCCGGCTTCGCTGCCGGCCGACAAGGTCAGCCAGGCGGCCGTCGACGAGCTGCTCAAGCGCGGCCTGGTGGAGCAAGGTGACTGGGTGATCCTGACCAAGGGTGACAGCTACCACACCATCGGCGGCACCAACGGCATGAAGATCCTGCACGTCGGTGATCCACTGGTCGGCTGATCTGCCGCTCCCAAGGGGGCCGCTTGGCGGCCCCATTCGCGGGCAAGCCCGCTCCCACAGTTCTGCACCCGCCTTGAGGCTTATGCGGTACCTGTGGGAGCGGGCTTGCCCGCGAAAGGGCCAGCACTTTCACTAAAATACTTCAGGCATGTTCCAAGAACACATCAGTAAACACCTGCCCCCGCGGCACCCCGGCAATGAACAACCGCCGGGCAAACCGCTCGACACTCCCAGGCGCCCCGCACACCAACGCCACCGTTTGCCGCGATGAAGGCCGCAACCCCACCAGCGCTTCATCCATCTGCTCTGCCAATACCAGCTCCACCTTCACACCTTCCAGCCGCAGCAATGGCTCCGCCAGATAGTGCGCAACGCTGTCCCGCGCCACATGCACCACCCGAATCTCCCCTTGATGCCCCTGGCGCAATGCTTCGCGCAAGATGCCCCACAACGGCGCCAACCCGGTGCCCGCCGCCAATAGCCAGAGCGGCCGTGCGTGCCAGTCCGGGTCGTAATGCAGCGCCCCCCCCCTGAACTCACCAAGGCGCAACTGGTCGCCCACCTGCAGCCCCCGGGCCTTGTCGCAGAAGGCACCCGGCCGCTGGCAGTCGATATGAAACTCAAGAAAGTCTTCTTCGCCCGGCAGGCTGGCAATCGAGTAGGGCCTTGCCACAGCACCGCTCCACAGCACCACATGCTGCCCCGCCTGATAACGCAACGCCCGCTCCGGTCGCAGCCGTACGCGCAGCACATCGCCGAACGTGTCCACTGCACATACCCGCGTCGGCACCCCGTCCTGCTGCGGGTCGAATACCGCCACGCGCAGGTCCTCGACCACCCGGCACTGGCAGGCCAGGCGCCAGCCCAGGGCATGCTTGTCCAGCGCCAGGGCCTCGGGCAAGGCATCAGCCGGCTGACCTGCCAGGCAATGCACCAGGCAGGCGTGGCAACTGCCCGCACGGCAGCTGTAGGGCACATTCAGCCCTGCCTCGTTCAGGGCATCGAGCAGGTTGCTGCCAGCCGGCACCGTCCAGCGGCGCGCGCCCACGCAAAGTTCAGGCATGGTAAGTCTTTCTCCATCGAGCACCGGGTCACTGTATGCCAAGCGCGCATTGGCAGCAAAAAGGATGCCTGCTACCTGCCGACCATGGTCCAGACCACGCGCAGGTGTTTCGCGCGGTGAGGCGCGCTATACTGCCGCGCCCTTTTGCGTCGGCCAGCCTGCCGGCGCGCCTTGCAAGGCGCTTCGACACGCTGGTCGGCACCGTCGAGCGTCTTTTTGAATGTTCCCGTCTTTAAGAGGAGCGCGCTGCATGACCGTGATCAAGCAAGACGACCTGATTCAGAGCGTCGCCGACGCCCTGCAATTCATCTCGTACTACCACCCCGTCGATTTCATCCAGGCGATGCACGAAGCCTACCTGCGTGAAGAGTCGCCTGCCGCACGCGACTCGATCGCCCAGATCCTGATCAACTCGCGCATGTGCGCCACCGGCCACCGCCCGATCTGCCAGGACACTGGTATCGTCACCGTGTTCATCCGCGTGGGCATGGACGTGCGCTGGGACGGCGCCACCATGAGCGTCGACGACATGATCAACGAAGGTGTGCGTCGCGCCTACAACCTGCCTGAAAACGTCCTGCGCGCCTCGATCCTGGCCGACCCGGCCGGTGCCCGCAAGAACACCAAGGACAACACCCCGGCCGTCATCCACTACTCCATCGTCCCGGGCGACAAGGTCGAAGTCGACGTCGCAGCCAAAGGCGGCGGCTCGGAGAACAAGTCGAAGATGGCCATGCTCAACCCGTCCGACTCGATCGTCGACTGGGTACTGAAGACCGTCCCGACCATGGGCGCTGGCTGGTGCCCGCCTGGCATGCTCGGCATCGGCATCGGTGGTACTGCCGAGAAGGCTGCGGTAATGGCCAAGGAAGTGTTGATGGAGTCCATCGACATCCACGAACTGAAAGCCCGTGGCCCGCAGAACCGCCTCGAAGAGATCCGCCTGGAGCTGTTCGACAAGGTCAACCAGCTGGGCATCGGCGCCCAGGGCCTGGGTGGCCTGACCACCGTGCTCGACGTCAAGATCATGGACTACCCGACTCACGCCGCCTCGCTGCCGGTGTGCATGATCCCGAACTGCGCCGCCACCCGTCACGCCCACTTCGTGCTCGACGGCAACGGCCCGGCCGAGCTGGAAGCGCCGTCGCTGGACGCCTACCCGGAAATCGTCTGGGAAGCTGGTCCGAGCGCCCGTCGCGTCAACCTCGACGACATCACCCCGGAAGAAGTCGCCAGCTGGAAGCCGGGCGAGACCATCCTGCTCAACGGCAAGATGCTCACCGGCCGCGACGCTGCGCACAAGCGCATGGTCGAGATGCTCAACCGCGGTGAAGAACTGCCGGTCGACCTCAAAGGCCGCTTCATCTACTACGTCGGCCCGGTCGACCCGGTCGGTGACGAAGTGGTAGGCCCAGCCGGCCCGACCACTGCCACCCGCATGGACAAGTTCACCCGCCAGATCCTCGAGCAGACCGGCCTGCTGGGCATGATCGGCAAGTCCGAGCGTGGCCCGACCGCCATCGAAGCGATCAAGGACAACAAGGCCGTGTACCTGATGGCCGTAGGTGGCGCTGCCTACCTGGTGGCCCAGGCCATCCGCAAGTCGAAGGTCCTGGCCTTCGCCGAGCTGGGCATGGAAGCGATCTACGAGTTCGAGGTCAAGGACATGCCGGTGACCGTCGCTGTCGACAGCAACGGTGAGTCGGTGCACATCACTGGCCCTGCCCTGTGGCAGAGCAAGATTGCCGAGAGCCTGGCAGTCGAAGTGAAGTAAACCTGATGTAAATGCGGCGCCTGCTTCGCGGGCAAGCCCGCTCCCACAGATATCGCGCAAGCTTGAGGGCTATGCGAAACCTGGGGGAGCGTGCTCGTCCGCGAAGCAGGCGCCACCGCCCTCACAGGATTCTCTCGAACTGCTCCGGCCAGTCCCTGCGGGTAAACACCTGCCCTTCCTGCCTCACCCGCCTCACTTCCTCAAGATCCACTTCACACACCAGCCACTGGCTGCTCACCGGGCTCAACGCCTCACTCAGCGCAACCACCCCGTCCCCCGGCATGCCGTGATCTGGCGGCACGAACAGCCCAGCCCGGCCGATGTTCTCGTCCAGTGCCGGCGACCACGCTGCCACGCCGGCTGTCGGGCTCTGCAACACGGCTATCTGGTTCTCCAGCGCTCGTGCCTGCGCGCCAATGCGCACCCGATGGTAACCCGCTTCAGTGTCGGTGCAGCTCGGCGCCAGAATCAGGTCGGCACCCCCCTCGGCCAGGCGCCGCGCCAGCATTGGGAACTCATTGTCATAGCAGATCAGGATGCCCAGGCGGCCAAGATCGGTGTCGAACACCTGCAGCCCATCACCTGCGGCAATGCCCCACTGCTCCCGCTCGAAGCGGGTCATGATCAGTTTGTCCTGATAGCCGAGCATGCCCTTGGGGCCGAACAGCCAGGCACGGTTGCGGTACTGCCCATCGAGGTCGAGCACTGGCAGGCTGCCCGGCTGCAGGTAGATGCCCCAGCGCCGGGCAATCCCTTCGCACAACGCCAACCAGGGCTCGATCAGCGGCTGAATGCCGGCGATCGAAGCCTTGAGGTCGCCACGCTGTTCGGCCGGCAACTGGCCGCTGAGCACCAGGCCGGCGTATTCGGGCAGCAACAGCAGCTGGGCGCCCGCCTCTACGGCCTCGGCACACAAGACCTGCAAGTGGTCGGCATAGGCATCCCAGGTTTCATGCAGCTCGATGGCGTACTGGCAGGCCGCGAGGCGGATCAAATCGGCAGCTCCTTGGTCCAGAACGACATGATCTTTTCCGAGCTTTGCGCCTCGTCCAGGTCGCGCCAGGCGTAGCGGGTACGCAGGGAGGGGTCATGCAGGAAGCCGCGGTTGCGCCAGAACCCGTGCAGCGGCTTGTAGTCCGCAGGCCGGCGCGGATGCACACCTGGGCGCTCCACGGCACAGAACGCGCAGAAGTCGAATTCGGCCAGTTTGTGGGCATAAGACTCGCGTTCTATGAAAAAGCGCACGCCCAGCCCACGGCCACGGTAGGCCGGCAGTACCAGCGATTCAGCGAAGTAGTAGACGCTGGCCGGGTCGCGCCCCAGCGCCAGAAACGGCTGCTGGAACTCCGGGGCCACATCTACCAGCGGCAGGCCGGTCGAAGCACCCACCACCTCGCCGTCGTCAATCGCCAGCACCACCAGGCTGCGCCCGGAGCGGGTGTAGCTGGCCAGGTAGTCTGCCTCGTACTCCGCAGTACCGTCGTAGAGGTAGGGAAACTCGCGAAACACGGTCAGGCGCAGGCGAGCGAGGTCATCGATGTAAGGCGCGATAGCGGCGCCGTGCAACAGGCGTATTTCCATGCTTGGCGGTCGTTTTGTCGAGGTGGATGACGCGCTCGGCTAAGCCGGGCTTGAGGGGAAACCCTATCATCCAAGCCAACACACCGCCTTTTCCCTACACGACAGGTATTGTTCCATGACCGCTACCGAACTGGTAAATGCTTACTACGCAGCCTTCAACGCCGGCGACATGCCAGCGTTCCTGGCACTGCTCAGTGAAGACGTGATCCACGACATCAACCAGGGCGAGCGGCACATGGGCAAAGCGAAATTTGCCGCCTTCATGGACAAGATGAACCGTTGCTACCGCGAGCGCCTGGCCGACATCGTGGTGATGCAGAATGCCGACGGCAGCCGGGCGGCGGCGGAGTTCACCGTGCATGGCCAATACCTGGCCGACGACGAAGGATTGCCGGCGGCCAAAGGGCAGACCTATGTGCTGCCGGCGGGGGCATTCTTCTACATTCACTGCGGCAAGATTGCCCGGGTCACCAACTACTACAACCTCAATGACTGGGTCGAGCAGGTCGGTTGAGCGTCGCAGCCCTGTAGGAGCGGCCCCTATGTCGCGAAAGGGCCGCAACGCGGCCCCAGCGATCTTCGCATTGATGCTAAGCCCTGGGGCCGCGTTGCGGCCCATTCGCGACCCAAGGCCGCTCCTACAAAAGCCACGTTAATCAGGTGATACGGGTCCCCAGCACTTTCAGGAAGGCCGCCAGCCAGGCCGGGTGCGCCGGCCAGGCTGGCGCGGTTACCAGGTTGCCATTCACATGCGCCTGGTCCACCGCGATATCGATGAACGTGCCACCGGCCAGGCGCACCTCTGGCGCACAGGCCGGATACGCACTGCACTCACGCCCTTCCAGCACACCCGCCGCTGCCAGCAACTGCGCGCCATGGCACACCGCCGCGATCGGCTTGCCGGCCTGGTTGAATGCCCGCACCAGCTCCAGTACCCGCTCATCCAGGCGCAGGTACTCCGGCGCACGGCCCCCGGGGATCAGCAACGCGTCGTACCCCTCGGGCCGCACCCGCACGAAATCGTAGTTCAGGGCAAAATTGTGCCCTGGCTTTTCGCTGTAGGTCTGCTCACCCTCGAAATCATGAATGGCCGTGCGTACGGTCTGCCCGGCGACCTTCTCCGGGCACACCGCGTGAACCGTGTGGCCGACCATGCTCAGTGCCTGAAACGGCACCATGGCCTCGTAATCTTCGACGTAGTCGCCAACCAGCATGAGAATTTTTTTCGCCGTCATCGCACCCACTCCTTCGCTTGCCAAGGGACAGTCACTGCACGATAGCCGCTCTCAGTCGCGCCGGTCGAGGAAGTTGACCACCAGCCGGTCCAGCCAGCCCCACACGCGCTGCTTGACCCGACGCCACAGCGGCCGGGCATGCCAGTGGTCAAGGTCGACCACCTGGCTCAAGGCAAAATCACGCTCGAAGCTGGCCTGCACGGCGGCCGTCAACGGCGGGTCGAGTGCCTCGATGTTGGCCTCCAGATTGAAGCGCAGGTTCCAGTGATCGAAATTGCACGAACCGACACTGACCCAGTCGTCGATCAGCACCATCTTCAGGTGCAGGAAACACGGCTGATACTCGTAGATACGCACCCCGGCACGTAGCAATCGGGGGTAGTAGCGGTGCCCGGCATAGCGCACCGAAGGGTGGTCGGTGCGCGGCCCGGTCAGCAGCAAGCGCACGTCGACGCCTTTGCCGGCAGCCCGGCGCAACGACCGGCGCACGCTCCAGGTTGGCAGGAAGTACGGCGTGGCCAGCCACACCCGCTGCTTGCCGCTGTTGATCGCCCGCACCAGCGAATGCAGGATGTCCTGATGCTGGCGGGCGTCGGCGTAGGCCACCCGGCCCATGCCCTGGCCTTGCGCCGGTACCTTGGGCAAGCGCGGCAGGCCAAAGCCCTCGGCCGGGCGCCAGGCGGTGCGGCGGTTGTTGGCTTGCCACTGGCGGTCGAACAGCAACTGCCAGTCGTTCACCACGGGCCCTTGCAACTGCACCATCACCTCGTGCCAGGCGCTGGTCGCCTCACCAGGCGTCCAGAACTCGTCGGTGACGCCCGTGCCTCCCACCACGGCCCAGCGCTCGTCCACCAGCAACAGCTTGCGATGGTCGCGATACAGGTTGCGCAAACCACGCTTCCAGCGCAGGCGGTTGTACCAGCGCAAGTACACCCCGGCCTCCACCAGGCGCTGGCGCAACGCCGCGGTAAACGCCAGCGAGCCATAGTCATCGAACAGGCAACGCACCCGCACGCCGCGCCGCGCAGCCTGCTCCAGCGCCTCGACCACCGCCTCGGCACAGGCACCAGCCTCGACCAGGTACAACTCCAGGTCGACCTGGAATTCGGCGCGCACGATCGCCTGAATCATGCGCGGAAAGAATTCGGGCCCATCGATCAGCAGTTCGAACTCATTGCCATCCCGCCAGGGGAAGACCGGCCCCGACATGTCAGCGGGCGTTGAAGATCAGCACCGCATTGACCGGTACCGAAGGGTTGATGGATTTCAGCTTGGCGAACTTGCGCAGGCTTTCCAACCCGGGCAGCAGGCCAAAGTCCGAAGCCCGCAGCACCAGCGGTTCGAGGGTCACCACCTGGAAGCGCCGCTGATCCAGGCGGGTCGCCAGCAGCAGCGCGTTGTAGCTGTGCGACTGGCCATGCAGGGTAACGGTCAGCGGCAGGCGCAGTTCGATCTGCGCGCCATCGGCCAGGTCGTTGATTGGCCGCAGGTCGATCTGCGCCTTGACGCTCGCCTCGGCGAAGCGCCCCACCTCGAACAGGTTGTCGCGCATCTGCTCGTCACGCAGCGGGATGCCGCTGCTTACCGAGTCCATCTCGATACTCAGCGCGGCCCTACCGTTGCGGTCGACGTTGCCGTGCAACACCAAAAAGCGATGCACCTCGGCGGTATCGCCGTTTTTGCCGGTGACGAAGGACAGGCGTGACGACTCGCCATCAAGGTGCCAGTTGGCGTGGGCGGGCAGGCACAAAGCCAGCAGCAGGGCAGGCAGAAGACGGGGCAGCTTGAACATGACAGGTCTCGTGAAACTTGACCGCCAACCTTACCCGCCCGCCTTCATGGCAGCAAGCGGCAGCCTGCCTGCGCACCCTGCCAGGCCGCCTCGTTGCGCTGGCCCAGGCCCTCGGCGCTGACCCGCCGTTGCGGGCTGTGTTCCTCCAGCCGGCTCAGGGGTAACCACTGCTTCACATACCCCCGGCAATAGGCCTCATCGAAGCCCATGACGAAGCGGCACGAGCAGTACTCCTTGGCCGAATAGGCCGAAAGGATACCGGGGAAGTCCGCCAACGCCTGGCGCTCCAGCCAGGCCCAGCCGAGAGAGGCGACGGTCAGCAGCACCAGCACGCGCTTCATGCGCCCTCCTTGGCCAGCGCCGCCAGCACCCGCTTCAGCATTTCGTTGTGGCTGTAGCTGCCGTCGCGGTCATCGGCGTAGCGCACGATCAGCAGTTTCTGCGACGGCACGATATACAGCGCCTGGCCCCAGTGGCCGAGCGCGGCGTAGGTATCCGTCGGGGCATCGGGCCAGGGCACCGGGCTACCTGGTAATGGCAGATTGAGCCACCAATGGCCACCCGGGTTGGCTTCGCCGGGGATGGCAGCAGCCTGGGTAAACAGCGTTCGGTTGAAAGCAACCCAGCTCGCGGGCAGCAACTGGCGTCCCTGCCAGCGGCCATCGCGCTGCATCAGCAAGCCGATGCGCGCCAGGTCGCGGGCACTGAGATAGAGGTAGGACGAGCCGACAAAGGTGCCCGCGCCATCACGCTCCCAGACCGCGCTGTCGATGCCCAGCGGGGTGAACAATGCCTGCCAGGGGTAGTCGGCATAGCCACTGGCGTCGAGCATGCCGCGCAGCGCTGCAGCCAACACGTTGCTGTCCCCGCTGGAGTAGAGAAAACGCTGGCCAGGGTTTTCGCTGCGCGTTCGAGCTGCGGTGTAGGCCGCCATGTCGTTGCGCCCGCGGGTATAGAGCATCGCCACCACCGAGGACTTCAATGGCGCGTATTCATAGTCTTCCTGCCAGTCCAGGCCGCTGGCCCAATGCAGCAAGTCAGCCAGGCGCACGTCGGGATGGGCCTGCATGGGCGGGTAATAGCGCGCCGCGGGGTCCTGCAACTGGAAGCGCCCTTGCCCCTGCGCAACGCCCAGCACGGTGGCCAGGACGCTCTTGCTGACCGACCAGGTCAGGTGGGCAGTATTTGCGGTGGTGGGAGCGCTATAGCGTTCGTGGAGGATGCGACCATCGCGGATGATCAGCAAAGCGTCGCTGCGGATGCCGCTGCGTTCACTGGCGCTGCGTTCGGGGAAGGCGTACGCGTCGACGGCTTGCCAATCGATGGCAGCACTGTCGATTGGCCAGTCAGGCTCGGGCCAGACTTCGGCCCAGGCGGGCATGATGGTGAGGCCGATGATTGCCAACAGGGTCTTTATCATTGGAAGGCCTTGTTGGGGCTGCTGTGCAGCCCAGGATCTAAATGATCCCACAGTCTCTCAGGCCTTCATGACAACCCTGCTGCCAGCCAAGCCTTGGCCAACCTCTTTTCCCGCGCCGCAGTGGCCAGTGCCAGCACCCCCTGATCCCGCTGCCACAGCTGCGCCCACTGCTCCGGCCCCGCCAGCAGCGCCTTGTCGATCGCCCCACGCAGCTCCTGAAACTGCGAGAACAGCCCCCCCAGCAACAGGTGACAACCGACGCTGTCAGCGCATTGCCGACTACCCTCGGCACACCCCGCCAACAGCCCCAGCAAACGCAGGCGCAGCTCCTGCGGCCAGTCGCACTCCTGCCCCACCCCATACAACCAGGCGGTCAGCGACGCGAGCACGTAGAGGTCCTCCAGCGAGCGGAACGGTTTGACGTAGGCATCCCAACCATCGCCCGCGAGCAGCTCGCAGGCCGCATCCTGCAAGTGCAATCGGCCATGCCCCACCTCGGGCATCAGCGGCAGGGTCGGCAATGCTTCCAGCGTCACCCCTGCCTCCCCCGGGTAGACCACCGCCAGGTTCAGCCGTGGTGTTTCACCCAACGCTTCGCTGCGCGCGGCCACCAATAACCATTCTGCGTCGAGGCCGGCGGTGACGAAGTCCTTGTTGCCATTCAGGCGCAAACCGACCAGCCGGGTATGCATGTCCGCCGGGCGCACGCTACGCCGCTCGGTGGCGCACAGCGCGCCGAGGCTGGCGGGTGCACTGGGCCAGAGCACGCGCAAGGCGGCCTGGTAACCGATGAGAAACGCCAGACCGGGCGTGGCCATGGCGCGGCCGCCCAGCACCGCCAGTTCGAACGGGGCAACCGGGCCAAGGCGCTCGAGCTGCGCGGCATAGGTCTCGCCCAAGGTGCCGGCCAAAGGCTGGCGGAGGGGGTCGTTGAGTCGTTGCAACCAGGCCATCGGGCGCTCCTTCAAGGGGCTGTTCTGGGGGGTGTCATGCAAGCATCACCAAAGATTCACAGGGGTGACACCGCGCCTACCTAGGCTGACTTTGCACAACAAAGCCGACCGGCCGCAACCCTTCATGGCTGGCTTATGGAGACTCGTAATGACTCGGATCGCTCACTCTGGCGACAACAGCACTGAACGCCGTCTGCAAGCCGAACGCCTGGTCGGCGCCACGGCCCTACAGGAAGCCCAGGCCCTGCGCTACAAAGTGTTCAGCGCAGAATTCAAGGCCAAGCTCAAAGGCGCCGAACTGGGCCTGGACATGGATGACTACGACGTACACTGCCGCCACATCGGCGTGCGCGACCTGAGCACCGGCGAACTGGTAGCTACCACCCGCCTGCTCGACCACCAGGCCGCCAGCAGCCTGGGGCGCTTCTACAGTGAAGAAGAATTCAGCCTGCACGGCCTGCTGCAACTGCAGGGCCCAATACTCGAACTGGGCCGCACCTGCGTCGCCCCCGACTACCGCAACGGCGGCACCATCGCCGTGCTCTGGGGCGAGCTGGCCGAAGTGCTCAACGAAGGCCGCTACAGCTACCTGATGGGCTGCGCCAGCATCCCCATGCAGGACGGCGGCGTGCAGGCCCACGCGGTCATGCAGCGCCTTCGCGAGCGCTACCTGTGCACCGAGCACCTGCGCGCCGAACCGAAGAACCCGTTGCCCAGCCTGGCCCTGCCGAACAACGTCATCGCCGAAATGCCGCCGCTGCTCAAGGCCTACATGCGCCTGGGCGCAAAGATCTGCGGCGAGCCGTGCTGGGACGAGGACTTCCAGGTGGCCGATGTGTTCATCCTGCTCAAGCGTGACGACCTTTGTCCGCGCTACGCCCGCCACTTCAAGGCAGCGGTCTGATGCCGGGCGTGCGGGTGCTCGCCCGCCTCTCGCGGCTGCTGCTGGTGCTGGTGCTCGGCATGCTCATGGCTGGCGTCATCGCCGTGGGCGAGCGCCTGGGCATCAAGGCATCGATCGAGCTTCGCCAGCGCTGGTCGTGCTGGTTCATGAAGCGCCTGGTCGGCGCCCTGCCCTTCGAGGTACGGGTGATCGGCGAGCGGCCACAACAGCCAATGCTGTGGGTCAGCAACCACGTTTCCTGGACCGACATTCCCCTGCTCGGCATGTTGCTGCCGCTGTCGTTCCTGTCCAAGGCCGAAGTTCGCCACTGGCCGGTGGCCGGCTGGCTGGCAGAAAAGGCCGGCACGTTGTTCATTCGCCGCGGTGGTGGTGATGGCCAGCGCCTGCGCGCGCAGATCAGCGAGCAGCTGGGCCAAGCCCGGCCGCTGCTGATCTTCCCCGAAGGCACCACCACCGACGGTCGTCAGCTGCGCACCTTCCACGGCCGCCTGCTGGCCGGTGCCATCGACCAGGGCGTGGCAGTGCAGCCGGTGGCCATCCAGTACCTGCGCAATGGCGAAGCGGACCCGATTGCACCGTTCATAGGCGACGATGACCTGGTTTCGCACCTGATGCGACTGTTTGCCGAGCCCCGGGGTGAGGTGTGCATCCACTTGTTGAAGCCGATTGGCAGTGTCGAGAAGGAACGAGCGGCGCTGGCGTTTCAGGCGCAACAGGCGATTCACATGGCGCTGTTCGGGGTGGAGGAAGTGGCGGTGGTCCGTCAGGCACGTGCTGCATGAGTGTGTCTTGAAAGTTGTGGTGCTTGTGAGATCGAGCGCCGCCCGCGCGGCGCATCGCGGATAAATCCGCTCCTACATTTGTTGCAACGTGGCCATGCCTGTGAGGCCATGGTTGTCAGCTTTGTTTGCAAGGCTCAAGTCGTGCGCGAGGCAGGCGACCGTGGCCTGGCAGGTTCGGCACGTTGCAACAAATGTAGGAGCGGATTTATCCGCGATGCGCCGCGCGGGCGGCGCTCGATCTCAGAGGTGCTGACCCCCCCTCGTCAAACCCCTCCCCCGGCCCACCGCCGCAAACGCCTGCAGCTGCGGATAGAACTCGCGAAAATCCGCCAGCAACGGCTCATACAGCCGCTCCAGCTCGGCCATCACCCCGACCATCCCTTCCGGCCGCGACAAGCGCCGGGCAATGCCATTGAACACCTGCTCCAGCGTGGCAAAATCGCCATACGCCCCCAGCCAGTCATCCGCCGCCATGAATGGCGCAATCCGCGCCAGCCGCCCCGGCAGCTCGGGTTCGGCCAGCAGCACCTGATAAAAATCCCCGGTGAACTGCACCAGTGGCTGCTCGGCGTAATCGCCCCAATGCCGCGCCAGGCAATGGTCGAAAAACACATCCAGGACGATCCCGGCAAAGCGTCGCCGCTCCCGCGGGAAACGCGCCAGCGCCGCCAGTACCAGGGGATGACGGTCGGTGTAGCTGTCGATATGCCGATGCAGCCGGATCGCCGCTTCCAGCGCAGGCGGGAAGCGGCCCTCCAGCGAGCCTTTGACGAAGTCGCCATACAGGCTGCCAAGCAGTTGTTGCGGCGCCGGGCCGCCCAGGTGCAGGTGTGCGAGGTAGTTCATGAGCGCAGTCTAGCACCGCCACCCCGTATATCGTTATAACGCGATATAGCGATTCGCGCTCAGCTCAGAACCTCTTCATATTTGTATATCGCGAAATACCGATGTACGTTTCGCCCTATCGCGATATACCGCTACAGCACGAGCCATAACCCCATGCCACTCGATCTCGACGAAATCATAAAAGCACTGGCCCACCCGGTCAGGCGAGAAATCCTCAGCTGGCTGAAAGACCCGGCAACGCATTTCCCCGACCAGTACCACAGCACCGAAAACGGTGTCTGTGCCGGGCAGATCGACCAACGCTGCGGGCTGTCGCAGTCGACCGTGTCGGCCCACCTGGCCACTTTGCAGCGGGCCGGTCTGATCAGCAGCCAGAAGGTCGGCCAGTGGCACTTCTTCAAACGCAACGAAGCCACCATCGAGGCGTTCCTCGACCAACTGCGCCAAGCGCTTTGACAAGGCAGGTAACCGTTATGACCACGCTTTTCGATCCGATCCAACTGGGCGATGTGCAATTGCCCAACCGTATCATCATGGCCCCGCTGACCCGCTGCCGCGCCGATGAAGGCCGCGTGCCCAATGCGTTGATGGCCGAGTACTACGTGCAACGTGCCAGTGCCGGCCTGATCCTCAGCGAGGCGACATCGGTCAGCGCCATGGGTGTCGGCTACCCCGACACCCCAGGCATCTGGAACGACCAGCAGGTGCGTGGCTGGCACAACGTCACCCAGGCCGTGCATGGCGCTGGCGGGCGTATTTTCCTGCAACTGTGGCACGTTGGCCGTATTTCCCACCCCAGCTACCTCAATGGCGAGCTGCCGGTGGCGCCCAGCGCCATCCAGGCCAAGGGCCACGTCAGTTTGGTACGCCCGCTGAGCGACTACCCGACCCCGCGCGCACTGGAAACCGAAGAAATCGCCGACATCGTCGAGGCTTACCGCAGCGGTGCCGAGAACGCCAAGGCCGCTGGCTTCGACGGCGTGGAGATCCACGGCGCCAACGGTTACCTGCTCGACCAGTTCCTGCAGAGCAGCACCAACCAGCGCAGCGACCGTTACGGCGGCTCGCTGGAAAACCGTGCGCGGCTGCTGCTGGAAGTGACCGATGCCGCCATCGAAGTGTGGGGCGCTGGCCGCGTCGGCGTGCACCTGGCGCCGCGCGCCGATGCCCATGACATGGGCGATGCAGACCGAGCCGAAACCTTCACCTATGTGGCACGTGAGCTGGGCAAGCGCGGCATTGCCTTCATCTGCTCGCGGGAGAAGGAAGCCGACGACAGCATCGGCCCGCAGATCAAGGCGGCATTTGGTGGGCCGTATATCGTCAACGAGCGCTTTGACAAGGCCACTGCCAATGCGGCATTGGCGGCGGGCAAGGCGGATGCGGTGGCGTTTGGTGTGCCATTTATTGCCAACCCGGACCTGCCGGCGCGGCTGGCGGCCGATGCGCCGTTGAACGAGGCGCATCCGGAGACCTTCTATGGCAAGGGGCCGGTGGGGTACATCGACTATCCGCGCCTGTAATCGAGATCGCCGGGGTCGCTTTGCGGCCCATCGCGACACAAGGTCGCTCCTACAGGAAAGACGCGATCCTTTGTAGGAGCGGCCTTGTGTCGCGAAAAGAGGGCGAAACCCTCCCCTGCGGCCTCAAGGCCGGGAATTGATCTGCTGCTGCAGGTTCTGAATCTGGCTCTGCAGGGTATTGAGGTTACGCGTGGTCTGCCCGCGGAACGCATCGAATTCCTGCACCGTCGCCCCGCTCGACGACGCTGAGCGGTTTTCCATCTGGGTCTTGAGCACCAGCACATCCTGCTCCAGGCTTTCGACAGCAGCTTTCTGATTACCCTGCTTCTTCAGCGCAGCCACTTCATCGTTCAGGGTCTTCAGCTGGCCATCGAGCTTGCCGCCATCGACCTGCCCCGCCTTCAGCGCCGTCAGCTCTGCATTCACGGCCTTCAGTTGCGCCTGCAGCTGGGTCTGCAACTCGGTCACTGCCTTCTGCTGCTCACGGGTATCTGCCAGCACCTGTTCCAGACGCTTGCCCAGGTCCCCGGCCTGCCCCGCCACGCCTTGCTGCTGCTTGCCCTGCTCGGCCAGGCTGGCCTGCAACTGACGGATCTGCAGCTTCAGTGCTTCGCTGCCCGTGGTACTCGACGTCTCGCTGGCATCAACCTTGCCGCTGATTGCCTGCAAACGCCCGGCAGCTTCTTCGCTGATCCGCGCAAAGCTTTCCTGGGTGGCCACCAGTTGCTGCTCCATCAGCGAGATCTGCTGGAAGCTCCACCAGCCCAGCCCCGCCAAGGCGATGAACGATGCCCCCAGCAACGCCCACAGTGCCCCGCTGCTGGCTGGCCTTGCCGCCTTCTTGCGGCTGCGCGAGACGTGCGCGGGCAGCAGCTCGTCGTCATCGGGGGTACCTGCCCGCAAGGTGGGCACGTCATCAAAATCATCGTGGGCATCGTTACGCATAGGTGGCATCAACCGCGGTGGTAGCAAAGAGACATGAGTATAAACCGCTCGCACGGCGCACTGATGACCATCATCTGCAGATCTGGTTCACTGCCCCAGCGGTTGATGCTTCCACCAGGCGCAGAATTCATCCAGCGCGGTCCACAGGCTGACCTTGGGCTGGTAATCCAGGTATTGGCGGGCGCGGCTGATATCCAGGGTGAAATCACGGCTCATCACCTGCATGCCCAGGCGCGACAATGTCGGCTGCGGGCGCCCGGGCCAGAGCATGCAGGCGGCTTCGTTAAGGGCGGCAAGGCTGTAGGCCAGGCCATATGAACGGTAGCGGGTAACCTGCGGCAGCTGCATCTGGCGCATCACGTAGTTGACCACGTCCCACAGCGGCAGCGGCTGGCCGTTGCTGATGTTGTAAGCCTGGCCAAGCGCGCGGTCTTCGGCGAACAACGCGCTGAGCAGTGCCTCGTTGAGGTTGTGCACGCTGGTAAAGTCGACCTTGTTCAGGCCGTTGCCGATGATGGCCACACGGCCCTTGCGCTGCATCTGCATCAAGCGCGGGAAAATGCTCGCATCCCCGGCCCCGGTGACGAAACGTGGGCGCAGCGCAAGCACTTCCAGGCCGAACTCCTGGGCACCGAACACTTTCTGTTCAGCGATGTGTTTGGTCTGCGCATAGTGATCGTGGAAGCGGCGCGGCACCTGATCTTCACGGATCCCCAGGCGCGAGCGGCCATTGAAATAGATCGACGGCGACGACAGGTGCACCAGCCGCCGCACATGCTCCTTGAGGCAGCCTTCGACGACATTTTCCGTGACCACCACGTTGCCCTGGTGGAAGTCCTGGTAACGCCCCCAGCTACCCACGGCGCCCGCGCAATGCACCACGGCCTCGACCCCCTGGCAAAGGCGACGGGCCAGTTCAGGGTCACCCAGGTCGCCAGGAATGAACTGTGCGCCTCGCTTGACCAGGTGCTCCACGCCTTCGGCACGCCGGCCGCTGACCCGCACAGCCAGGCCCTGTTCAAGGGCAAAGCGCGCGAAGCGCCCGCCAATGAAGCCGCTCGCGCCGGTGACCAGAATTTGCATGTATGACTCCGCCTTGATTTCAGATGCAACAGACGCCAGCCGCCGCTACAACGGCACCAGCCAGTGCTGTGCCGTATGCCGCAGATGTTCGGTCAGTTGCGCGAGCAGGTGCCCGCCGTTGCGCCAATGATGCCAGTACAAGGGCACATCGATGGGGGTATCGCTGCAGATTTCCACCAACTGGCCATTCGCCAACTGTTCACGGGCCTGCAGTTCGGGCACCAGGCCCCAGCCCAGACCGGCCTCGGTCATGCGCAGAAAACCTTCGGACGAAGGGCACAGGTGGTGCAGGAAACCGTCCTGAATCCCCAGCGACGCCAAGTAACGGTGCTGCAGGAAATCGTCCGGCCCATAGACAATGGCCGGCGTGCGCGCCAGGCGCTGCGCCTCGAACCCCTGCGGGAAATAGCGCGCCATGAACCCTGGGCTGGCCAGCGCTCGATAGCGCATCGCCCCCAGCGGCAAGCTGCGCGCCCCGGCCACTGGCCGCTCGCTGCCACACAGGCAGGCTGCCACTTCACCGGCGCGCATGCGCTTGAGGCCGACTTCCTGGTCTTCTACCACCAGATCGGTGAGCAACTGATGCTCAGCGCAGAACACCCCTACCGCGCCGGCCCACCAGGTCGCCAGGCTGTCAGCATTGAGGGCGATACGCAGGCGCTCGGGCATGCCTTCTTCGTCCAGCGCTGGCACCTGGCGCTGCAGGTCGCGCTCAAGAAGGCGTACCTGCTGCACATGGTTGAGCAACTGGCGGCCGACCTCGGTCGGGCTCGGCGGCGTGGCACGCACCAGTACCGGCTGGCCAACCCGCGCTTCGAGCAGCTTGATGCGCTGCGAAATGGCCGACTGCGAAAGCCCCAGCACCTGTGCAGCACGCTCGAAACCGCCTTGCTCGATCACCGCCGCGAGGGCAGCCAGCAGCTTGTAGTCGAACATCGATTTTCCTAATGACGGATCAGCGCTATTTGTTTTTCTTATACAGCGCTGATTGCCACAATGGCCAGCATCTTTTACGGCAGTTCATTCCTGGAGCACGCGCCATGTGGCAAAGCTATCTCAACGGCATGCTGGTGGCCTTCGGCCTGATCATGGCCATCGGTGCACAAAACGCCTTCGTCCTCGCCCAGAGCCTGCGCCGCGAGCACCACTTGCCGGTGGCTGCGCTGTGCATCGTCTGCGACGCCATCCTGGTGGCAGCCGGGGTGTTCGGCCTGGCCACGGTGCTGGCGCACAACCCGACGCTGCTGGCCATAGCCCGCTGGGGCGGCGCGGTTTTCCTCATCTGGTATGGCGCCAAGGCGCTGCGCAGCGCGTTTTCCAAGCAGAGCCTGCAGCAGCAGGAAGGCCAGGGCATGCGTTCGCGCCGGGCAGTATTGCTGAGCGCACTGGCGGTCACCCTGCTCAACCCGCATGTGTATCTCGACACGGTGCTGCTGATCGGCTCGCTCGGTGCCCAGCAGACGGCTCCAGGCGCCTACGTGGCTGGGGCGGCCAGCGCCTCGCTGCTGTGGTTCTCGACCTTGGCGATCGGTGCTGCGTGGCTGGCACCGTGGCTGGCACGGCCAGCGACCTGGCGGATGCTCGACCTGATGGTGGCGGTGATGATGTTCGCGGTGGCGGCGCAGTTGATCTTCAACTGACCTGGGGCTTGTCACAACATTTACAGCGCCTGTGAGATCGAGCGCCGCCCGCGCGGCGCATCGCGGATGAATCCGCTCCTACATCTGTTTCGGGCCAGTTCCGCCTGTGAGATCACCTTTGTCAGCCTTGTTTTTTCCCTACAATTTCGAGGTGGGTGGCAAGGCGGGCAGCCCATATGGCGCAGGACAGACTGGCCCGAAACAGATGTAGGAGCGGATTCATCCGCGATGCGCCGCGCGGGCGGCGCTCGATCTCAAAGGCAACACAAGCATCAAGGCAGGCCCCCAGACAAACACCGCCGGTCGGCGGCCGCCAACCGCTCTGGAACCTCTATTCCCTATCTTTGTTGCGTGGTTATGCGCCGGGCCCGGTGCTATGATCCAGCCCTTGCGTCGCAAAGAGTACAAACTCGCCGACGTACATCGGGCCGCCCGTGATCGGCCTTGCGCAAACCGCAAACAGACCTGAATCAGGAGATCCACCATGGCTTTTGAATTGCCGCCGCTGCCATACGCCCACGATGCCCTGCAGCCGCACATCTCCAAGGAAACCCTGGAGTTTCACCACGACAAGCACCACAACACCTATGTCGTGAACCTGAACAACCTGGTCCCAGGCACCGAATTCGAAGGCAAGACCCTGGAAGAGATCGTCAAGAGCTCTTCGGGCGGCATCTTCAACAACGCCGCTCAAGTCTGGAACCACACCTTCTACTGGAACTGCCTGGCACCAAACGCCGGTGGCCAGCCGACCGGTGCCCTGGCTGACGCCATCAACGCCGCTTTCGGTTCCTTCGACAAGTTCAAGGAAGAGTTCACCAAGACTTCGGTTGGCACCTTCGGTTCCGGCTGGGGCTGGCTGGTGAAGAAAGCTGACGGTTCCCTGGCTCTGGCCAGCACCATCGGCGCCGGCTGCCCGCTGACCAGCGGCGACACCCCGCTGCTGACCTGCGACGTCTGGGAACACGCCTACTACATCGACTACCGCAACCTGCGTCCGAAGTACGTCGAGGCGTTCTGGAACCTGGTGAACTGGAAGTTCGTTGCCGAGCAGTTCGAAGGCAACACCTTCAAGGCCTGAGTCACTCAGCCCTGAACGAAAAGCCCGGCCCTGTGCCGGGCTTTTTTGTGCCTGACAGTTTTCCCGCAGGGTCTTGATCAGCGCGCATAGCGCGCTAACATCAAACGTCTGGAAGTTTGATGGCGCGCGCTCAAGTTGCAGGGTCGGGCAACCGATACACTACCCAAGGTCGGCCGATAGTGTATTGCCAACGTTAATGGCAAAATGATGCCATGCGCATGGATTAAGGAAACCCCATTGAAGCTGGAATTGCGGAACAGCTTATCGGTCAAGTTGCTCAGGGTCGTGCTCCTTTCGGCGCTGGCGGTCGGCGTCGTCCTCAGTTGCGCGCAAATCGTCTACGACACCTACAAGACCCGCCAGGCGGTCAACAACGACGCCCAACGCATTCTCGACATGTTCCGTGACCCCTCCACCCAGGCGGTGTACAGCCTCGACCGGGAAATGGGCATGCAGGTCATGGAAGGCCTGTTCCAGGACGAATCGGTGCGCATGGCCTCGATCGGCCACCCCAACGAAACCATGCTGGCAGAAAAGTCCCGCCCGCTGCAGGACATGTCGATGCGCTGGCTGACCGACCTGATCCTCGGCCGGGAACGCACCTACACCACCCAACTGGTCGGCCGCGGACCGTACAGTGAGTATTACGGCGACCTGAGCATCACCCTCGATACCTCGTCCTATGGCGAAGACTTCCTGGTCAATGCGGTGATCATCTTCATTTCCGGGGTGCTGCGCGCCCTGGCCATGGGCCTGGTGCTGTACCTGGTCTACCACTGGTTGCTGACCAAGCCGCTGTCGAAGATCATCGAACACCTTACCCAGATCAACCCTGATCGCCCCAGCCAGCACCAGATCCCGCTGCTCAAGGGCCACGAGAAAAACGAGCTGGGCATCTGGGTCAACACCGCGAACCAGCTGCTGGCCTCGATCGAGCGCAATACCCACCTGCGCCACGAAGCCGAGAACAGCCTGCAGCGCATGGCCCAATACGACTTCCTCACCGGCTTGCCCAACCGCCAGCAACTGCAGGAGCAGCTCGACAAGATTCTCGCCGACGCCGGCCGCCTGCAGCATCGCGTGGCCGTGCTGTGCGTAGGCCTGGACGACTTCAAGGGCATCAACGAGCAGTTCAGCTACCAGACCGGCGACCAGCTGCTGCTGGCCCTGGCCGACCGCCTGCGCGCCCACAGTGGCCGCCTGGGTGCCTTGGCGCGCCTGGGTGGCGACCAGTTCGCCCTGGTCCAGGCCAATATCGAGCAGCCCTATGAGGCCGCGGAGCTGGCCCAGAGCATCCTTGACGACCTGGAGCTGCCATTCGGCCTCGACCACCAGCAGATTCGCCTGCGTGCCACCATCGGCATCACCCTGTTCCCCGAGGACGGTGACAGCACCGAGAAGCTGCTGCAAAAAGCCGAGCAGACCATGACCCTGGCCAAGGCCCGCTCGCGCAACCGCTACCAGTTCTATATCGCCAGCGTCGACAGCGAAATGCGCCGCCGCCGCGAGCTGGAAAAGGACCTGCGCGAAGCCCTGCCGCGCAACCAGCTGTACCTGGTCTACCAGCCGCAGATCAGCTACCGCGACCACCGCGTGGTCGGCGTCGAGGCCCTGCTGCGCTGGCAGCACCCGCAGCTGGGCATGGTCCCGCCCGACCAGTTCATCCCGCTTGCTGAGCAGAACGGCAGCATCATCAGCATTGGCGAATGGGTACTTGACCAGGCCTGCCGGCAACTGCGCGAATGGCACGACATGGGCTTCAGCGAACTGCGCATGGCGGTCAACCTGTCCACCGTGCAGCTGCACCACAACGAGCTGCCACGGGTGGTCAACAACCTGCTGCAGGCCTACCGCCTGCCACCGCGCAGCCTGGAGCTGGAAGTGACCGAGACCGGCCTGATGGAAGACATCAGCACCGCTGCCCAGCACCTGCTGAGCCTGCGCCGCTCCGGAGCGATGATTGCCATCGACGACTTCGGCACCGGTTACTCGTCGCTCAGCTACCTGAAGTCGCTGCCGCTGGACAAGATCAAGATCGACAAGAGCTTCGTCCAGGACCTGCTCGACGACGATGACGACGCCACCATCGTTCGCGCCATCATTCAGCTGGGCAAGAGCTTGGGGATGCAGGTCATCGCCGAAGGCGTGGAAACCGCCGAGCAGGAAACCTACATCATTGCCCAGGGTTGCCATGAGGGTCAGGGCTACCACTACAGCAAGCCGCTGTCGGCGCGCGAGCTGACCAGTTTCCTCAAACAGGCGCAGCGCAATCAGGTCTCCGCGCTGTAACGCCTGCCCCTGCGATTACAGGCCGTGACGCGCATTTACATGAATTGCGCGCCCGCCCCTTTACAGCAAATGCAAATCTTTCGCATGATGTTGCCGTTTCGCGTGCCACGGCGCACGGCCCAACCCCATGGTCCAACCACACGACGCAGGAAACCCACAATGATTCGAATGCCTCTGGCCTCCGCCAGTCTGCTGGCCATCGCCATCGCTCTCGCCGGCTGCGGCGAAGGCAAGGATGAAAAGGCCGCCGCTCCGCAAGCTCAGGCACCTGCTGCTGCCAGCACCACCGCTGCGGCGCCCGGGGCTTTCGACGAAGCGGCCGGCAAAGCTGTGGTCAAGCATTACGCTGAAATGGTCTACGCCGTGTACAGCGACTCGCTGAGCACCGCCAAGACCCTGCAGACCGCCGTCGACGCGTTCCTCGCCAAGCCCAACGACGAAACCCTGAAGGCCGCCAAAGAGGCCTGGGCCGCCGCGCGCGTTCCGTACCTGCAGAGCGAGGCGTTCCGCTTCGGCAACACCATCATCGACGACTGGGAAGGCCAGGTGAATGCCTGGCCGCTGGACGAAGGCCTGATCGACTACGTCGACAAGAGCTACGAGCATGCCCTGGGCAACCCGGCGGCCAGCGCCAACATCATCGCCAACACCGAGATCCAGGTCGGCGAAGAGAAGGTCGACGTCAAGGACATCACCCCTGAGAAGCTGGCCAGCCTGAACGAACTGGCAGGTTCCGAAGCCAACGTCGCCACCGGCTACCACGCCATCGAATTCCTGCTCTGGGGCCAGGACCTCAACGGCACCGGCCCAGGCGCCGGTGCCCGCCCGGCGTCCGACTACCTGGAAGGCAAAGGCGCCACTGGCGGCCACAACGACCGTCGTCGTGCCTACCTGAAGGCGGTCACCGAGCTGCTGGTCAAGGACCTCGAAGAGATGGTCGGCAACTGGGCGCCGAACGTCGCCGACAACTACCGCGCCACGCTTGAAGCAGAGCCTGTGGCCGATGGCCTGCGCAAGATGCTGTTCGGCATGGGCAGCCTGTCGCTGGGCGAACTGGCCGGTGAGCGCATGAAGGTTTCGCTGGAAGCCAACTCGCCGGAAGACGAGCAGGACTGCTTCAGCGACAACACCCACTACTCACACTTCTACGACGCCAAGGGCATCCGCAACGTCTACCTGGGCGAGTACACCCGCACCGACGGTACCAAGATGACCGGCCCGAGCCTGTCCTCGCTGGTGGCCAAGGCCGACCCGGCAGCCGACGCTACCCTCAAGGCCGACCTCGAAGCCACCGAAGCGAAGATCCAGGTAATGGTCGACCACGCGCTGAAGGGCGAGCACTACGACCAGCTGATCGCCGCCGACAACGCTGCCGGCAACCAGATCGTGCGCGATGCCATCGCCTCGCTGGTCAAGCAGACCGGTTCGATCGAGCAGGCTGCAGGCAAGCTGGGTATTGCCAACCTGAACCCGGACACCGCCGATCACGAATTCTGATCAGCAGTTGCGGTTCACCAAGAGGCGGCCTTCGGGCCGCCTTTTTTGTGCCGGCCTCTTCGCGGCTAAAACCGCTCCTACAGGAACTGCGCTGTACCTGAAGACTGTGGGGTCCCCGTGGGAGCGGGCTTGCCCGCGAAGAGGCCGATACAGGTTCATGAAAATGCTGGCATTTCACATCCTTTTCACCCGGGTAATTGCAAATTGCTCTTATTCAAACAACGCCGTCCTGCTAAGCTTGCACGCCGGTTTTTCGTCCACGCCCAGGATTTTGCATGTCCTCGTCGCTGTCCCGACTCTCCCCTCTGCTGCTAGCCCTCGCCCTTGCCGCCTGTGACGACGCCCCGCGCTTCACCCAGGCCGAGCCCGGCGAAGCGCTGTCTGGTGGCCAGGCAACGGTTCAGCGCGACGACCGCAAGGCGTTTTCCCTGCCCTCGGCCAACCTTTCGGCCGAGCGCCGTCTGGACTTCGCCGTGGGTAACAGCTTCTTCCGCAGCCCTTGGGTAATCGCCCCGTCCACCACCACCGCGCGCGACGGCCTGGGCCCGTTGTTCAACACCACGGCCTGCCAGAACTGCCACGTGCGTGACGGCCGTGGGCACCCGCCGGAGCCCGGCGACAGCAATGCCGTGGGCATGCTGGTACGCCTGTCGATCCCCGACCAGCCTTACCTGGCCAAGGAGATCGAGCGCCTGGGCGTGGTCCCCGAACCCGTCTACGGCACCCAGTTGCAAGACATGGCCATCCCCGGCGTGGCGCCGGAAGGCAAGGTGCGGGTGAGCTACACCACCCAGACCGTCAGCTTCAAGGACGGCCACTCGGTCGAACTGCGCCGCCCGACCCTGCAGATCACCCAGCTTGGCTACGGCCCGATGCACCCCGACACGCGCTTCTCGGCACGGGTGGCCCCGCCAATGATCGGCCTCGGCCTGCTCGAAGCCATCCCCGAGGACGCCATCCTGGCCAACGAAGACCCGGACGACCGCAACCACGACGGGATCCGCGGCCGCGCCAACCGGGTCTGGGACGACGCACAGGGCAAGACCGTGATTGGCCGCTTCGGCTGGAAGGCCGGGCAGCCCAACGTCAATCAGCAGAACGTGCACGCCTTCAACGGTGACATGGGCCTGACCAGCACCTTGCAACCAAAGGACGACTGCACCCCGGCCCAGGTCGATTGCCTGGCCGCGCCCAATGGCGACGGTGAAGGCGACGAGAAGGAAGTCAGCGACAACATCCTGCGCCTGGTCACCTTCTACACCCGCAACCTCGGCGTGCCTGCCCGTCGTGACGTCAACGCACCGCAGGTGCTGGCCGGCAAGAACCTGTTCTTCCAGGCCGGATGCCAGGCCTGCCATGTGCCGCAGTTCACCACCGCCGCCAACGCCGCCGAAGCGGAACTGGCCAACCAGGTGATCCGCCCCTACAGCGACCTGCTGCTGCACGACATGGGCCCGGGCCTGGCCGACGAGCGCACCGAATTCGCCGCCAACGGCCAGGACTGGCGTACCCCGCCGTTGTGGGGCATCGGCCTGACCGAAGCGGTCAGTGGCCACACCCAATATCTGCACGACGGCCGCGCCCGCAACCTGCTCGAAGCCGTGCTCTGGCATGGCGGCGAAGCCCAGCCGGCACGCGACCATGTTTTGACCTTCAATGCCGAGCAGCGCGCCGCGTTGCTGGCCTTCCTGAACTCACTTTAAAACGCGCAAGGAGCCGGGCATGTTCCGACCCAAACTGTTGTTCACCAGCCTCGCCGCACTCGCCCTGGGTGCCTGCTCGCCGCAGGACCCGCAGGCAGTGACTTCCGCCGCCATCGCCAAACAGGTGATCCTGCCGACCTACAGCCGCTGGGTCGAAGCCGACCGCCAGCTGGCCGTCAGCGCCCTGGCCTACTGTGAAGGCAAGGAAAGCCTGGACACCGCACGCGCCGACTTCCTCAATGCGCAAAAAGCCTGGGCGGAACTGCAGCCGCTGCTGGTCGGCCCGCTGGCCGAAGGCAACCGCGCCTGGCAGGTGCAGTTCTGGCCCGACAAGAAGAACCTGGTCGGCCGCCAGGTCGAGCAACTGGTCAACGGCGACAAGCCGGTCGATGCCGCCGCCCTGGGCAAGGCGAGCGTCGTGGTTCGCGGCCTGTCGGCCTACGAGTACATCCTCTTCGACAGCAAGCCGGACGTTGCCACCGCCGAGCAGAAAGCCCGCTACTGCCCGCTGCTGGTCGCCATCGGCGAGCACCAGAAGGTCCTGGCCGAGGACATCCTCAAGAGCTGGAACAGCACCGACGGCATGCTGTCGCAGATGACCAAGTTCCCCAACCAGCGCTACGCCGATTCCCACGAGGCGATCGCCGACCTGCTGCGCTCCCAGGTCACCGCCCTGGATACCCTGAAGAAGAAGCTGGGTGCGCCAATGGGCCGCCAGAGCAAGGGCATCCCACAGCCGCTGCAAGCCGAAGCCTGGCGCAGCCACTCCTCGCTCAAGAGCCTGGAAGCCACCCTCAAGGCCGCCCAGACGGTGTGGGTCGGGATCGACAACCAGGGCCTGCGCGGCCTGCTGCCCGGCGATCAGAAAGCCCTGGCGCAGAAGATCGACGACGCCTACGCTACGGCGCTCAAATTGCTGGCCGACAACCAGAAGACCCTCGGCGAGCTGCTGGCCGACGACGCCGGGCAGCAGACCCTCAACCAGATCTACGATGCCCTCAACGCCGTCCACCGCCTGCACGAAGGTGACCTGGCCAAGGCGCTGAACATCCAGCTGGGCTTCAATGCCAACGACGGTGACTGATCATGCTGCGACGCCAGGCCCTCAAACTCGGTAGCGTATTGCTCAGCGCCCTGACCCTGGGCGGCTGGAGCCTGTTCCGCAGCAAAGGCAGCGAACCTTTGCTGCTGTCGGCGCGTGACGATGGCGACGGCAAGCACTATGCGGTCGGGTTCCGCCTGGACGGCACCCAGGTGTTCAGCACCCAAGTCGCCCAACGTTGCCATGCCATCATCAACCACCCCGAGCTGCCGATCGCCCTGTTCGTCGCCCGCCGCCCCGGTACCGAAAGCTACCTGGTCGACCTGCGCGACGGGCGCCTGCTGCAGACCGTCACCTCGCAACCGAACCGGCACTTCTATGGCCATGCGGTGATTCACAAGGGTGGCGAATGGCTGTATGCCACCGAGAACGACACGCGCGACCCTGGGCGTGGCGTGCTCGGCGTGTACCGCTTCGAGGGTGAGCGCCTGGTGCACAGCGGCGAGATCCCTACCCACGGCATCGGCCCCCATGAAGTGGCCTGGCTGCCGGATGGCGAAACCCTGATCGTGGCCAACGGTGGCATCCGCACCGAGGCCGAGAGCCGGGTCGAGATGAACCTCGATGCCATGGAACCGAGCCTGGTGCTGATGCAGCGCGACGGCACACTGCTGAGCAAGGAAACCCTGGCCCAGCAGATGAACAGTGTGCGCCACCTGGCGGTGGGCGACGATGGCACCATCGCTGCCTGCCAGCAGTTCATGGGCGCTGCCGACGAGACCGCCGAGCTGCTGGCGATCAAGCGCCCGGGCGAGCCGTTCAAGGCCTTCCCGGTGCCTGAGCGCCAGCTGCAGTCGATGGCACAGTACACCGCGAGCGTCGCCATCCACAGCGACCTGCGCCTGGTGGCCCTGACGGCGCCGCGGGCCAACCGCCTGTTCGTCTGGGACCTGGACAGCGGTGCGGTGAAGCTCGATGCACCGATGCCCGATTGCGCCGGAGTCGGCGCGGTCAAGGATGGGTTCGTCGTGACTTCCGGTCAGGGCCGTTGTCGCTTCTACAACTGCCGCAAGGCTGAACTGGTCGGGCAGCCGATGGACCTGCCTTCCGGCTTCTGGGACAACCACCTGCACCTGGTCTGAATCTTCTGCTGCCTGCACTGGCCTCTTCGCGGCTAAAGCCGCTCCTACAGGTAACTCACATTCCCAGGGAATACACCGAACCTGCAGGAGCGGGTTTACCCGCGAAGAGGCCGGCACAGGCAATCCCCTCCCCTTCTGCAATACTTCCCTCATACGCACGTGGGCAGGATCGCCCGTTGTCGTGTCAAAACGCATAACAACCACACATCCAAGGAACCGGACCTATGCTACGCCGCCGCATGCTCATCATGTTGGCCGTCGTTCTGCTGATCGTGCTGGCCCTGGGGGGCTACAAAGGCTTCTCGATCTACCAACAGATCCAGATGTTCTCCGCGCCCCGGCCGCCCATCACTGTTGCCGCAGCCCCGGCCGAACAGCGCCTGTGGCAGCAGCGCCTGCCTGCCGTAGGCAGCCTGAAGGCCTTGCAGGGCGTAGAGCTGAGCCTGGAAGTGGAAGGCATCGTCAAGGCCCTGTACTTCGACTCCGGGCAGAAGGTCAAGGCCGGGCAACCGCTGCTGCAGCTCAATGACGACCAGGAAACCGCCTTGCTCGGCACCGCCCAGGCCGACCTGGGGCTGGCCAAGGTAGACTTCGGCCGCGGCAGCCAGCTGGTCGGTGATGCCGCTATCTCCCGCGGCGAGTTCGATCGCCTGGCGTCCCAGTACCGGCGTAACCAGGCGGTGGTCGAGCAACTCAAGGCGCAGAAGATCAAGAAGGGCATCAACGCGCCGTTCAGTGGCACCATCGGCATTCGCCAGGTGGACATCGGCCAGTACCTGGCCGCCGGTACGGTGATTGCTACCCTGCAAGACCTGTCCAGCCTGTACGTCGACTTCAACGTACCGGAGCAGGCGTTGCCGCACCTGAGCCTGGGCCAGCAGGTGCTGGTGCAGGTGGCGGCCTACCCGGGCCAGACGTTCCCGGCCAGCCTCAGCGCGATCAACCCCAAGGTCGATGAAAACACCCGTAACCTGCTGGTGCGCGCGTCCCTGGCCAACCCGGACGGCAAGCTGCTACCCGGCATGTTCGCCAACCTGCTGATCCTGCTACCCGACCCACAGCCCCAGGTGGTCGTCCCGGAAAGCGCCATCACCTACACCCTGTACGGCAACTCTGTGTACGTCGCCACGCCAAAGAAGGACAAGGACGGCAACCCGGAGAACGACGACCAGGGCCAGCCACAGCTCAGCGCCGAACAGCGATCGGTGCAGACCGGCGAGCGCCGCGATGGCGTGGTGGTGGTCAGCAAGGGCCTCAAGGCCGGCGAACAGGTGGTCACTGCCGGGCAGCTCAAGCTGACCCCAGGCGCGGCCATCCGCATTGGCCAGGACAGCGCGCTCAAGCCCGAACAGGGCGCCCCGCGCACCGACTGAGCAGGAGGCAGGCATGGCGTTCACCGACCCGTTCATTCGCCGCCCGGTACTGGCCAGCGTGGTCAGCCTGCTGATCCTGCTGCTTGGCTTCCAGGCCTGGAACAAACTGCAGATCCGCCAGTACCCGAAAATGGAAAACGCCCTGATCACGGTGACCACCGCCTACCCCGGGGCCAACGCCGAGACGATCCAGGGTTATATCACCCAGCCACTGCAGCAGAGCCTGGCCAGCGCCGAAGGCATCGACTACATGACCTCGGTCAGCCGGCAGAACTTCTCGGTGATTTCCATCTACGCACGCATTGGCGCCGACAGCGACCGCCTGTTTACCGAACTGCTGGCCAAGGCCAACGAGGTGCGCAACCAGCTGCCGCAGAACGCCGAAGACCCGGTGCTTAGCAAGGAAGCCGCCGACGCCTCGGCGCTGATGTATATCAGCTTCTACAGCAAGGAGATGAGCAACCCGCAGATCACCGACTACCTGTCACGGGTGATCCAGCCCAAGCTTGCGACCCTGCCGGGCATGGCCGAGGCACAAATCCTCGGCAACCAGGTGTTCGCCATGCGCATCTGGATCGACCCGGTGAAGCTGGCGGGTTTCGGCCTGTCGGCAACCGACGTGACCAATGCCGTGCGCCGCTACAACTTCCTCTCCGCAGCCGGTGAGGTGAAGGGCGAATACGTGGTCACCAGCATCAATGCCAGTACCGAGCTGAAATCGGCCGAAGCCTTTGCCGCGCTGCCGCTCAAGGTGTCCGGTGACAGCCGGGTACTGCTGGGCGACGTGGCGCGTGTGGAGATGGGCGCGGAGAACTACGACACGGTGAGTTCGTTCGATGGCACGCCGTCGGTCTACATCGGCATCAAGGCCACCCCGGCAGCCAACCCGCTGGACGTGATCAAGGAAGTGCGGCGCATCATGCCGGAGCTTGAAAACCAGCTGCCGTCGGCGCTGAAGGTATCGATCGCCTACGACGCCACGCTGTTCATCCAGGCCTCCATCGACGAAGTGATCAAGACCCTCGGCGAAGCGGTGCTGATCGTCATCGTGGTGGTGTTCCTGTTCCTCGGCGCCCTGCGCTCGGTGCTGATCCCGGTGGTGACCATTCCGCTTTCGATGATCGGCGTGCTGTTCTTCATGCAGATGATGGGCTACTCGCTGAACCTGCTGACGCTGCTGGCGATGGTGCTGGCCATCGGCCTGGTGGTGGACGATGCCATCGTGGTGGTGGAGAACATTCACCGGCACATGGAGGAAGGCAAGTCGCCCTTCGATGCTGCCCTGGAGGGCGCGCGGGAAATCGCCATGCCGGTGGTATCGATGACCATCACCCTGGCGGCGGTCTATGCCCCCATCGGCTTCCTCACCGGGCTCACGGGTGCGCTGTTCAAGGAGTTCGCCCTGACCCTGGCCGGCGCGGTGGTCATCTCTGGCATCGTCGCCCTGACCTTGTCGCCGATGATGTGCGCCCTGCTGTTACGCCAGGAGCAGAACACCAGCGGCCTGGCCCATCGTCTCGATGTGCTGTTCGAAGGCCTCAAGGTGCGCTACCAGCGCCTGCTGCACGCGACCCTCGACAGCCGCCCGGTAGTGCTGGTGTTTGCCGTGATCATCCTGTGCCTGATCCCGGTGCTGCTCAAGTTCACCCAGAACGAGCTGGCGCCCAACGAGGACCAGGGCGTGATCTTCATGATCAGCAGCTCGCCGCAACCGGCCAACCTCGACTACCTGAACGCCTACACCGATCAGTTCACGCCGCTGTTCAAGGCCTTCCCCGAGTACTACTCGTCGTTCCAGATCAACGGCTTCAACGGCGTGCAGAGCGGCATCGGCGGTTTCCTGCTCAGGCCCTGGAACGAACGCAACCGCACACAGATGGAGTTGCTGCCGCTGGTGCAGGCCAAGCTGGAGCAGATTGGCGGGCTGCAGATCTTCGGGTTCAACCTGCCGTCGCTGCCGGGTACTGGTGAGGGCCTGCCGTTCCAGTTCGTGATCAATACAGCCGGTGACTACCCTGCCCTGCTGGAAGTCGCCCAGCGGGTCAAGCAACGGGCCCAGCAATCGGGCAATTTCGCCTTCCTCGATATCGACCTGGCGTTCGACAAACCCGAGGTGGTGGTCGACATAGACCGGGCCAAGGCGGCGCAAATGGGTGTCTCCATGGATACGCTGGGGAGCACCCTGGCCACTCTGCTGGGCGAGGCGGAAATCAACCGTTTTACCCTCGAAGGCCGCAGCTACAAGGTGATCGCCCAGGTCGAGCGGCCTTATCGGGACAACGCCGGCTGGCTGAACAACTACTACGTGAAGAACGAGCAAGGGCAGCTGCTGCCCTTGTCGACACTGATCACCCTCAGTGACCGCGCCCGCCCCCGTCAGCTCAACCAGTTCCAGCAACTGAACTCGGCGATCATCCAAGGTGTGCCGATAGTCAGTATCGGCGAGGCGTTGCAAACGGTGCGCGACATCGCCCGGGAAGAGGCACCGGAGGGTTTCTCCTTCGACTATGCCGGGACAGCGCGGCAGTACGTGCAGGAAGGCAGTGCCCTGTGGGTAACCTTCGGTCTCGCCCTGGCGATCATCTTCCTCGTGCTGGCCGCGCAGTTCGAGAGTTTCCGCGACCCGCTGGTGATTCTGGTGACGGTGCCGCTGTCGATCTGTGGGGCGCTGCTACCGCTGTTCCTGGGCATTTCCAGCATGAACATTTACACCCAGGTGGGGCTGGTGACGCTGATCGGCCTGATCAGCAAGCACGGCATCCTGATCGTCGAGTTCGCCAACCAGTTGCGTGAGGAAAAGGGCCTGAGCATTCGGGAAGCCATCGAGCAAGCTGCCGCCATTCGCTTGCGGCCGGTGCTGATGACCACGGCGGCGATGGTGTTCGGCATGGTACCGCTGATCCTGGCCACCGGCGCTGGTGCGGTGAGCCGGTTCGATATCGGTACGGTGATCGCCACCGGGATGTCGATCGGTACCTTGTTCACCCTGTTTGTGCTGCCTTGCATCTACACCTTGCTGGCGCACAAGTCAGCTGCCCAGCAGCCGGTAACTGCATGACCGCGATCCCTGTAGGAGCGGCCTTGTGTCGCGATAGGGCTGCGAAGCAGCCCCAGCAGTTTCCGCGACAGGCGTAAATCTGGGGCTGCTTCGCAGCCCTATCGCGACACAAGGCCGCTCCTACAAGAGTCCGCGCATGTTTCTAAATCAAAAACAAAGGCCTCGCGATTGCGAGGCCTTTGTCTTGCTCGAACGGTATCAGCCAAACGGCCGCAGCCCCTGGCGCATTCCGAATAGGAACAACAGCAGGTCCTGGTCCGGTTCGGACGGGCTCTGCTGTGCCTTGACCACGCGCGGCGCCGCGCACTGGTCTGCCTTGCTGAATACCACAGGCCGCGGCTCTTCCCAGGCAGCTACCGCCGCCGTGGTCACAGCCAACCCAGCCACCAGGAACAAAGCTCGAGCGATTTCTAGTTTCATTGCCCTAACCCTTTGACAGCGCTGCCAAACGCCATCTGGTAAAAATAGAGCAGCGTTTGCCATTCCGTGTCATTTAGCGACGAGTGGCGGCGCAGCTGACGCAGGTCGTTACCCGCAGCTCGCTGACAGCTGATGCGTCGTCGGCACTTTTCCAGGTCCAGGAGTGCTACCTCGACGCGGGCCTGCTCACCCTCGCCGATAACCTTGATGAAGACGTGCTTGCCGTACAGGCAGCCATGCTGCCAATGACCCAGGTGCATGCGCGCCAGGTTGTCGGCCAGGTCCTTGAGCATGCGTTCATGCACTACTTGAGGATAGCGCTCGCGCGCACCTTCGGCGTGCCACGTGTCGAGCTCGACGAAACCGTCCAGCGCCTCGCTGACCAGCAGCGCGCGCCACTGGTGCTCGGGATCACGCTCGGCACCACAAAACACGATGCGCGGCACGCGCACACCCAGTTGCTCGAAGCTGTTCAGTGCATCGAGTTCGCGCAACACGGTCGGCCTGCCAAACGGGTGCAGCAGGCTGCGATAGATATGGCCGACTTGACGCTTGGCATACAGCACCTTGCCGTTGCCATCGTTCAGCCGTTGTACACCACTCTCACCACCGCGCCGCTGGTTGGGTTCCTCGACCCATTCGCCCTGCTGGCGCCAGTAATAATCGAACCGCGACTCCCCATTTTGGGCTACAGCCATCAAACACTACCCCTTACGCAATACATATACCCGCCACATGGCATAGAACGGCAGGAAGTCGAGGTGTTCCTGGATTCTGAAGCCGGCGGCCTTGAATTCTGCCTCAACCGTTTCTGCCGGTAACACGAAACGGTTCTGGTAGCTGCCCTGCTCGGCCTTGGCACTACGCTTCTGCTCGAGCTTCTGGCGGCGCCAGGCCTTGAAGTTACCATCCACCCACAATGACAGGATTACACTGTCACGGCTAACTCTTTGAAATTCGTCAAGAATGGTCTTGCGGTGAGCCGCCTCGCCAATGTGGTGAAACAGCCGCATGCAGAAGATGCTGTCGACCGAGTTGTCCGGCAAGTCAATCGCAAATGCCGATGTTTGCAAAGGGCGTACCCGCGCCACCACCTCTGGCGGTTGTGCGGCACAGGCCGTCTGGATCATCGCCTCAGAATTGTCGGCACCGATGATCACCCGGTTAGGCTTTTCCGCCAGCAGCGGCCAGAAACGGCCCGCGCCACATGGCAGGTCAAGAACCAGGCCCGGTTCTCCGGCCAGCGCCAAGGCACGACGGGCCAGTTGCTCGTCACGCTGGTGGGACAGGCGCCGAGCCAGTCCGTCCTGGTGCTTGAGGAAGTACTCCTTGGCATGTTGCTGGTCGTACTTCTCGGAAAATTCGAGTTTGATCGGACTGCGCATCGCATGGCTCCTGTTTCCAATGCGCTTACCTTAGGTAACGAATCGTTGGAAACAGGTCATGCCAATGTGAAAATAGTGTCATCAACCTGCAGGAATGTTTCATCTTATTACTGCGTGGGATCGGTCTTTTCCGCGCTTTGGCTCAGGTCTACCTGGAAACGGCAGCCATGGGGTGCCGTCGAGGTCAGCGTCACCCGCCAGCCTTGGTCATCGCAGATACGCTGCACCAGCGACAGGCCCAGACCCAGGCCTTCGCCGCGCCGCTCCTCGCCGCGCACGAACGGCTGGAACATCGCCTCGCGCTGCTCCTCCGGGATACCCACGCCACTGTCCTCGACACTGAAGCCGTTGGGCTCCAGGCTCAGGCGAATGTAACCGCTATCGGTGTAATGGGCGGCATTGCGCAGCAAGTTGCCCATCACCGATTGCAGGAACGTGGCGTTGTACAGCAATGGGCCTGCACTGACCTGGCCATCGTAATGGAGCGCCAGGCCCTTCTGCTCGATGGTATCGCGCCAAACCCCGGTCAGGTCGTCGGCGACTTCGCGCAAGGTTGCCTGGGATGCCACAGCACCCTGGTCACGCTGGGCACGGGCGAGCATCAGGAAGGTCTTGACCAGCTCGCGCATCTCTTCCGTGGCTCGGGCGATGCGTTCCACCTGGCTGCGCGCTCGCGTATCCAGATTGGGGTTTTCCATCAGCAATTCGCACGAGGTGGCCAGCACCATCAGCGGCGTGCGCAGCTCATGGCTGACATCACTGGTGAATAAACGCTCGCGGGTCAGCGCATCGCGTAGCCGGCCCAGGGTATCGTCGAACGCCACTGCCAGCTGGCCGACTTCATCGGCCGCATAGTCCGGTGCCAGCGGCGGCGCCAGGCCAAGCAGCTGATCACGATGGCGAACCTGTCGCGCCAGGCGGATGACCGGTGCCATCACCCTGCGCGCCAGCAGCCAGCCAAGCACCACCGCCAGCACCAGGCTGAGCACGAAACCCACCACCACGACGGCGAACAGCACGCGCTCGCGCTCTTCGAAATCACTCTGGTCCTGCAGCAATACATAGCGGCGACCATCAACGATCTCGACCATTGCGTGGTAGGACAGCTGGTCGCGAAACACCTCGTGGAAGCCGGCATCGAGGTGACGCAGGTCCTTGGGCAGCTCGAAATCATCGCGCCCGCCACTGAAATAGAACAGCTGGTCAGGCCGTGGCCGGTGGCTCCAGTCGCTGACGCTGTCCATGCGCAGCAACCGCTGCAGGTCGCCGCCGAGCACCGATGAAATCAGGCGCTCCTCGACCAGGTGCACGGTGGCCACGATACCGAAGGCGAAGGCGCCGGCCACCAGCGCGCTCATCAAGGCAAAGGCGATGATGATGCGCTGGGCAAGGCTTTGCTTAAACTCCATCGCGGCCCTCGGCGAGGCGATAGCCGACGCCATGGACGGTATGCAGCAGGGGTTTTTCGAACGGTTTATCGATGACCTGGCGCAGTTGGTGCACATGGCTGCGCAGGCTGTCGCTGTCCGGGCAGTCATCGCCCCACAGGGCTTCTTCCAGCACCTCGCGGCGCAGCACGTGCGGGCTCTTCTGCATCAACACGGCAAGCAGCTTGAGGCCGACCGGGTTGAGTTTGAGCAGGCGGCCCTGGCGGGTCACTTCGAGCGTATCGAGGTCATAGCTCAAGTCCGCGACCTGCAAGGTTCGACGCCCGCCACCCTGGGCCCGGCGCAGCACCGCTTCGATGCGCGCGGCCAGCTCGGACAGGGCAAAGGGTTTGAGCAGGTAATCGTCGGCACCGGAGCGGAAGCCCTGCAAACGATCGTCCAGCTGGTCGCGGGCCGTCAGCATGATCACCGGGGTGTCTCGGCGGGCATCCTCGCGCAGGCGCTTGCACAGGGTATAGCCATCGATACCGGGCAGCATGATGTCGAGCACGATCAGGTCGTAGTGCTCGGTGGCGGCCAGATGCAGGCCTGAAAGGCCGTCCTGGGCACAGTCGACGGTGTAGCCTTTCATGCCCAGGTAATCGGCAAGGTTGGCAAGAATATCGCGGTTGTCTTCAACCAATAGAATACGCATCGGGTTCTCCTGTGCGGCGCTTCGCTGAGGTGCGCGGCAGGCGCAGCTTAAGGCCATAGCCGGTACTGTGCCAGCCCCGGGGCAAATTCAGCGAACTTGACAGTTTTTTCACTGATCCTTCACGGACAGAGGATAGCGGGCGCACGACAATGCCCGGTCTTTTTACCCCCTGGAGTCGTCATGCAACACCGCACTCGTCCGCGTCCGATCAATCTCTGGCTGTACCTGGGCATACCAATGGCTATTGCCGCGGCCCTGCTCCTGCTGGAGCTGACCTCGGTCGACATGGACGTCGCCAACCTGTTCTTCGACCCCGCCGCTGGGCAGTTCATCGGCCGTCACAGTTACCTGCTGGAAACGGTCATGCATGACCGGGTCAAGCAAGGCGTGATCCTGCTGGGGCTGATCTCGCTAGGCGCGTTCGCCTCGAGCTTCGTCTGGAAGCCTCTGTTCAGCTGGCGTCGTGAGCTGGGTTGCCTGGTCTTGGCATTGGGCCTGTCGACGGCATTCGTCACGCCGCTGAAGAAGGTGACCCAGGTGCAATGCCCGTGGAGCCTGACCCAGTTTGGCGGCAAGGAAACCTACAGCAAGCTGCTGGAACACCGGCCGGCAACCGACAAGCCGGGGCTGTGCTGGCCGGGTGGGCATGCCGCCACCGGTTTCTGCCTGTTCGGCCTGTTCTTCATGCTGCGCGACCGCCGCCCGAAGCTGGCGCGGGTGGCGTTCGGGGTGGCCCTGGTGGCCGGCTCGGCGCTGGGGCTGGGGCGGATGCTGCAGGGCGCGCACTTCCTGTCGCATAACGTGTGGACGGCGGTGTTCTGCTGGTTGATCGGCCTGGGGTCGTATTACCTGGTGCTGTATCGCAGGGGCATGGCTGAGGCGCCAGCTGTGGAACATGGCGTTGCCTGACAGAGGGGCTGCTTCGCAGCCCCGGTGGCCGGCACAGGAAAACGAAAAAGCCCCGCACTAGGCGGGGCTTTTTCTTGGTGCAGGGGGTAAGGCTGGCTTACATCATGCCGCCCATGCCACCCATGCCGCCCATGTCAGGCATGCCAGCAGCTGGCTTGTCTTCTGGCAGGTCGGCAACCATGGCTTCGGTGGTGATCATCAGACCGCCGATCGAAGCTGCGGCTTGCAGAGCCGAACGGGTGACCTTGGCTGGGTCGAGGATACCCATCTCGATCATGTCGCCGTATTCGCCGGTAGCGGCGTTGTAGCCGTAGTTGCCCGAACCTTGCTTGACCTTGTCAGCAACAACGCTTGGCTCGTCGCCGGCGTTGGCAGTGATCTGGCGCAGCGGAGCTTCTACAGCGCGACGCAGCAGGGCGATACCGACGTTCTGGTCTTCGTTGTCGCCTTTGAGTTCAACGATGGCAGCCAGGGCGCGAACCAGGGCTACACCACCGCCAGGCACCACGCCTTCTTCAACGGCTGCACGGGTAGCGTGCAGGGCGTCTTCAACGCGGGCTTTCTTCTCTTTCATTTCAACTTCGGTGCCGGCACCGACCTTGATCACGGCAACACCGCCTGCCAGCTTGGCCAGACGCTCTTGCAGCTTCTCACGGTCGTAGTCGGAGGAAGTCTCTTCGATCTGGGCACGGATCTGCTTGACGCGTGCTTCGATGTCGGCGTCAACGCCAGCACCATCGATGATGGTGGTGTTTTCCTTGGACAGGATGACGCGCTTGGCGTTACCCAGGTGCTCCAGGGTGGTGGTTTCCAGGGTCAGGCCGATTTCTTCGGAGATGACCTGGCCGCCGGTCAGGACAGCGATGTCCTGCAGCATGGCCTTGCGGCGATCACCGAAGCCCGGAGCCTTGACCGCAGCAACCTTGACGATGCCGCGCATGTTGTTCACTACCAGGGTAGCCAGGGCTTCGCCTTCAACGTCCTCAGCAACGATCAGCAGTGGGCGGCCGGCCTTGGCAACGGCTTCCAGAACTGGCAGCAGCTCACGGATGTTGGAGATCTTCTTGTCGACCAGCAGCAGCAGCGGGCTTTCCAGCTCGGCAACCATGGTGTCCGGCTTGTTGATGAAGTACGGCGACAGGTAGCCGCGGTCGAACTGCATGCCTTCTACGACGGACAGTTCGTTTTCCAGGCCCGAGCCTTCTTCAACGGTGATCACGCCTTCTTTACCGACTTTTTCCATGGCTTCGGCGATGATTTCACCGATGGAGTTGTCGGAGTTGGCGGAGATGGTACCTACCTGGGCGATGGCCTTGGAGTCGGCGCATGGCTTGGACAGGTTCTTCAGCTCGGCGACAACGGCGGCGGTGGCCTTGTCGATGCCGCGCTTCAGGTCCATCGGGTTCATGCCGGCAGCGACGGCTTTCAGGCCTTCGTTGACGATGGCCTGAGCCAGAACGGTAGCGGTGGTGGTGCCGTCACCGGCAGCGTCGTTGGCCTTGGAAGCAACTTCCTTGACCAGCTGGGCGCCCATGTTTTCGAAAGCGTCTTTCAGCTCGATTTCTTTGGCGACGGAAACGCCGTCCTTGGTGATGGTCGGAGCGCCGAAGCTCTTGGCAAGCACTACGTTACGGCCTTTCGGGCCGAGGGTCGCTTTTACCGCGTCAGCCAGAACGTTGACACCAACCAGCATTTTCTTACGAGCGGAATCGCCGAATTTTACGTCTTTAGCAGCCATGATCGTTTAATCCTTGGAATTCTTTGGAGTAACGGGAAGTCGGGTGAAAATCAGCCTTCGATGACGGCGAGGATTTCGTTCTCGGCCATGACCAGCAGGTCTTCGCCATCGACTTTCACGGTGTTGCTGCCCGAGTAAGGGCCGAATACCACTTTGTCACCGACTTTGACGGCCAGCGCACGTACTTCGCCGTTTTCCAGGACGCGACCGGTGCCAACAGCAACGACTTCGCCGCGGTTTGGTTTTTCTGCGGCCGAACCCGGCAGGACGATACCGCCAGCGGTTTTCGATTCTTCTTCGCTGCGACGGATGACTACACGGTCATGCAGAGGACGAAGCTTCATTGTCGATCTCTCCCAAATAGTGGTTTTTGTCGGCCGGTATCGAAACCGGCGGGTTAATGCAATCCGGCGTTGCCGGGGGTGGTCCGCAAAGAGCAAACCACCTGTGTCATGACTGGTGTTACCACCAGAACCTTACGGTGACCACATACATGAGGCCGCCATATTCAATTACAAGGCTTGAGATGCAAAAATTTTCAGACACTTGAAAAACACCGGGGCCGCTTGTGCGGCCCCGGGGGATTATGGGTTTGCCTATTTGTCGCGGCGCTCGTACTCGCCTTCGATCACGTTCGGGCGATGGCCGCCATCACGCGGCTGTGCCTGGAATGGGTCGTCCTGGAACGCGCGCTGGCGCATGGCCTGGGCTTCGGCACGCTCGCGCATCTTGCGGGCCGCCAGGTGGCGGGTGAACGGCAGCAGGCACAGCAGGCCCAGCACGTCGCTGATGAAGCCTGGCAGCAGCAGCAGACCACCGCCTACGGCCAGCATCAGGCCCTGGAACATGTCCTCGGCGGGCAGTTCGCCACGCTGCAGGCTTTCACGTGCACGCAGGGCAGTGGCGAGACCCGCCACGCGCATCACCAGCACCCCCAGGGCAGAGCCGGCGATGATCAGCAGCAGCGCCGGAAAGAAACCGATGGCCGCACTGACCTTGACGAATACGAACAGCTCCAGCACTGGGAACAACAGAAACAGCAATAGAAAAGCACGCATCAAAGCATTCCTCGTCGGAAGAAACCCTTCCAGTAAGACCTACAGATGGATGCGAACGCTCGGCTTTTCAAGCCTCGACTTCAGTCGCAACTGGCCATTGGTCAGCGCGCGCCAGCAAAACCAAGGCTTCTCGGACTTGTGTCGGCGTGTTGCAAGGAGCAGGGAACGCCAACCAGTGGATACCTTGGCCGATGCGCAGGTGCATGCCTTCGCTGTCGATGCCGACCATCTGCGCCGCTACGCTGCGCGGCAGGTCGCTCAGCTCGACGTAATGGGCGATGGCATTGGCATGGTCGCTGTTCATGTGCTCGATCATGCTCGCCTCTGCCTTGCCCGCGAACGGGTTGGCCAGGGTCACCTGGTCGAGCCAGTGAATGGCACCGAAGCCGCCGATGTAGCGATGACGCACCGGCTGCAGGGCCCAGAAGTCGAAATCGTGGGCCTTGTGGTAGTTGGCGGCATCGGGGAAATAGCGGTAGTAGCGCTCGGCCGCCGCTTCGATGGCGGCCTCATCGACCAGCTTGTGCGCTTGGGCCATGACCGTCAGGCGGCCTACCGCCTGCACGTCCTCGGCCTCACGCTCACCCACCAGCAGCGAGCACTTGGGGTCCTTGAGCAGGTTGTGGGTGTGCTGGGCGATGCGACTGATAAGGATCAGCGGATTGCCCTCGGCATCCAGGCAGTAAGGCACCACCGAGCCGAACGGGAAGCCCGGCATGGACTTGGAATGGGTCGAGAGCACGCCGCGGTATTCCTTGAGCAGCAGTTCCCGGGCGGGGCGGATGGCGTTGTTACTCACGAAGGGCGGCTCCTGGGTGCGGGCTGAATGAGTGACAAGATAAGCATTATCACATCCAGTGCCAATGGGGGCCGCCCCGCGGCCCCGGCGATCTACCAGGTCACACCGAATCCAGCGGTGTAGCGGGTCTTGTCCAGGTCGCTTTCTCGCGTACCGGTAATGATGTCCTTCTCCGCCTTGAGGTTGAGCGAGGCCCACTCGGTGACCTTGTAGCGCAGCCCCACCTCGGCATCCAGCGAGTAGTCGGCCACACCGCCCAGCGGCTTGGCGAACTCGCCATTGGTGAACAGCTGAACGTTCTTGCCGATCAGGTAGCGGGTGTAGTCCCACTTGACCGCCGCGGAGTAGAAGTTGTCCTTGGCGCCGTCCTGGTATTCGAAGTCGGTACGGTTGATCAACGAACCCAGCGAGAAGGCTCCGAGCTCGTCGTCCCAGAACTGGTAGCCAGGGCCGGTACCGACCGTACGCTGACGGGCCAGGTCTTCGACATGGTCACGCTTGTATTCCATGCGTCCCTGCCAGAACCACTTCTCGGTGATGAAGCGGTCGAGCGCGTATTCGGCACTCCAGTTATCGGTGGTGGTGACGTCGTCCTTGGTCTCGCGGTTGTACTCGCCTTCAGCGTTGTGGCGCCAGCGACCATGGCGGGCGGTAGTCTTGAAGCCGACGTCATAGTCATCGGTATCATTCTCGGCACGCTTGTAGTCCAACGCCACATCGACGTTACCCTTCCAGACGAAGTCCTCGACCAGCGGCTTGGGCTTCATGATCTGCTGGACACTGGCCAGGTCGACCGTCCTGGGCGCATCGCCATTGGCAAGGGTCACCTTGCCGGGCTCGGCCGCCTTGAGAGACTTGGCCCTTTCGCCGTTGTAGGCATCCTGCTTGACCAGCATCTCCTGGTCGCTTTCCAGCGTCTTGACCTGCTTCCAGTCCAGAGCAATAGAGCCGCCATAGGGCGTTTCGAGCAGCAGCTTGCCACCGTCGAATACCTTGATCTTCCCGGACAGGCGGTCACCGTTCTTCATCCACACGGTGTCGGCGAACGCCGGGGCGGCGCACAGGGAAGCGGTCAACAGGCAAAGCAAGGATCTAGAATACATAAGCGCGCTACAGGTTCGATTTGACGAAAAAAGCCGGGCATTATCCAGATACCGACGACCAGAGCAAGGACAGACCCAGGAGTATGCCGTTGAGTTCAACACTCATTTGCCGTGACCATTCGTCCGGTTTCATTCCAGGCCAAGGCTGCCCTGATGTCTGAGGGATATGAGCACACGTTGGCGTCGCCTGAGGGCCGACGAACGGCGCTGTATTCGGTGCTTGGCCAAGTACCTGAAGGCAAGGTGGTCAGCTATGGCCAGCTCGCCGAGCTGGCAGGGCTCGGGAAGGCGGCTCGCTGGGTCGGGCGCACCTTGGGCCAGTTGCCCGCCGATAGCCGCCTGCCCTGGCACCGCGTATTGGGCGCAAGCGGGCGACTGAGCCTCGCGCAGCGCACGCCGTCTGGCGATGAACAGCGAGCCAGACTGCGCGCAGAAGGCGTGAATGTGACCAATAATCGTGTGGATATGATGCGCCATGGCTGGCGCCCGATGGAGCACAGCGGTTAGAGTGCGCGCTTTGTTTTCGCAAATTTGAGGCAGATGTTGGCCCATGCCCCGTAAAACCTGGCGCGCTGCGCTCGCTGCCTATGCCAGCCCGTCAACCTTGGTACTTCTGCTGCTCGGCTTTGCTGCCGGTCTGCCCTACATGCTGGTGTTTTCGACCCTGTCGGTGTGGCTGCGCGAAGCGGGCGTGGCCCGCGAAACCATTGGCTACGCCAGCCTGATCGGCCTGGCCTATGCCTTCAAATGGGTCTGGTCGCCACTGCTCGACCAATGGCGCCTGCCGCTGCTTGGCGGCCTGGGCCGTCGGCGTTCGTGGCTGTTGCTGTCGCAGGCGCTGGTGGTGGTCGGCCTGGTCGGCATGAGCTTGTGCGACCCGCAACAACACCTTTCCTGGCTGATTGCCCTGGCAGTGCTGGTGGCATTCGCCTCGGCCACCCAGGACATCGCGGTCGATGCCTATCGCCTGGAGATCGCTGACGATCAGCGCCAGGCAGCCCTCGCCGCCAGCTACATGGCCGGTTACCGGGTTGCCGCCCTGCTCGCCACCGCCGGCGCACTGTTCTTCGCCGAATGGTTCGGTTCCACCGGCTTCAGCTACCTGCACAAAGCCTGGGCCGGTACCTACGTGCTGTTTGGCGTGATGATGCTGCCGGCACTGTTCACCACCCTGGTGATGCGTGAACCTGCAGTACCGATGCGCACCCAGCTGTCGGCTGCGCGCTATGGCCTGATGCACCAGATGGCCTCGGTATTCGTGCTGATCATCCTGCTGGTGTCGGTACCGGCCAGCTTTACCCAGATGTTCAACACCGGCTGGTCGAGCGTCATTTCCGGCGATGCGACGCCACTCGACCTGCTGCTCGAAGACCGTGCCTTCCTGCGCCTGATCCTCTACGTGCTGCTTACCTGGGCTTGCCTGTCGAGCCTGGGTCGTCGTGGACTGGCCCCGGTACTCACACCGGTGCACGACTTCATCGCCCGTTACCGTTGGCAGGCCCTGTTGCTGCTCGGCTTGATCGCGACCTATCGCATGTCCGACACGGTCATGGGTGTGATGGCCAACGTGTTCTACATCGACATGGGCTTCACCAAAGACCAGATCGCCAGTGTCAGCAAGGTCTTCGGCCTGATCATGACCCTGGTCGGTGCCGGCGTCGGTGGTTTGCTGATCGTGCGTTTCGGCATTCTGCCGATCCTGTTCATCGGCGGCGCAGCCTCCGCGGCCACCAATATCCTGTTCCTGATGCTGGCCGATATGGGGCCGAACCTGGAAATGCTGGTGGTGACCATTTCGCTGGACAACTTCAGCTCCGGCCTGGCCACCTCGGCATTCGTCGCCTACCTGTCGAGCCTGACCAACCTGAAGTTCTCGGCCACGCAATATGCGCTGCTCAGCTCGATCATGCTGCTGCTGCCGCGCCTGATAGGCGGCTATTCAGGGGTGATGGTGGAGAAGTACGGCTATCACGACTTCTTCCTGATCACTGCGCTGCTCGGCGTGCCTACGCTGATCCTGATCGCGCTGCACTGGCGCCAGGAAGTGAGCCGGGGAAAGCAGGTGCCGGTGGATAACTCGGCGGCCGAGCAGCCCTGATAGCTCTCTTCAGCCTGCACTGGCCTGTTCGCGGGTAAACCCGCTCCTACAGGTAAACCACTGCCATCAAGGCACGCGAGAACCCTGTGGGAGCGGGTTTACCCGCGAACAGGCCAGTGCAGGCAATGAAGATTATTGAGCGACAGCCCCTTCGCCGGGCCGCCCACCCACGACAAACCACAATGGCCACAGTGCCAAAGCCCCTGCCACACCTGCCGCCAGGGCAAAGTGCAGCAGGCTCGCCCCTGCGCCGATCATCGCCAACACCGCGCCACCCAACCCGAGCAAGGCAATGGTGATCATCCCCAGCATCGCCGACACCAGCCCCTTGCTCTGCTCGCTGGCAAACAGCGTCATGCGGTACAGCACCGCATTGGCCACCCCCAGCCCCAGTGCATACAGCGACATGCCCGCGACCACGCTGGTCACCGTCGGCCAGCACCAGGTCGCCAGCACCATCAGGCACAGCCCGGCCAGATACGGCCCCAGCGCACCGCGCACCAGAGCCGGCAGCGGGTAACGGTCGGCGATGCGGTTGATGATCAGGTTACCCAGGATCAACCCACCGAACACCGGCAACTGCCACAGTGCATATTCCATCGTGCTCAGCCCCTCATCGTGGATGAGCAGCACCGGCGACAGGCCGATCCAGCCGATCAGCGGCAGGCCCACCAAGCCCAGCGCGGCACTGCCAGCGACGAACTTGCGATTGGCCAGCAACTGGCCGTAACCGGCGAGCAGTGGCAGCAGCTGAATAGGCGTGAATGGCAGGCGCGAGCCGTCGCGGCGCTCCACACCAAGGGTTTCCGGCATCAAGCGATGCAGCAGCAGCCAGCACAACACAGCACCAAAGGCGAAGGCCACGAACAGCCAGCGCCAGTCCAGCCACTGCAGCATGAGCGTACCGACCAGCGGCCCGAGCAGCGGCGACAGCAAGGCAATATTGGCCAGCAACGCCATCATGCGCACCGCGTCCGCTTCGCTGAACGACTCGTTCAGCGCCGGGTAGCTGACGGTTACCACAAAGCCCAGGCCAATGCCCTGCAGCAGACGCAGCAGGTTGAACAGGCCGATATCCTGCACCCAGTAGGTGGCCAGGCAGGCAACGCCAAAGAATGCGCAGCCGGCCAGCAGCAACGGGCGGCGGCCATAGCGGTCGGCCAGCGGGCCGATCAGCCATTGCAGCACCACGCCACCGAGCAGGTACAGGTTGAGCGCATGGGGGATGTATTCCGGGCTGGCGTTCAGGTGCTCGACCACCACCGGCATGGCTGGCATCACGGCGTCGCTGGCCAGGTAGGTGAGCAGCTCGAACAGGGCCAGGGTCAGGCCGAACAGCAGGGCCCGAAGAGGAGTGATGTAGAGCAGTGGTTTCATGATGGCGTATCGGGTGCAGGCAGGAAGAGTCAGGCTATATGCCAGAAATAGCGGGGAATTGCTGTGAACAAGTGTAAGGTCAGAAAAAATCGGGGCCGCTTTGCGGCCCCGGTCTTCACATCAGGTTACTGCGCTGCAGTCTCCTGCACCACGCGGATCACCCGCTGCGGAAACGGAATGTCGATCCCTTGGTCGCGCAAGCGATCACGGGCGTGCTCGTTCAGCATGAACATCACGTCCCAGTAGTCGGAGGTCTTGGTCCACAGGCGCAGCGACACGGTGATCGAGCTATCGCCCAAGGTCGAAACCACAGCCTGCGGCGCCGGGTCGGGCAGCACGCGTGGGTCCTTCGCCAGCTCCAGCAGCACCTGGCGTGCCTGCTGCAGATCGGCCTCGTAGTCCACGCCCACGTCGAATACCACCTTGCGCGTCGGCTGGCGGTTGGTGTTGGTGATGATGCCGTTGGACAGGGCACCGTTAGGCATGATTACCGTCTTGTTGTCACCGGTACGCAGCACGGTGTGGAAGATCTGGATGCTGTCGACGGTACCTGACACGCCTTGCGCTTCGATCCAGTCGCCAATGCGGAACGGGCGGAACATCAGGATCAGCACGCCACCGGCGAAGTTCGCCAGGCTACCCTGCAAGGCCAGGCCGATGGCCAGGCCAGCGGCACCGATGGCTGCGACGAACGAGGTGGTCTCGATGCCGATCATCGACGCCACGCTGACGAACAGCAGCACCTTCAGCACGATGTTCGACAAGGTGCTGATGAAGCCTTGCAGTGCCAGGTCGGCGTTGCGCAGGCCTACCAGCTTGCCCAGGCGGGCGCTGACCTTGTTGATGATCCACCAGCCGACCGCCAGGGTCAGCAGTGCCAGCAGCAGGCGGCTGCCGTACTCCATGATCAAGGGGAGCCAGGTCTGGGATTGGCGGACCAGCTGATCGACTTCAGCGTTCAAATCCATGTTCATCTCCTGATGCCGAACGGCACGTGCACAATAAAGCAGGCCGCAAGCTATTCAGCGGCCATGAACCCCCATGGACATCATTAGGCCATCGGGGTTCCGGACAACCCTGCGATCAGTCGCGGAAGTTGTTGAACTGCAGCGGCATTTCAAATTCCTTGGTGCGCAGCAAGGCAATGGCTTCCTGCAGGTCGTCACGCTTCTTGCCGGTGACACGTACCTGCTCGCCCTGGATGGCGGCCTGGACCTTGAGCTTGCCGTCCTTGATGGTGGCGACGATCTTCTTGGCCAGGTCCTTGTCGATGCCTTCGCGGAACTTGGCTTCCTGTTTCTTTTCCTTGCCCGAGGCGTACGGGTCTTTGGTTTCCAGGCACTTTACGTCGATCTTGCGCTTGACCAGCGCCAGGCGCAGGATTTCCAGCATGGCTTCGAGCTGGAACTCTTCCTCGGCGGTCAGCACCACGGTCTGCTCCTTGTCCTTGAACTCGAAGCTGCCTTTGCCCTTGAGGTCATAGCGGCGGTCGAGGTCCTTGATGGCATTGTCGACCGCATTCTGCACTTCGTGCTTGTCCAGTTCCGATACCACGTCGAACGAAGGCATGGGTATTCTCCATAAAATAAAAGCACGCTCAGTCTGAACATGGAGCGTGTCGGTGTTAGAGGGTTAAAATGCGGGCTCATTATAACGGGTTGCGAAACGCAGATGAGCAGCACCTGGCATATTCTCGGCGCCGGTAGCCTCGGCAGCCTCTGGGCCTGCCGCCTGGCTCGCGCCGGCAAGGCGGTACGCCTGATCCTGCGTGATGTGCAGCGCCTGCAGGCCTACCAGCTGGCCGGCGGCCTGACCTTGGTCGAGCAGGACCAGGCCAGCCTCTACGCCATCCCGGCCGAAACGGCCGAATCCGGCGGCCCCATTCATCGCCTGCTGGTGGCCTGCAAGGCCTACGATGCGGCCCCCGCCATCGCTCGCCTGGCACCGCGCCTGGCCGATGGCGCAGAAATCGTGCTGTTGCAGAACGGCCTCGGCAGCCAGGACGAAGTCGCCGACCAGGTCCCCCTCGCCCGCTGCATCTTTGCCTCCAGTACCGAAGGCGCGTTCCGCGAGGACGACTGGCGGGTGCGTTTCGCCGGCCATGGTTTCAACTGGCTGGGAGACCCCGCCAACCCCGCCACCCCCGAATGGTTCGCTGACCTGAGCGACGCCGGCATTCCGGGCGAATGGACCGTCGACATCCTCACCCGCCTGTGGCGCAAGCTGGCGCTGAACTGCGCCATCAACCCGCTGACCGTACTCCACGACTGCCAGAACGGCGGGCTGCTCGGGCACTTGGGCGAGGTCGAGGCGCTGAGCACGGAACTGGCCGAGCTGCTGCGCCGCTGCGGTCAGCCCGAAGCAGCCACCGATCTGGATGAAGAAGTGCAACGGGTGATCCTGGCCACTGCCGCCAACTACTCTTCCATGTACCAGGACGTGCGTGCTGGCCGGCGTACCGAGGTGCACTACCTGCTGGGCCACGCCTGCCGGGTGGCCGAACGCCACGGCATGCTGCTGCCTCAACTGGAACACCTGCACCACCGGCTGGTCGATAACCTGCGAGCGCGTGGCTTGCCCAGCGCCTGACCTCAACCCAATACGGACATTGCCTTACCCATGAGCCTGCGCCAACGCCTGGAAAACCTCCCGGTCGGGCAGAAACTGCTGGCGGCCCTGCTGGTACTGCTGGTGACCATCCTGCTGGTGGCCAACCTGACCTTCATCAGCGCCGCCTACTGGATCACCCAGGAGAGCATGGCGCCGCAGGCGTTGCAGACCATCGGCAAGCTGGTGGCCAACCCGCAACTGTCGGCCCGTGCTGGCGATTCGACCGAAACAGCCACCGCCCTGCTCAAGGAGCTGAACAGCTATACCCCGCTGCGCGCCGCCGCCATCTATGGCGGCGACGGCAGCATGCTGGCCCAGCTGCAGCACGGCGAGCCACTGGCCCTGCCCAAGCGCTACCGCAACATCGACGGCTGGCGCTTGATGGAATTCCGCAGCACCCAGCTGATCCGCATCCCCCGCGATGCCAGCCCACCGGCGCACCTGCTGCTGGTGGCCAGCAGCGAACTGCCCACGGCGTTCTACACCGGTACGCTCAGCGCCAGCCTGGCAATTCTCGTGTTCAGCATCCTGCTGTGGATGGTCATCGCCCGGCAGATCAAGCGCCTGATCACCCAGCCAATCAACCAGCTCGAAGAACTCAGCCGCCAGGTCACCCGCGAGGAAAGCTATGCCTTGCGCGCCACCCGTGGCAACGACGACGAGATCGGCAGCCTCGCCGAAGCCTTCAACACCATGCTTTCGCGCATTGAAGCCCGCGAGCACCAGCTCAAGCGCGCCCGCGACGAATTTCAGACGGCCTACGATCAGGCCCAGGGCCTGGCCGAAGAAACCCGCCACACCAATCGCAAGCTGGAGCTGGAAGTCCAGGTACGCAGCAAGATCGAAAAGAAGCTCACCGGTTTCCAGAACTACCTGAACAGCATCATCGACTCCATGCCCTCGGCACTGATTGCCCTCGATGAGCAGCTCTACGTCACCCAATGGAACCATGAGGCCACGGTGCTCTCCGGCACACCGCTGGACGAAGCGCTGAACCAGCCGATCTTCATCGCCTTCGAGCCGCTCAAGCCGTTCCTCCCGCAGCTCAAGGAAAGCGTTGAAAAGCACCGGGTGGCAAAGATCGAGCGGGTCACCTGGCCCAAGGACGAGGACCTGCGCCACTACGCCCTGACCTTCTACCCGCTGATGGGCGGTGGCGGCCGCGGCGTGGTCATCCGTATCGACGACATCACCCAGCGCCTGTCGCTGGAAGAGATGATGGTGCAGTCGGAGAAGATGCTCTCGGTGGGAGGCCTGGCGGCCGGTATGGCCCACGAAATCAACAACCCGCTGGGCGCGATCCTGCACAACGTGCAGAACATCCGCCGGCGCCTGTCGCCGGAGCTGCCGCGCAACCAGGAACAGGCCGACGAGCTGGGCATCGACCTGGCCAGCGTCAACCGCTACCTGGAGAACCGCGAAGTGCCGCAACTGCTCGACGGCATTCAGCAGGCTGGCGCCCGTGCGGCGAAGATCGTCACCCACATGCTCAGTTTCAGCCGCCGCAGCAACCGCCAGCTGGCACCGTGCGAGCTGCCGGCGCTGATCGACCAGGCCGTGGAAATCGCCAGTAACGACTTCGACCTGACCATCGGCTTCGACTTCAAGGGGCAGGCCATCGTCCGCCAGTTCGACCCCAACCTGGGGCCGGTGCCCTGCACTGCCAACGAACTGGAGCAGGTACTGCTGAACCTGCTGAAAAACGCCGCCCAGGCCATTCACCAGCGCCCGCAGCCGAGCGAGCCTGGGCGTATCACCTTGCGCACCAGGCTCAACCCACCTTGGGCGGAGATCCAGGTCGAGGACAACGGCGTCGGCATGCCCGAAACCGTGCGCAAACGCACTTTCGAGCCGTTCTTCACCACCAAGGAAATCGGCCAGGGCACCGGGCTCGGGCTGTCGGTTTCATACTTCATCATCACCAACAACCATAAGGGGCAGATGGAAGTGCAGTCCACGCCCGGCCAGGGCACCTGCTTCACCCTGCGCCTGCCCCTCGCCCAGCCGCCAGCGGCGCTGGCAACCCACACGGAGGCATGACATGGGCTATCGCCTGTCGAAGATCTACACCCGCACTGGCGACAAGGGCGAAACCGGCCTCGGCGACGGGCGGCGGGTGCCCAAGGACCACCCGCGGGTCGAAGCGATCGGTGAAGTGGACAGCCTCAACAGCCAGCTCGGGCTGTTGCTGGCCGGCCTGGCCGAGCTGGGGCTGGATGAAGTGAGCAACGTTCTGGCGCCTTGCCAGCATCGTTTGTTCGACCTTGGCGGCGAGTTGGCGATGCCCAGCTATCAGGCCTTGAACCAAGCCGAGGTAGAGCGGCTGGAAGGGGCGATCGATGTGTGGAACGAAGAGCTGGGGCCGTTGAAGAACTTCATCCTGCCCAGTGGCTCGGCGCTGGTGGCGCAGGCCCATGTGTGCCGTAGCCTGGCGCGCAGTGCGGAGCGGCGCTGCCAGCAGTTGAATGCGCTGGAGCCGTTGGAGGGGGTGGGGTTGGCGTATATCAACCGGCTATCGGATCTGCTGTTCGTGGCGGCGCGGATCATCGGGCGGCGGCAGGGGGTTGCGGAGGTCTTGTGGCAGCCTGCACTCAAACCTGAAGGCTGATATTGCCGGGGCTGCTTTGCAGCCCATTCCGACCGGTCCGGCGCCCCGGCAAGGCCGCTCCTACAACGGAACGCGATCTCCTGTAGGAGCGGCCTTGCGTCGCGAATGGGCCGCAAAGCGGCCCCAACTACTCAGGCCTCAGGCCAGAACGCGCGTATCCCGGCAACACCTTGGGCACCGGCCTCCCAGGCCTTCTCCCGCTCACCCGGCCCCACGCCACCCAACAGGAACACCGGTTGAGTGAAGCCCGCGATCAGCCGCTGCGCCTCGTCCCACCCCAGCGGCTCCGCCTCGGGATGGGTCTGGGTCGCCTGCACCGGCGACAGGGTGACGAAGTCCACGCCCATCTGCTCGGCCAAGGCCAACTCTTCGGCACTGTGGCACGACGCTGCCAGCCAACGCTCCTTGGGGAACGGGCGGCCTTTGGCTGCATATTTGCGCAGCTGCGCAGCGGTCAGGTGCCAACCGGCGGACGGGAAGTCCCCCAGCCACTCCAGCGGCCCCTTGAGCATCAACTGCGCCTTGCCGGCGCACAGCCCCACCGCGTCCACCGCCACATCGCGGTACTTGGGGTCGTACATGTCGGGGGCGCGCAGCTGGATCAGGCGGATACCACTGGCTACGGCCTTCTGGATACCCTTGAGCATCTCCGGCACTTCCAGGCCATCCGGCGTGATCAAGTACTGATCCGGCAAGCGCGCGGCCGCCACGATCGGCTTGTTGGCCTCAGGGAATTCGTATTGCGCCAGGTCACGCGGCGCTACCCAGGCCAGTGGCTGGCCTTCGGCACCGTGGGGCTCACCGGTGAACGCATCGACCTCGCGAACGTCCAGCAGCACCTGCTTGTCCGGGTAGTCGTGGCTGACCTTGATCAGTGCGCGTGAAGCAGTCACTTCAATGCCCAGTTCTTCGCGCAGCTCACGGGCCAGTGCCGCTTCGACGCCTTCACCCTCTTCCACCTTGCCACCGGGGAATTCCCAAAGGCCACCCTGGTGCTGCGTATCAGCGCGGCGGGCAATCAGAATGCGCCCGTCACCACCGCGGATCACCGCGGCTACAACCTGTATCCGTTTCAACCTTCACGCTCCGCCAGGCCAGCTTGCTGCCAGGCCTTGAAGGCCGGCCACTGGTAAATGGTCTCGATATAGGTGGCGGCCTCTGCAGGCACTTCCACGCGGTAGGTACGCAGGCGCACCGCCACCGGGGCGAAGAAGGCATCGGCCAGGGTCGGCTTGCCGAACAGGAACGGGCCAGAGTCCTTGGCCAGCAGGCGGCACTCGGACCACAACGCGACGATGCGGTCGATGTCTACCTGCACTTCCAACGGCATGCTTTCCAGCGCCTGGTCACGGGACAGGTCGAACGGCATGGCACCGCGCAGGGCGAAGAAGCCACTGTGCATCTGCGCGCAGGCCGAACGGGCATGGGCACGGGCGGCCACGTCGGCCGGCCACAGCTGGGCCTCGGGGTGGCGTTCGTTGAGGTATTCGGCAATGGCCAGGGAATCGGCGATCACCCCATGCTCGGTCTTGAGCAGCGGCACCTTGCCGGTGGAGGAGAATGCGAGGATGCGCCTGCGGGTGTCGGGCTGGTTCAGCCTGATCAGCGTTTCTTCGTAAGGCACGCCGGCCAGCTCTAGGGCCAGGGCGCCACGCAGTGACCAGGAGGAATACAGCTTGTCGCCGATGATCAGTTGATAGCTCATGGTTCGGCTCCATGTATTAGGAATATCGGGGCTGCCTTACGGCCCATCGCGGATAAGTCCGCCCCTACAAGGACCACAAAACCGTTGTAGGAGCGGATTTATCCGCGATGGGCCGCAAGGCGGCACCCCTTTGAATCAGGTGCGGTATTCGGCGTTGATCTTCACGTATTCGTGGGACAGGTCCGTGGTCCAGATGGTTTCGCTGCACTGGCCACGACCAAGCTCGATACGGATGGTGATCTCTTCCTGCGCCATCACTGCCGAACCCTGCGCTTCGGTGTAGCTCGGGCTGCGGCCGCCCTGGCTGGCGATGCACACGCTGTCCAGGTACACGTCGATCAGGCTGACATCCAGCTCCGGCACACCTGCACGGCCCACAGCAGCCAGAATGCGGCCCCAGTTCGGGTCGGAGGCGAACAGCGCGGTCTTGATCAGCGGCGAATGGGCCACGGCGTAACCGACATCCAGGCACTCCTGGTGGTTGCCACCCCCGTTGACCTGAACGGTGACGAACTTGGTGGCGCCTTCGCCGTCACGGACGATGGCCTGGGCCACTTCCATGCACACTTCGAATACGGCCTTCTTCAGCGCTTCGAACAGCGCACCACTGGCTTCGGTCACTTCCGGCAAATTGGCCTTGCCGGTGGCGATCAGCATGCAGCAGTCGTTGGTCGAGGTGTCGCCGTCGATGGTGATGCGGTTGAACGACTTGTTGGCGCCGTCGAGCATCAGGTCCTTGAGCACCGCCGGGGCGACCTTGGCGTCGGTGGCAATGTAGCCGAGCATCGTGGCCATGTTCGGGCGAATCATGCCGGCGCCTTTGCTGATACCGGTCACGGTGACGGTCACGCCATCGTGCTGGAACTGACGGCTGGCGCCTTTTGGCAGGGTATCGGTGGTCATGATGCCGGTGGCGGCTTCAGCCCAGTGGTTTTCCGACAGGTTGTCCAGGGCGGCCTGCAGCGCGCCTTCGATCTTCTCGACCGGCAGTGGCTCACCGATCACACCGGTGGAGAACGGCAGTACCGACTCGGCCGGAACACCGGTCAGTTCGGCCAGCTTGGCGCAGGTGCGCTCGGCGGCGGCCAGGCCTGGCGCGCCGGTACCGGCGTTGGCATTGCCGGTGTTGGTCAGCAGGTAGCGCACAGTGCCTTGCACGCGCTGCTTGGACAGGATCACCGGCGCGGCGCAAAAGGCGTTGAGGGTGAACACGCCAGCCACGCTGGAACCTTCGGCGCAGCGCATGACCACCACATCCTTGCGCCCGGGGCGCTTGATGCCGGCAGAAGCGATGCCGAGTTCAAAACCCGGAACCGGGTGCAGGGTGGGCAAAGGACCAAGACCAACAGCCATTAGAGCGCTCCTAGAAAAATTCGGTTGATGTCAAAAAGCGGGGCCGCTTCGCGGCCCTTTCGCGACACAAGGCCGCTCCCACATAGGACTGCGCAGCGTTAGGCTGTGCGCTGTCCCTGTGGGAGCGGCCTTGTGTCGCGATAGGGCCGCAAGGCGGCCCCATGCAGGTCAGATCACTCGATCTGCCCGTGGCAATGCTTGAATTTCTTGCCCGAACCACACCAGCACGGTTCGTTGCGGCCAAGCTTCTGGTCGTTGCGCACCGGGGCAGCGGCCACGGCCACTTCGGCGCCCTCCTCGCTCAGCTGCTCGCTTTCAAGGCCTGGTGCCGGGGCATGCTGGAACTGCATGCGGCTGGCCAGTTCCTCGGCTTCGCGGCGCAGACGGGCTTCTTCTTCGGCTGGGTCTTCGCGGCGCACCTGAACGTGCGACAGCACGCGGATGGTGTCGCGCTTGATCGAATCGAGCAGCTCCTGGAACAGGGTGAACGACTCGCGCTTGTACTCCTGCTTCGGGTTCTTCTGCGCATAACCACGCAGGTGGATACCGTGACGCAGGTGGTCCATGGTCGACAGGTGGTCTTTCCACAGGTCGTCCAGCACGCGCAGCAGGATCTGCTTCTCGAAGGTACGCAGGGCTTCGAGGCCGGCCTGGTCTTCCTTCTCGGTGTAAGCAGTGGTGATCTCGTTCAACAGCTTCTCGCGCAGGGTCTCCTCGTAGAGGTGATCGTCCTCGTCCAGCCACTGCTGGATCGGCAGTTTGATGGCGAAGTCGCTGGCCAGCGACGCTTCGAGGCCGGCCACGTCCCACTGCTCTGGCAGCGACTGCGGCGGAATGTGCTGACTGATGGTGGCGTCCAGCACTTCCTGGCGGAACTCGACGATGGTGTCGCCAATGTTCTCGGCCGCCAGCAGGCTGTTGCGCATGTGGTAGATCACCTTGCGCTGTTCGTTGGCCACGTCATCGTATTCAAGCAGCTGTTTGCGGATGTCGAAGTTGCGGCCTTCGACCTTGCGCTGGGCTTTTTCGATGGCATTGGTGACCATGCGGTGCTCGATGGCCTCGCCAGACTGCATGCCCAGCGCCTTCATGAAGTTCTTCACCCGGTCGGAGGCGAAGATGCGCATCAGGCTGTCTTCCAGCGACAGGTAGAAGCGGCTCGAACCCGGGTCGCCCTGACGGCCGGAACGGCCACGCAGCTGGTTGTCGATACGGCGCGATTCGTGGCGCTCGGAGGCGATCACGTGCAGGCCACCGGCTTGAATCACCTGCTGGTGACGCTTCTGCCAGTCGGCCTTGATCTGGGCAATCTGCTCGGGAGTAGGGTTTTCCAGGGCAGCCACTTCGGCCTCCCAGTTACCGCCGAGGAGGATGTCGGTACCACGGCCGGCCATGTTGGTGGCGATGGTCAGCGCACCCGGAGCACCGGCTTGCGCGATGATCTCGGCTTCCTTCTCGTGGTACTTGGCGTTCAGTACCTTGTGGTCGATACCTTCCTTCTTCAGCAGGTTCGACATGTGCTCCGAAGTTTCGATGGTCGCGGTACCCACCAGAATCGGGCGGCCCTGGGTCATGCTCTCTTTGATGTCGGCGATGATCGCGGCGTATTTCTCGTCGGCGGTCAGGTACACCAGGTCGTTGAAGTCCTTACGCGCGAGCGGCTTGTTCGGCGGAATGACCATCACGTTGAGGGCGTAGATCTGGGCGAACTCGAACGCCTCGGTGTCAGCGGTACCGGTCATGCCGGACAGCTTGTTGTACAGGCGGAAGTAGTTCTGGAAGGTGGTCGAAGCCAGGGTCTGGCTTTCGGCCTGAATGTTCAGGTTTTCTTTTGCCTCGATGGCCTGGTGCAGGCCTTCGGAGAGGCGACGGCCGGGCATGGTACGGCCGGTGTGCTCGTCGATCAGCAGAACCTGGCCGTCCTGGACGATGTACTCGACGTTGCGGTGGAACAGCTTGTGCGCACGCAGGCCGGCGTAGACGTGGGTCAGCAGGCCCAGGTTATGCGCCGAGTACAGGCTCTCGCCTTCGGCCAGCAGGCCAGCCTGGGTGAGCATCTCTTCGATGAACTGGTGACCGGCTTCGTTGAGCTCGACCTGGCGGCTCTTCTCGTCGATGGTGAAGTGGCCTTCCTGGGTGACCTGGCCTTCGACTTCTTCGATGTGCTGGGTCAGGCGCGGGATCAGGCGGTTGATCTCGATGTACAGCTTGGAGCTGTCTTCGGCCTGCCCGGAGATGATCAGCGGGGTACGCGCTTCGTCGATGAGGATCGAGTCGACTTCGTCGATGACCGCGAAGTTGAGTTCACGCTGGAACTTCTCTTCCTGGCTGAACGCCATGTTGTCGCGCAGGTAGTCGAAACCGAATTCGTTGTTGGTGCCGTAGGTGATGTCGGCGGCGTAAGCGGCGCGCTTTTCTTCAGGCGGTTGGAAGGCCGAGACGATGCCCACGGACAGACCGAGGAATTCGTACAGCGGGCGCATCCAGTTGGCGTCACGGCGGGCCAGGTAGTCGTTGACCGTGACCACGTGCACGCCCTTGCCGGACAGTGCGTTGAGGTAGACGGCCAGGGTACCGACCAAGGTCTTGCCTTCACCGGTACGCATTTCTGCGATCATGCCCTCGTGCAGGGTCATGCCGCCGATCAGCTGCACATCGAAGTGGCGCATGCCCATGACGCGCTTGCCGGCTTCACGGGCCACGGCGAAGGCTTCGGGCAGCAACTGGTCCAACGTCTCGCCTTTGGCCAGGCGCTCCTTGAACTCTGCGGTCTTGGCCCGCAGCTGCTCATCGGAGAGGGCCACCATCTTCTCTTCGAAGGCATTGACGATAGCTACCGTCTTGAGCATGCGTTTGACTTCACGCTCGTTCTTGCTTCCAAAAAGTTTTTTTAACAAAGGCGCAAACATATCGGCAGGATCTTCCACACGTAGGGATGGAGGGCGGCCCCATGAGTCGCCCGTGCAGCCCTGAGGCCGCATGCGAACGAGCATTCTACCCGGAAACGATGGTGAGGAAAGTGGTCGATTGCCACGATGCTGGCACAGCGCTTAGGCGGGGGCTTTTCTAAGATAGGGGCATTTTCCCTGAGTTCAACCCAGAGGAAGATGAAAGGTATCGAGAATGGCTCGTATTTTGTATTGCCTGTACCGGCCGCTTCGCGGGCAAGCCCTCTCCCACAGGATCATCAGCGTCTCAAGGCAGTGTTTTCCTGTGGCCCGCGAAGAGGCCAGCGCAGGCAGCAGAGGTGTTAGACTGCCCATCTTGTGACTTCATGCAAACCACCATGGCCTTCAAACCCTCCCCCGCCCAGCCGCCCGCCACCCTGCTGCGCCAGAACCGCCCGCTGCGCCTGCTGCTGAACCAGGCCGAACGCCTGGCGCACCTGCAGCGCCTGCTGGAAAGCCAGCTGCAACCGGCTGCCCGCGAGCATTGCCATGTGGCCTCGTGGCGCGATGGCACGCTGCTGCTGGTGGTCACCGACGGCCACTGGGCCACCCGCCTGCGCTACCAGCAAAAGCGCTTGCAGCGCCAGCTGCAGGCCCTGGAAGCGTTCGGCAATCTGCAACGCATTCTCTACAAGGTGCAGCCGCCTCTGGTGCCGGCCAAACGCGGGGCGAATACGACCGAACTGTCGAACTACGCCGCCGAGAGCCTCCGCGACTCCGCTGAAGGCATCGCCGACCCCAAACTGCGTGCTGCCTTGGAACGGTTGGCAAGCCACGCGCAAAACAAAGAAAAGCCCTGAAATAAAAAAGGCCACCCGAAGGTGGCCTCAATGAACTAGAGAGTGTTCGAACTTACACGGCCGCAACAGGGCGCATGTACGAGATCGGTGCCGTGCTGGCATCTTCGAAAGTGACCACTTCCCAGGCATCGGTTTCTTCGATGAGCTTGCGCAGCAGCTGGTTGTTCAGCGCGTGGCCGGACTTGTAGCCCTTGAACTCGCCGATCAGGCTGTTGCCCAGCAGATAGAGGTCGCCAATGGCGTCGAGGATCTTGTGCTTGACGAATTCGTCATCGGAACGAAGGCCGTCTTCGTTGAGCACACCGGTCTCGTCGACCACGATGGCGTTCTCGACACTGCCGCCCAACGCAAGGTTGTGCTTGCGCAGGTACTCGATGTCACGCATGAAGCCGAAGGTACGGGCGCGGCTGACCTCTTTCACGAACGAGGTGCTGGAGAAGTCGACGACCGCACTCTGGGTCTGGCCCTTGAGGACCGGGTGATCGAAGTCGATCTCGAAGCTCACCTTGAACCCGTCGAATGGCAGGAAGGTGGCGCTCTTGTCGCCCTCCACCACTGTCACTTCGCGCAGGATGCGGATGAACTTCTTGGCTGCGTCCTGCTCTTCCAGGCCGGCAGACTGAATCAGGAATACGAAGGGACCGGCGCTGCCATCCATGATCGGCACTTCCGAGGCGGAGAGCTCGACGTAGGCGTTATCGATGCCCAGGCCCGCCATGGCGGAGAGCAGGTGCTCGACCGTATCGACCTTGACGTCACCGTTGACCAGCGTGGTGGACATGGTGGTCTCACCTACATTGGCCGCACGCGCCGGGATCTCGACCACAGGGTCAAGGTCGGCGCGACGGAAGACGATGCCGGTGTCGACAGGCGCAGGCTTGAGGGTCAGGTAGACCTTCTCCCCGGAGTGCAGGCCGACGCCCGTGGCACGGATGGTATTCTTCAGGGTGCGTTGTCTAATCATGGCATTGGCCGCTTCAGCGCAAATAATGCGAACAGGTATCAACAAAGGCTGGGGATGATAACAGACCCGGCCTTTGCTGAACACCAATCACCCTTATACCCCTGATAAATTCCATCAATCGGCCTGACGACGCAGGAAGGCTGGGATATCGAGGTAGTCCAGGTCATCCTGAGGGTTGAGTTTAGCTGCCGCGGCAGCACCTGCGTGGGCCTGGTTGCGCATTACGGTCGGGCGCTCCAGGTCACGGTAGTTGACGGCTGGCTGCTCCTGGCGAACCGGAGCCGGGTTGGAGGATTCATACACCTGCTGAGCGGTCTGCAGCGTGTTGTCGACCACCTTCACCGGTTTTTCGATGCGCGCGCCCAGACCAGTGGCAACCACGGTCACGTGCAGTTCGTCGCGCATGTCTGGGTCGATCACGGTGCCGACCTTGACCATGGCGTGGTCGGAGGCGAAGGCTTCGATGATGCTACCCACGTCGGAGTATTCACCCAGCGACAGGTCAGGACCTGCGGTGATGTTCACCAGGATGCCGCGGGCGCCCTGCAGGTTGACGTCTTCGAGCAGCGGGTTGCGGATCGCCGCTTCGGTGGCTTCGCGAGCGCGGTTCGGGCCGCTGGCGCAGCCAGTACCCATCATCGCCATGCCCATTTCACCCATGACGGTGCGCACGTCGGCAAAGTCGACGTTGATCATGCCCGGGCGCTTGATGATGTCGGAGATACCGCGAACGGCACCGGCCAGTACATCGTCGGCCTTGGCAAAGGCGGACAGCAGGCTGGCATCCTTGCCCAGGATGGTCAGCAGCTTCTCGTTGGGGATGGTGATGAGCGAGTCGACGCTCTCAGCCAGCATGCGGATGCCTTCATCGGCGATCTGCATACGTTTGCGGCCCTCGAACGGGAACGGACGGGTCACCACTGCAACGGTGAGGATGCCCATTTCCTTGGCCACTTCGGCGATGATCGGCGCCGCACCGGTACCGGTACCGCCGCCCATGCCGGTGGTGATGAACACCATGTTGGTGCCCTGCAGCACCTCGGCGATGCGCTCACGGTCTTCCAGCGCGGCCTGACGGCCAACTTCCGGATTGGCACCGGCACCCAGACCCTTGGTCACGCCGGTACCCAGTTGCAGGATGGTGCGTGCGCCGATGTTTTTCAGCGCCTGGGCATCGGTGTTGGCGCAGATGAACTCGACGCCTTCGATGCTGCTCTTCACCATGTGGTTGACGGCGTTGCCGCCGCCACCGCCGACGCCGATCACCTTGATGACCGGACTTTGCGGGACGTTGTCTACGAGCTCGAACATTTTCCCTCTCCTTACAGTTCTCTAGTTGTCGCGCCTACCACTACTGCTTTGAAACTTAGAAGTTGCCCTGGACCCACCGCTTGAAGCGCTCAAGCACTGGGGCCTTCGGTTCATCGCCATAGCTGTTGCTGCTGCTGTTGCTGTTACCAGTCAGGACCATGTCCTCGGACTGCTTGAGCAGGCCGTAGGTGAGCAGGCCCACGCCGGTGGAATAGATCGGGTTGCGCACCACGTCGCTCAGCCCCCGAACGCTGTGCGGGACGCCCAGGCGTACCGGCATGTGGAAGATTTCCTCGGCCAGTTCCACGGCACCTTCCATCTTCGCGGTGCCGCCGGTGAGAACGATGCCGGCTGGCACCAGGTCCTCGTAGCCGCTGCGGCGCAGCTCGGCCTGGATCAGGGTGAAGAGCTCGTCGTAACGTGGCTCCACCACCTCGGCCAGGGCCTGACGCGACAGCTCGCGCGGTGGGCGATCACCCACGCTCGGCACCTTGATGGTCTCGCCGGCGCCGGCCAGTTTGGCCAGGGCGCAGGCGTAGCGGATCTTGATTTCTTCGGCGTACTGGGTCGGCGTACGCAGGGCCATGGCGATGTCGTTGGTGACCTGGTCGCCGGCAATCGGGATCACCGCGGTGTGGCGGATCGCGCCCTCGGTGAAGATGGCGATGTCGGTGGTCCCACCGCCGATGTCCACCAGGCACACGCCCAGCTCTTTCTCGTCATCGGTCAGCACCGAGTAGGCCGAAGCCAGCTGCTCGAGAATGATGTCGTCGATTTCCAGGCCGCAGCGGCGCACGCACTTCTCGATGTTCTGCGCGGCGTTGACCGCGCAGGTGACCACGTGGACCTTGGCTTCCAGACGTACGCCAGACATGCCCAGCGGCTCGCGCACGCCTTCCTGGTTGTCGATCACGTAGTCCTGCGGCAGCGTGTGCAGCACGCGCTGGTCGGCCGGAATGGCCACGGCCTGGGCGGCGTCGAGCACACGCTCGAGGTCGGCGACGCTGACTTCACGGTCGCGGATGGCGACGATGCCGTGGGAGTTCAGGCTGCGGATGTGGTTGCCAGCCACGCCGACGAACGCCGAGTGGATGCGGCAGCCGGCCATCAGCTGGGCTTCTTCCACCGCGCGCTGGATCGACTGCACGGTCGACTCGATGTTCACCACCACGCCTTTTTTCAAGCCGCGGGACGGATGGGTACCAATACCCACGATCTCGAGGGTGCCGTCTTCGCCCACTTCACCCACCAGCGCCACCACCTTGGAGGTGCCGATGTCCAGCCCGACGATCATTTTGCCGCTATGCGCGTTTGCCATGGTCCTGCCTCTCTCTAATTCTTCGCAACGGCGGGTTTGGCCGTCGTCGGTGCGTTCGGTTCCCGCCAGCCAACGGCAAGTCCGTTGGAGTAACGCAGATCAATGCGGGCGATAGTGGTGATCTGCTCTTTGAGTGTCTTGTCGTAAATGGCAATGAAACGGCGCATCTTTTCCACCAGATGGTCGCGCCCCAACAGCAGCTCGATGCCGGGCCCGGCGCTGCTCGCACCGGTGGTCAGGAACCAGCTGCCACGCTCACGCAACTCCAGGCGAGCGATGGAAAAACCCAGGGGGCGCAGCATCTGGCTCAATACCTGATACTGCTGCATGACTTGTTGCTGAGCGCGCTGCGGGCCGGCCAACTGCGGCAAGTGCTCGTAGTTGGCCAGTTCGCGCGGGGTGAAGGCCTGGCCCTGGTTGTTGAGCAGGGCCTCGTCACCCCAGCGTGCCACCGGCAGCTGTTCTTCCAGGCGAATCACCACTTCGTCCGGCCACACCCGGCGCACTTCGGCGTGGGCGATCCACGGCATCTGCTCGAGCTCGGCACGCATCGCCGTGAGGTCGACGCTGAAGAAGCTCGCCGCCACATACGGCGCGATGCGCTGCTGCACCGACTGCTGGCTGATGTAGCTGAGGTCACCCTGCACGTCGATCTTGGTGATCGGCCGGTCGGCATAAGGCATCAGGCGGATAGCGCCCTCATAGGCGCCGAAGCCTGCAGCCACCAGCACGATCGGCCACAGCAGGCGCTTGAGGCCGCCCAGGCTGGGCCGCGGCAGGCGCGCCGATACGGGCTCGTCGGCCACCAGTCGGCTGGCACCGCGCGGCACCGGCTTGCTACGGCCGGTAACGGGTTGCTGCTGACGTATCATTGCGCCTTGCATGATGGTTAACCTCGCGTCGCAACGCTTTCAGCCAGGATCGCCAGCACCAGTTGCTGGAAGTCCAGGCCGGCCGCGCGGGCCGCCATGGGCACCAGGCTATGATCAGTCATGCCCGGTGCGGTGTTGACTTCGAGCAGCCAGAACCGGCCCTGCTCGTCCTGCATCACGTCCAGCCGGCCCCAGCCTTCGATGCCAATGGCATCGCAGGCGCGCGCGGTCAGGTCGATCAGTTCCTGTTCCTTGGCACTGTCCAGGCCGCACGGGATGCGGTACTGGGTGTCATTGGCGATGTACTTGGCGTCGTAGTCGTAGAACACGTGCGGAGTACCCAGGGCGATCGGCGGCAGCACCTGGCCACGCAGAACGGCGATGGTGAACTCCGGGCCGTGAATCCATTGCTCGACCAGGACTTGTGAATCGTATTGGGCGGCATCCTTCCAGGCGGCGACCAGCTCTTCCACGCTGTTCACCTTGGCCATGCCGATGCTGGAGCCTTCATGGGCCGGTTTGACGATCAACGGGAAGCCCAGTTCCGTACCGGCGGCAACACAATCGTGTTCGCTGCCCAGTACCGCGTGGCGCGGGGTCGGAATACCCAGGCTCTGCCACACCTGCTTGGTGCGCAATTTGTCCATCGCCAGGGCCGAAGCGAGGATGCCGCTGCCGGTGTAGGGGATGCCCAGGCACTCGAGCAGGCCTTGCATGCTGCCGTCTTCACCGCCACGGCCGTGGAGGATGATGAAAGCGCGGTCGATCTTCTCGTTCTGCAGGCGCGCCAGCAGGTCGTCACCGACGTCGATGCCGACCACGTCGACACCGGCGCTGGTCAGCGCGTCGAGCACGGCGGCGCCAGACTTCAGAGACACCTCACGCTCGGCGCTCTTGCCGCCATACAGCACGGCCACGCGGCCGAACGCTTTCACGTCCAGGGTCGAGTGCAGTTGTTCGTAGGCGCTGGTCATTTCGACTTCTCCTGCTTGGCGCCAGCGAACAGCGGGCTTTTCATCAGTTGCGGGGCCAGGCCACCGACATCACCGGCACCCTGGCAGATCAGGATGTCGCCAGCGCGCAGCAGTGGCTTGACCAGCGGCGCCAGCTCGGCGCCACGTTCGATGTAGATAGGGTCCAGCTTGCCGCGCTGGCGGATGCTGTGGCACAGCTGGCGGCTGTCGGCACCGGGGATCGGCTCTTCGCCGGCCGGGTAGACCTCCATCAGCAGCAGCACGTTGGCATCACCCAGCACCTGGACGAAATCGTCGTACAGGTCGCGGGTACGGCTGTAGCGGTGCGGCTGGTAGACGATTACCAGGCGGCGGCTTGGCCAGCCACCGCGCACGGCCTTGATCACTGCGGCCACTTCGGTCGGATGGTGGCCGTAGTCATCGACCAGCATCACGCTGCCGCCATCGACCGGCAGTTCGCCGTATACCTGGAAGCGGCGGCCGACGCCCTGGAAGCCGGACAGGCCCTGGACGATGGCTTCATCGCTGATGCCTTCGTCGGTGGCGATGGCGATGGTGGCCAAGGCGTTGAGCACATTGTGGTTGCCAGGCATGTTCACCGACACCTCGAGCGGCTCGCGGTCGCGGCGCAGCACGGTGAAGTGGGTCTGCATGCCCTGCTGACGCACATTGATGGCGCGGATGTCGGCCTCTTCGCTGAAACCGTAGGTAACGGTCGGGCGCTTGACCTGCGGCAGGATCTCACGCACGACCGGGTCGTCCAGGCACATCACGGCCAGGCCGTAGAACGGCAGGTTGTGCAGGAACTCGACGAAGGTCTTCTTCAGCTTGTTGAAGTCGCCTTCGTAGGTCGCCATGTGGTCGGCGTCGATGTTGGTGACCACGGCCACCATCGGCTGCAGGTGCAGGAAGCTGGCATCGCTTTCGTCGGCTTCGGCAATCAGGTAACGGCTGGTGCCCAGCTGCGCGTTGGTGCCGGCAGCGGTCAGGCGGCCACCGATGACGAAGGTCGGGTCCAGGCCGCCGGCAGCGAACACCGAGGCCAGCAGGCTGGTGGTGGTGGTCTTGCCGTGGGTACCGGCAACCGCCACGCCGTGACGGTAGCGCATCAGCTCGGCGAGCATTTCAGCACGCGGCACCACAGGGATGCGACGCTCCAGGGCAGTGGCGACTTCCGGGTTGGCCGGGTTGATCGCACTGGACACCACCAGCACATCGGCGTTGGCAGCGTTCTCGGCGCGGTGGCCGACGAAGATTTCAGCGCCGAACGACTCCAGGCGCTCGGTGACCGGCGACGCCTTGAGGTCAGAACCGGACACTTGGTAGCCCAGGTTCAGCAGCACTTCAGCGATACCGCACATGCCCACACCGCCGATACCGACGAAGTGGATGCGGTTGATACGGCCCATCTTCGGCTGGGGCATGGCTTTCTGGCTTTCAACCATGGGCCACCTCCAGGCAGATATCGACCACGGTGCTGGTTGCAGCAGGCTTGGCCAGGCGCCGTGCGGTGCCAGCCATGGTGTTGAGTTTCTCGGGTTGCATCAGCACCTCGTTCAGGCGTTCAGCGAGTTGCGCTGCGCCAGTTGTCGCTTGTGGCATAAGGAAGGCAGCGCCTTCCCGGGCCAGATATTGGGCATTGTGGGTCTGGTGGTCGTCGATCGCGTGGGGCAAGGGCACCAGCATCGAAGGCAGGCCCGCCGCCGCGAGTTCGCTGACGGTCAGGGCACCGGCCCGGCAGACCACGATATCGGCCCAGCCATAGGCATGGGCCATGTCCTTGATGAACGGTTCGACCTGGGCTTCTACACCCGCCTCGCGGTAACGCTCGGCAGTGGCTGGCGCATGGTGCTTGCCGGCCTGGTGGAACACCTCTGGGCGCAGGTTCGCCGGCACTTCGGACAGGGCCTTAGGCAACAATTTGTTCAATGGTTCCGCACCCAGGCTGCCTCCCATCACCAGCAGGCGTGCGCGGCGCTCGGCCAGAGGGGCCCGCAGGGCATCCATGAACAGCTCCGGGCGCACCGGGTTGCCAGTGGTACGCAGCTTGTCGCTGGCGTCGAAGGTCGCCGGGAAGGCTTCGCAGACACGCGCCGCCAGCGGCAGCAGCAGACGGTTGGTGGTGCCGGCGCGGGCGTTCTGCTCGTGGATCACCAGCGGCACCCCACACAGCCGTGCGGCAACGCCGCCTGGGCCCGTCACGTAGCCGCCGAAGCCGACCACGCACACGGGCTTGAGCTCGCGCACGATACGGCGCGCCTGGAGCACCGCCTTGACCAGGGTGAACGGCGCCTTGAGCAACGAGAGCTTGCCCTTGCCACGCAGGCCGCTGACCTGGATCAGGTGCAGTGGCAAGCCGGCTTGCGGCACCAGCTCGTTCTCGATGCCGCGCGGTGTGCCCAGCCAGTGCACGGTGTATCCGCGCGACTGGAATTCACGGGCACAGGCCAGGGCCGGGAACACGTGGCCCCCTGTGCCGCCCGCCATGATCAGTACATTCTTGCCGTCAGCGGCCATGATTGGTCTCCTCGGCAAAATCACTTTCTTTGAATTCGTGCTCCTCGCTGCCCAGGTGCGTGCGACTTTCCCACTCGATGCGCAACAGCAAGCCCACGCAGGCACAGCAGATCACCAGCGACGAACCACCGTAACTGAGGAACGGCAGGGTCAGGCCCTTGGTCGGCAGCAGGCCGACGTTCACGCCGATATTGATCAGGAACTGGCCGATCCACAGGAACGCCAGGCCGAACGCCATGTAGGCGGCGAAGAACTGCTTGGCCTTCTCTGCCCACAGGCCGATGTACAGCGCGCGAATGGTGACGAAGACGAACAGCGCGATGGTCACCAGCGAGCCGACCACGCCGAGCTCTTCGGCCAGTACCGAGAACACGAAGTCAGTGTGTGCTTCAGGCAGGTAGAACTGCTTCTGCACGCTGTTGCCAAGGCCGACGCCCAGCCACTCGCCGCGGCCGAAGGCAATCAGTGCCTGGGTCAGCTGGTAGCCGGAACCGAACTGGTCGGACCAGGGGTCGGTGAAGGTGATCAGACGCGCCATCCGGTAAGGTTGCGCCTGCACAAGGATGAACACCGCAGCCACCGCCAGTACCACCATCAGGCTGAAACGGAACAGCCCCACCCCGCCGAGGAACAGCATCGCGGCGGCGGCCCCCATCATCACCACGGTGGCACCGAAGTCTGGCTCCATCAGCAGCAGGGCGGCCATCGGCAGCAGCACGATGAACGGCTTGAAGAAGCCCATCCAGGTTTCGCGTACCTCGGTCTGGCGCCGTACCAGGTAACCAGCCAAATAGATGACCACGAAGACCTTGGCGATCTCCGACGGCTGGACGTTGAAGAAGCTGAAGCCGATCCAGCGCATCGAACCGTTCACTTCGCGGCCGATACCTGGCACCAGCACCAGCACCAACAGGCCGAAGGCGCCGATCAGCATCATGAAGCCCATGCGCTGCCAGGTGGCAATCGGCACCATCATGGTCGCGCCACAGGCAACCAGGCCGAGGAACACGTACACCAGATGGCGGAACATGTGATAGAGCGGGTTGCCCGATTGCACCGCAGCCACTTCCGAGGAGGCCGAGGTGATCATCACCAGGCCCAGGCCCAGCAGCGCGAGGCAACCGGCCAGCATGGCGAAGTCGAGGTCGACGCCACGGCCGCTGATCAGCGGCGACGGGTACGGCTTGAGGATGCCGAAGATCATGCCAGCCCTCCCGCCGCCTGGGCGAACAGGCGCCCGCGCTCTTCAAAGTTCTTGAACATGTCGAGGCTGGCGCAGGCCGGCGACAGCAGCACGGCATCGCCCGCCTCGGCCAGTTCGGCACATTGCTGCACGGCATCGTCCAGGGTCTTGACCCGCACCAGCGGAACGTCGTCACCCAGCGCCTCGGCCAACCGTTCAGCATCACGGCCGAGCAACACCACGGCGCGGCAGAAGCGCTTGACCGGCTCGCGCAGTGCGGCGAAATCGGCGCCCTTGCCGTCGCCACCGGCGATCAGCACCAACTTGCCTTCGATGTCCGCGCCCAGGCCTTCGATCGCCGCCAGCGCAGCACCGACGTTGGTGGCCTTGGAATCGTCGTACCAGTTGACCGCATTGCGCTCACGGATCCACTGGCAGCGGTGGGCCAGGCCCTTGAACTCACGCAGCGCTTCGAGCATTGGCGCGAACGGCAGGCCGGCGGCATGGCCGAGGGCCAAGGCCGCCAGGGCGTTGCTCTGGTTGTGGGCGCCGCGAACCTTCAGCTCACGCACTGGCATCAGTGTCTCGAATTCGTATGCCAGGTACTTCTCGCCATCTACTTCACGCAGGCCGAAGGCTTTGAAGTCCGGCTGATTCAGGCCGAATGTGAAGCACGGGCGACCTTCTACGGGCAGCGGCCGGCTCAGGGCATCCTGGCGGTTGACCACGACTTGGCGAGCACCACGGAAGATCCGGTGCTTGGCCAGGTGGTAGGCCGGCAGCCCGCTGTAGCGGTCCATGTGGTCTTCGCTGATGTTCAGCACGGTGGCGACTTCGGCATTGAGCTGGTCGGTGGTTTCCAGCTGGAAGCTCGACAGTTCCAGCACATACAGCTCGACGTCGTCGCTCAGCAGGTCCAGCGCCGGGGTGCCCAGGTTGCCGCCCACGGCAACGCGCTTGCCGGCCTTGGCGGCCATTTCGCCAACCAGGGTGGTGACGGTGCTTTTCGCGTTGGAGCCGCTGATCGCCACGATCGGCGCCTTGGCATGGCGGGCGAACAGCTCGATGTCACCGGACAGCTGCACACCACGCGCCGCCGCCTGTTGCAGGGCCGGGGTGGCAAGGGCCAGACCCGGGCTCACGTACAGCTCGTTGGCGCGGCACAGGAAGTCCACGTCCAGCTCACCACAGCGCACTTCCACCTGCGGGTAATCACGGCGCAGGGTTTCCAGTTCCGGCGGTTGCTCACGGGTGTCGGCGACCGCAAAGGCAATGCCCCGGTTCGCCAGGAAGCGAACCAGGGACATGCCGCTCTTGCCGAGGCCGACAACGATGCGGAATTGGTCGGAAGCGATCAATGACACGCTTTTCTACCTCAGTTTCAGGGTTGCCAGGCCGATCAGCACCAGAATCACGGTGATGATCCAGAAACGGACGATCACGCGCGGCTCAGGCCAGCCCTTGAGTTCAAAGTGGTGGTGAATCGGCGCCATGCGGAACACGCGCTTGCCGGTGAGCTTGAACGAGGCAACCTGGATCACCACCGACAGGGTTTCCATCACGAAGATGCCGCCCATGATGAACAGCACGATTTCCTGGCGCACGATCACGGCGATGGTGCCCAGGGCGGCGCCCAGCGCCAGCGCGCCGACGTCGCCCATGAATACCTGGGCCGGATAGGTGTTGAACCACAGGAAGCCCAGGCCGGCACCAATCAGCGCGCCGCAGAACACGATCAGCTCGCCCGAGCCCGGCACGTAAGGGATCAGCAGGTACTCGGCGAACTTCACGTTACCCGACAGGTAGCAGAAGATGCCCAGCGCACCGCCAACCATCACGGTTGGCATGATTGCCAGGCCATCGAGGCCGTCAGTCAGGTTGACCGCGTTACTGGAGCCAACGATGACGAAATAGGTGAGGACGATGAAACCGATACCCAGCGGGATGGTGACGTCCTTGAGGAACGGCACGATCAGGGTGGTTTCGACGCTGGTCGGTGCGGTCATGTACAGGAACACTGCCGCGCCAAGACCGAACACCGACTGCCAGAAGTATTTCCAGCGGCTCGGCAAGCCACGCGAGTTCTTTTCGATCACCTTGCGGTAGTCGTCTACCCAGCCAATGGCACCGAACAGCAGGGTGACGATCAGCACAGTCCAGACGTAGCGGTTGGACAGGTCGGCCCACAGCAAGGTGCTGATGCCGATGGCAGACAGGATCAGTGCGCCCCCCATGGTCGGGGTACCGGACTTGGACAGGTGCGATTGCGGGCCGTCGTTACGAACGGCCTGACCAATCTGGCGAATCTGCAGGGTACGGATCATCCACGGCCCCAGCCACAGCGCCAGCGACAACGCGGTCAGTACACCAAGAATCCCGCGCAGGGACAGGTACTGGAAGACCGCGAAGCCCTTGTGGAACTGTTGCAGATACTCAGCCAACAGCAGCAGCATTAATGTTTCTCCCCGCTGGCACCGCACAATGCCGCCACGACGTTTTCCATCGCAGCGCTGCGCGAGCCCTTGATCAAGATAGTGGTGTCGCTGGCGGTTTCGGCGCGAACGGCGTCGATCAGCTCAGCTTGAGTTGCGAAATGACGGCCATTGGCACCGAACGCCTTGACCGCATGAATCATGTTGGAACCCGTTGCATACACGGCGTCAACCTTGCCGCGTGCGTAATCACCCACCTGCCGGTGGCCTTCTTCCGCCCACTGGCCCAGTTCGCCGATATCTCCTAGCACCAGAACGGTGCGCCCGGAAAAGCCGGCGAGTATATCAATGGCAGCACACATGGAGGTGGGATTTGCGTTGTAGCTGTCGTCGATTACCCGCACGCCGTTCGGCGCGACTTGCGCCACGGTGCGGCCCTTGACCGGTTGCACGGCGTTGAGGCCGGCGGCGATGCCACTCAGGCTCAGACCAACGGCATGGGCGGCGGCAGCGGCAGCCAGAGCGTTGCTTACGTTGTGGGTGCCCAGCAGGTTCAGCTGCACCGGCACACTGCCATCGGGGCCGTGCAGCTTGAACGATGGGCAGCCACGCGCATCCCTGCCAATGTCGCTGGCATGGAAATCAGCCTGTGGGTTGTCCAGGGCGAAGCTGAAGATGCGGTGGTTGCCAGCGCGCTTGCGCCAGATCTCGAACGCCTTGTCAGCCAGGTTGAGGATGGCGGTGCCACCCTCGCCCAAGCCTTCGAGGATTTCGCCCTTGGCTTCGACGATCTTTTCAGGGCCACCGAACTCGCCAACGTGGGCAGTACCGGCGTTGTTGATGATCACCACCTGCGGCTGGGTCAGCCCGACGGTGTAGCGGATCTCGCCGATGCGCGAAGCGCCCAGCTCAATCACCGCGGCGCTGTGCTCCGGGGCGATTTCCAGCAAGGTCAGCGGTGCACCGAGATCGTTGTTCAGGTTGCCACGCGTGGCGTGCACCAGGCCCCGGGTGCGCAGGATGCTGGCGAGCATTTCCTTGACCGTGGTCTTGCCACTGGAACCGGTGATGGCGACTACCGGTTTGTCGAACGCGGCGCGGTTCAGCGCACCGAGCTGGCCGAGTGCGACACGGCAGTCGGCAACCAGCAGCTGCGGCAGACCGACATCGGCGATTTCGCGCTCGACCAGCGCAGCGACAGCACCTTTGGCCTGCACGTCGGCCAGGTAGTCATGGCCATCGAAGCGCGGCCCGGTCAAGGCAACGAACAGCTGACCGGCAGTTACGCTGCGGCTGTCGATGCTGACACCGGTGAAGCTGGCGTCGGCGTTGACCAGGCGGGCATTCAGGGCGCCGGTCAACTGACTGAGGGTCATGGGCTTAAGCATGTGGAGCCTCCCAGGCTGCAAGTGCCTTGTCGGCTTCGATCAAGTCGGAGAAAGCATGGCGCTCGCCATTGATCTCCTGGTAATCCTCGTGGCCCTTGCCGGCCAGGACGATCACGTCATTGGCAGCGGCAGTGGCGATCAGGTGCGCAATGGCCTCGCCACGGCCAGCAACAAACTCGACCTCGGCGGGCTTGGCGAAGCCCGGGCGAATATCGTCGAAGATGCCTTGCGGGTCTTCAGTACGCGGGTTGTCATCGGTAACCAGCACGCGGTCGGCGAGGCGCTCGGCCACTTCGGCCATCAGCGGGCGCTTGCCGCGATCGCGATCGCCGCCACAGCCGAACAGGCATAGCAGCTGGCCGTGGGCATGCGGACGCAGTGCTTCGAGGACTTTTTCCAACGCGTCGGGGGTGTGGGCGTAATCGACCACCACCAGCGGCTTGTCACCGCCACCCAGGCGCTGCATGCGGCCGACCGGGCCCTGCAGGTGCGGGATGACCTTGAGAATTTCGTCCAGCGAGTAGTCGAGCGCCAGCAACGTGGCCACCGCTGCCAGCACATTGCTCAGGTTGAAGCGGCCAAGCAGCTGGCTGCGCAGGATGCGCTCGCCCTGGGCAGTCACCAGCGTGGCGCGCACGCCATCGTCATCGAAGTGTGCTTCGCGGCAGAACAGCGAGGCGTCCGGGTTTTCCAGGCTATAGCTGAGCAGCCGGGTCTCGATATGATCGGCAACCGGACGACGGGCGAAATCGTCTGCCAAGCGACGGCCGAACCCATCGTCCAGGTTGACCACCTGACAACGCAGGCTCGGCCAGGCGAACAGTTTGGCCTTGGCGGCCTCGTAAGCCTCCATGCTGCCGTGGTAATCGAGATGGTCGCGGGACAGGTTGGTCATGACCGCGATGTCGAATTCCAGCGCAGCGACACGGCCCTGTTCCAAGGCATGGGAGGAGACCTCCATGGCCACGGCCTTGGCGCCACCTTTCTTGAGATCGTTGAGAGTCGACTGCACCGCGATCGGATCGGGCGTGGTCAGTCGGCCGCTTTGCAGCTCGCCATAAAAGCCGGTGCCCAGGGTGCCGATCAGGCCGCAGCGCTGGCCCAGCGCATCGAGCGCCTGAGCCACCAGCTGGGTGACGCTGGTCTTGCCATTGGTACCGGTGACACCCACCAGGTTCAGCTGGCGGCTCGGCTCGCCATAGAAGCGGCCGGCGATCTGCGACAGCTGGCTGATCAGGCCTTTGACAGGAATCAGCGGCACATCGGTCAGCGGCAACACGCTAGCGCCCTGCTCTTCGTAGGCAACGGCAGCGGCGCCACGCGACAGCGCATCGGCTATGTGCTCACGGCCGTCGACCTTGGCACCGGGCACGGCCAGGAACAGGTCGCCCTGACGCACCTGGCGGCTGTCCAGGGTCAGCTCACGGATGAGCGGATCACGGCTGGCGTGGGCGAAAAGCTTGCTCAGTGGCATTGTCATCATCCACGCCCTCCCTTGGCGGGTGCTGCACTGGCCTGCTGCGGATCGCTAGGCGGCGGCAGGTTGTCTGGCGGCACATTCATCAGGCGCAGAGTGCCCGACATGACCTTGCTGAATACGGGGGCCGACACCAGGCCGCCGAAGTAGCCACCCTTGCCCGGTTCGTCGATGACCACGACGATGGCGTAGCGTGGGTCGCTCATTGGGCCGAAGCCGGCGAACAGCGAGCGGTAGGCGTTTTCGGTGTAGCCCTTGGAGCCGACGGTAGCCTTGCGGGCGGTACCGGACTTGCCGGCCACGTGATAGAACGGCACCTGGGCACGGAACACGCCGCGCGGTGCTTCAATCACCTGCTGCAGCATGCCCTGGATGGTTTCGGCAGTTTCCTTGGGGATGGCCTGCACTGCTTCAGGCGCCTTGTCGACCTTGAGGATCGACAGCGGCACCATTTTGCCGTCGTTGGCCAGCGCCGCGTAGGCGTGCACCAGCTGCAAGGCCGTCACAGACACACCGTAGCCGTAGGACAGGGTCGCGGTTTCAGCCTTGCGCCACTCGCGGTGGTTGGGCAGGTTGCCGACACGCTCGCCCGGGAAGCCAAGGCCGGTGTACTGGCCCAAGCCGACCTGGGACATGACCCGGTAGATGGCTTCACCGCCGATATCGAAGGCGATCTTGCTCATGCCGACGTTGGAGGAGTTGATCAGGATGCCGGTCAGGTCGAGGATCGGGCCCTCGCTCCTGGACACGTCCTTGATGGTGTAGCGACCGATCTGCAGGCTACCCGGATACACCTCGACCTTGTCGGTCGGTTTCCAGCGGCCGCTCTGCAGCGCCGCACTCATCGAGATCGGCTTCACCGTCGAACCCGGCTCGAACACGTCGATGATGGCCCGGTTACGCATGGCGGCCGGGAACATGCTGCGACGGTTGTTAGGGTTGTAGGTCGGCTGGTTGACCATGGCCAGGACCTCACCGGTCTTGACGTCCATGATCACCAGGCTGCCGGCCTTGGCGTCCTGCTCGGCAATCGCGTTGCGCAGTTCGCGGGTGGCCAGATATTGCAGGCGCAGGTCGATCGACAACGCCAAGGTCTTGCCGGCCTTGGCGTTCTTGGTAACCTGGATATCCTTGATCAACCGGCCGCGCCGATCCTTGATCACTTGCCGCTTGCCGGGCACGCCGGCCAGCCATTCATCGTAGGCCAGCTCTACGCCTTCTCGGCCGTGGTCGTCGAGGTCGGTGAAGCCGACCATGTGCGCGGTCACGTCACCGGCAGGATAGAAGCGGCGGAATTCTTCCAGGCCATATACGCCCGGCACCTTCAGGTCGAGCACGTGCTGGCCCTGCTCTGGGGTCAGGCCGCGGACCAGGTAGATGAATTCCTTGTTGGCCTGCTGGGTCAGGCGCTCGGTCAGTTGCTGGGCGTTCTGCCCGAGAGCAGCAGCCAGCTGTGGCCAGCGGTCCTTGGACGCCTGCATTTCCTTGGGGTTGGCCCACAAGGTGGTGACCGGCGTACTGACGGCCAGCGGCTCGCCGTTGCGGTCGGTGATCAGACCACGGTGCGCAGGGATGGGGATGTGACGCAGGCTGCGGGCATCGCCCTGGCCCTTGAGGAAGTCGCGGTCGACGACCTGCAGGTCGATGATGCGCCAGCAGATCGCGCCGACCATCAGTGCCAGCAAACCGATCACTACCCGGAAGCGCCAAGGATAGAGTGCGCCTTCGAGCTTCATCATGGCGCCACCATCCGCACTTCGTCAGCCGCCGGCACGCGCATTTTCAGCTGCTCGGAGGCCAAGGTCTCGATACGGCTGGAGGCTGTCCAGGTGCTTTGTTCGAGAATCAGCCGGCCCCACTCGGCCTGAGCTTTGTCCCGTTCGTTGAGCTCGCCGTACAAGGTGTTGAGCAACTGGCGATTCCAGTGGGCGCTGTACGACACGGCGATCGCCGAAACGAGCACGCCGACAAACAGCAGAAGCATCAGGAAGCTTCCGCCTGGCAGAGGTTTGGCAAATAGCCGGCTCACCGAAGCTTCTCCGCCACCCGCATCACGGCGCTGCGCGACCGCGGGTTGGCCTTGAGTTCGGCTTCGGAGGCAAACTGGGCCTTGCCGATCAGCTTGATCTTCGGCTCGAAGACCTTGTGCTGTACCGGCAGGTTGCGTGGCAGGTTGTCGGCCTCACCCTTGACCAGCTTGCGCATGAACAGTTTGACGATGCGGTCTTCCAACGAGTGGAAGCTGATGACCGCCAGGCGGCCGCCCACCTCCAGTGCGTCGAGCGCAGCTTCAAGGCCGGCCTCGAGATCACCCAGTTCGTTGTTGACGTGAATGCGCAGCCCCTGGAAGGCGCGGGTCGCCGGGTTCTTGCCCTTCTCCCAGGCGGGGTTGGCAACCTTGAGCACTTCAGCCAGATCGGCGGTGCGGGTGAATGGCTGCTTCTCGCGGCGCTCGACCACGGCACGCGCCATACGCCCGGCAAAACGCTCTTCGCCGTATTCCTTGAAGACGCGGGCAATTTCCTCGACCGGCGCGGTGGCGATGAACTCGGCAGCGCTAATGCCCTGATCCGGGTTCATGCGCATGTCCAGCGGGCCATCGTTGAGGAAGCTGAAGCCACGCTCTGGGTCATCCAGCTGCGGCGAGGACACCCCCAGGTCCAGCAGGATGCCACTGACTTTGCCGTCCAGACCGCGCTCGGCCACTTCCGCGCCCAGCTCGGCAAAGCTGCGCTGCACAATGACAAAGCGGCCGTCTTCGGCCGCCAGCGCTTGCCCGGTGGCAATCGCTTGAGGATCTTTGTCGAAGCCCAGCAGCCGCCCTTGCGGCCCGAGCTTGCTGAGAATCAGGCGGCTATGGCCGCCACGCCCGAAGGTGCCGTCCAGATAGCAACCGTCGGCGCGCAGGGCCAATGCCTCGACAGCTTCATCGAGCAGGACGGTGATGTGGTTGAAGCCGCTATCTATGGTCACAGGATCAGGTCACGCAAATCGTCGGGCATGGCGCCCGGTTGTTGGATAGCTGCAAGATCGGCTGCCGAAACCGCGTTCCAGGCATCTTCATCCCACAGCTGGAATTTGTTCAGTTGCCCCACCAGCATCGCCTTCTTGTCCAGCTTGGCGTACTCACGCAGGCGGGGCGGTACCAGGAAACGCCCACTGCCATCGAGCTCCAGGTCAACCGCATTACCGATCAGCAAACGCTGCAGGCGGCGGTTTTCCTCACGCAACGACGGCAAGGCACGCAACTTGGCTTCAATCTGTTCCCACTCGTCGAGGGGATAAACACACAAGCAGGGGTCAACGGCGTCGATGGTCACGATCAGCTGACCATTGCAACGCGAATCGAGCTCGTCACGGTACCGGCTCGGCATCGCGAGACGGCCCTTGGCATCGAGGCTGACGGCGTTGGCTCCGCGAAACACGGTAGCGATCCCCCACAATGTTAGCTTTTTTGTGCCAGAAAACCCACTTCATCCCACTTTCTGCCACTTGCGCACACTATAGGAATCCGCCCGCTGCACCGTCAAGGCACGTTCATAAGGAAAACCCTTACAGGACCGAGATTTAGCGCAACAAAGGAATGCGGAAGGACTGCCAGGAGGGGAAAAACACGAGAAAAATCAAACCAGCTCAAACGAATGCCGTTCGAAGTTAAAGTAAATTATTAAGAGTAAGATCTTTTTGGTATTACCAGAAGGGATCTGCTATCGAATCAAGCAGGAAAGGAAAAGGTGGAGAGTCGATCTGTAAGCCGGGTTTTGTCGAGGACAGTCATTCCTCTACGACGGCCATCACTGGACGCCTCTAGCAACCTACCCGGTTCCGACGCGGGCCACGCCTGATGGAACCCTATTTGGTCTTGCTCCGAGTGGGGTTTACCTAGCCACGAACTGTTGCCAGTCGTGCGGTGCGCTCTTACCGCACCTTTTCACCCTTACCGGCACCGAAGTGCTTAGGCGGTTATTTTCTGTGGCACTTTCCGTAGGCTCGCGCCTCCCAGGCGTTACCTGGCACTCTGCCCTATGGAGCCCGGACTTTCCTCCCCCATCTTTTGCGGAACAAAAGACGGCAGCGACTGTCCGATCGACTCTCCGCCGACAAGGTTAACGGCACGCGCGCGCAAGAACAAGCGATACCGTGAACAATGTCTAATTGCCACTACTGAGCTTTCTGCTTTTCCAGGGCAACTTGATACAGCAGATTCTTGCGCACGCCGGTGATCTGCGCCGCCAATGCCGCCGCTCTTTTCAGCGGCAGCTCTGCCAGCAGAAGATCCAGGACGCGCTGCGCTTCGGCGCTGATCGCATCCTCGCCTTCTGGCGCACTCCAGCCACCGACCAGCACCACGCACTCACCCCGCTGCTGATTGCTGTCCCCGGCGACGAACGCGCGCAATTCAGCCAACGGCAGGCCTTTGAGGGTCTCGAAGGTCTTGGTCAACTCGCGCGCCAGCAGCGCCGGGCGCTCACCACCGAACACCAGCTCCATGTCTTCCAGGCATTCGAGGATGCGGTGCGGCGCCTCGTAGAAGATCAGCGTGCGCGGCTCCTCCTTGACTTGCTCCAGGCGTGCCCGACGCCCGGCAGCCTTGGCCGGCAGGAAGCCTTCGAAGATGAACCGGTCAGACGGCAAGCCAGCAGCCGATAGCGCGGCAATCAATGCGCAGGCGCCAGGCACTGGCACCACGCTGACGCCTGCGGCCCGGGCCTGGCGCACCAGGTGGTAACCCGGGTCGGAAATCAACGGTGTACCGGCATCGGATACCAGGGCCACATCTTCCCCCGTCAGCAGCTTGGTGATGAAGCGCCCGCCTTCGTCGCGCTCGTTATGCTCATGGCAAGCCGCCAGCGGCGTATCGATGCCGAAGTGCTGCAGCAGACGAACCGAATGACGGGTGTCCTCGGCGGCGATCAGGGCGACATCGGCCAGCACCTTGAGCGCCCGGGCGCTCATGTCGTCAAGGTTGCCGATGGGGGTCGCGACCACATAAAGCGTCCCCATGGTGGATTTCGAAGTCCCGGCCACATCAGTCACTGCACACACCCTGCCTTTCGGATCAAAGGCGCCATTGTAGCCCGAGCGCCGGTAACAGGGCGCAAAGAACTTCATCGGCAGCCCCCGGCGAGCCGCCTATAGTGAAGGTTCTGCTAACGGCAGATCGCGCCCCGGCCGCCGCTTGGGTACAATTGTCGGCCAACTTGATCGAGTAACAGGACCTTTACATGATCGCTTGCCTGCGGCTGCTCACAGCCCTCTGCCTCGCTGCCCTGCTGGCAGCCTGCGCCAGCTCGCCCTCATCCAGCCTGGGCGAACTGCCACGCACCCCGGATGCCAGCATCGAGCAACTGCTCGAGAAGGCCGCCACCAGCAAGTCCGCCGAAGACGCTGCCCTGCTGCGCCTGAGCGCTGCCGACCTGGCCTACAAGCAGAAGGACCTCCCTCGCGCCGCACGCATCCTCGAGCAGGTGCCGATGGACACCCTCAAGCCGGCCCAGCAGATTTTCGCCGCCACCCTCGGCGCCGAACTGGCCATGAGCCGCAACCAGCCAAAGGCCGCCCTGACTGCGCTGTCCCATCCAAGCCTGCAGCACATCGCAGAGCTGCCAGAGCAACAGCAGGTGCGCACTTACAGCGTCCACGCCGCGGCCCTCGAGGCCGATGGCCAGGCCCTGGCCGCCGCCCAGCAGCGCGTGCTGCTGAGCCCGCTGCTCAGCGGCCAGGCCGCCAGCGCGAACAATGACGCGACCTGGGCCCTGGTTGCCTCGCTGCCGGCCGAACAGCTGCAACAACCTGCCAACAACGAGATTCTGGCAGGCTGGACCAGCCTGGCGCTGGCCGTGAAAAGCGCCGGCACTCTGGAGCAGCAGCAGGCCGCCATCGAAGCCTGGCGCAAGCAGCACCCCGATCATCCGGCCGCCAAGCAACTGCCGCTGGCCCTGACCAAGCTCAAGGAACTGGCCAGCCAGCCGCTGACCAAAATTGCCCTGCTGCTGCCTCAGGAAGGCCCCCTGGCCGGCGTTGCACGCGCCCTGCGTGACGGCTTCATGGCTGCCCACTTCCAGGCCCAGCAGGCTGGCGGGCAGGCACCTGCCGTGCAGGTCTACGACAGCTCGCGCATCGGCTCGCTCGACGACTTCTATCGCCAGGCACAGGCCGACGGCGTACAACTGGTGGTCGGCCCACTGGAAAAACCGCTGGTGAAAAAGCTCGCGGCCAACGCGCAACTGCCCATCACCACCCTCGCCCTGAACTACGCCGACGCCGGCCAGAAGGCACCACCGCAGCTGTTCCAGTTCGGCCTCGCCGCCGAGGACGAAGCCCGCGAAGTCGCACGCCGCGCCCGCGCCGACGGCATGGTCCGCGCCGTTGCCCTGGTACCGAGCGGTGAGTGGGGCGACCGCGTGCTGGCCGCCTTCCGCCAGGACTGGGAAGGCAATGGTGGCACCCTCATCGCCGCCGAGCGCATCGCCCAACCCGTCGCCCTGGCCCAGCAGATCGCCAACCTGTTCCAGCTGCGCCAGAGCGAAGGGCGCGCCCAGAGCCTGCAGAGCACCGTGGGCGGCAGCATCGCGGCACAGCCGTCGCGCCGCCAGGACATCGACTTCATCTTCCTCGCCTCGACCCCGCAGCAGGCGCAGCAGATCAAACCGACCCTGAACTTCCAGTACGCCGGTGACGTACCGGTCTACGCCACCTCGAACCTGTACAGCGCCAGCGGTGACGTCAACCAGTACAACGACATGAACGGCATTCGCTTCTGCGAAACCCCATGGCTGCTCGACACCAGCAACAGCTTGCGCCAGCAGGTAGTGCAGCAATGGCCACAAGCTGCCGGCAGCCTTGGCCGCCTGTACGCCATGGGTGTCGACGCCTACAGCCTGGCGCCTCGCCTGGGCCAGCTCAAGGCACTGCCCGACAACCGCGTGCAGGGCCTGTCGGGCAGCCTGAGCATCAACGCCAGCCAGCGCGTCGAGCGCCAGCTGCCGTGGGCCGAGTTCTCTGGCGGCCAGGTCAAGCGCCTGCCGGACACCTCGCACTGATGCCCGAAGCATCGCCTAGCAGCGCCGGCCAGGCGGCAGAAACCCAAGCCCTTGAGTACCTTCAAGGGCAGGGCCTGCAACTGCTGGCACGCAATTGGCGATGCAAAGGCGGCGAGCTTGATCTGGTCATGCTCGACGCCGATACAGTAGTATTCGTCGAAGTCCGCTATCGGTTGCATGCGGGCTTCGGTGGCGCCCTCGGCAGCATTGACGGGCGCAAGCAGAAACGGCTGGTGCTTGCCGCCACATTGTTCCTGCAGAAGGAGTCCCGCTGGGCCGATCACCCCTGCCGCTTCGACGTTGTCGCCCTGCAGGGCAGCCGCCATGCAGGCCGGCCATTTCAATGGCTGAAAAACGCCTTCGAATGCTGAACCCACTTCGTTTTTTTTGCTCTATGTTTCGCGGGCTGGTCCCTGTTGCGCACAGCAAAGGCCACCGCCCCACTTAAGGTCACCAGATGGACATGCAATCCCGAATTCGCCGGCTGTTCCAGGCCAGCATCGACACCAAGCAACAGGCAATGGACATCCTGGCACCGCACATCGAGCAGGCAAGCCTGGTCATGGTCAATGCGCTGCTCAACGAGGGCAAGATGCTCGCCTGCGGCAACGGCGGCTCGGCCGGCGATGCCCAGCACTTCTCTTCGGAGCTGCTCAACCGCTTCGAGCGTGAGCGCCCGAGCCTGCCGGCCATTGCCTTGACCACCGACAGCTCGACGCTGACCTCGATCGCCAACGATTACAGCTACAACGAAATCTTCTCCAAGCAGATCCGCGCCCTGGGCCAACCCGGCGACGTGCTGCTGGCGATTTCGACCAGCGGCAACTCTGCCAACGTAATTCAAGCGATCCAGGCCGCACATGATCGCGAAATGATTGTCGTAGCATTGACCGGACGTGACGGCGGCGGCATGGCTTCGCTGCTGCTGCCCGAAGACGTGGAAATCCGCGTACCGTCGACGGTCACTGCACGTATTCAGGAAGTCCACCTGCTGGCGATCCACTGCCTGTGCGATCTGATCGACAGCCAACTGTTCGGGAGTGAAGAATGACCCCCATCCGCCTTGGCCTGATGGCCCTGACCCTGTGCCTGAGCGTCACCGGCTGCAGCTCGGTACTGAACTCGACCCGCAACTCGCCGATTGAAGATGATCGTGGCACTCGCACCATCGGCAGCAAGATCGACGACTCGCTGATCGAGACCAAGGCCTCGGTCAACATTGCCAAGGCCAGCCCTGACCTGGACAAGAGCTCGCACATTGTCGTCAGCAGCTACAACGGTATCGTCCTGCTCGCCGGCCAAACCCCGCGCGCCGACCTCAAGAGCCTGGCCGAACAGACCGCCAGCCAGGTCCAGCGAGTGAAGAAAGTGCACAACGAGCTGCAGGTGATGCAGCCCTCCTCGATCCTTGCGCGCAACAACGACGCCTGGCTGACGACCAAGATCAAGACCCAGATGCTCACCGACAATGCCGTGCCAAGCTCGCGGATCAAGGTGATCACCGAGAACGGCATCGTGTACCTGCTGGGCCTGGTAACTCAGCAAGAAGCCAACTCCGCGACCGCCGTGGTTCAGGGCGTGTCTGGCGTGCAAAAGATCGTCAAGCTGTTCGAGTACATCGACTGATCAAGCCCTGACCTGTGCCAGCCCTTCTCAGGCTTACCAGCTCCCACAGGGGCCGGCACAGCAAACCATCCGCTCCAACCTTCCCGATATCCAGGAAACACCGCATGAAAAAGCTTCTGCTGCCCGCCCTGCTGCTCGGCGCCTTCGCCACCCTGGCCGGCTGCTCTACCCCAAGCCTGATCACCCTCAACGATGGCCGCGAAATCCAGGCCGTCGACACCCCGCACTTCGAGAAGGACACGGGCTTCTACGAGTTCCAACAGCTCGACGGCAAGCGCACCCGCATCAACCGTGACCAGGTCCGCACCATCAGCGACCTGTAAGCGCAACTTCGCGGCAAAGAAAAAGGCGATCCATGCGGATCGCCTTTTTTGTTACTTGACCACCTTCAGGCTGGGCCGCCCGCTTGGACGCGGTGGCTGGCCACCGCCTTCCGGAGGGCCATCGTCATCCGGCTCAACGCCTTCGTCTTCCAGCTCATCGCCATCCATCAGCGGCGGCTCAAGCTCGAAGACCATGCCCTGGCCATTCTCCCGGGCATAGATACCCAGAATGGCACCGGCCGGCACGAACAACGAATGGGCAACACCACTGAAGCGACCCTCGAAGCTCACGGCGTCGTTGTCCATGTGCAGATTACGCACAGCACTCGGCGAGATGTTCAAGACGATCTGGCCATCACTGGCGAAACCCTGCGGCACCTGGACTGCCGGGAATTCGGCATTGACCAGCATATGGGGGGTGCAATCGTTGTCGACGATCCACTCGTACAGTGCTCGAACCAGATAGGGGCGACTGGAGTTCATCAACGGCTCCTTAAAGCTTGCGCATTTCACGTTCAACGGAGGACAAGCTTGCCAGGAAAGGCTCGCGGGCGAACTGTCGCTCCATGTAATCCAGCAGCGGCTTGGCCTGCCGCGGCAATTCGATACCCATTACCGGCAAACGCCAGAGTATGGGCAATAGACAACAGTCGACCAGGCTTTGCTCCTCGCTCATGAAGCAAGCGAACTCACCGAACAGCGGCGAGACACCGGTCAGGCTCTCGCGCAGCGCCTTGCGCGCCTCGGTGCGGGCGGCCTCAGCGCTGCGTGGGTCGAGAATGATATCAGCCAGGGCGCACCAGTCACGCTGAATGCGGTGCATCAGCAGGCGGCTGTTGCCTCGCGCCACCGGGTAAACCGGCATCAGCGGCGGATGCGGGTAACGCTCCTCGAGGTATTCCATCACCACGGTCGACTCGTACAACGCCAGATCACGATCGACCAAGGTCGGTACGCTGCCGTAAGGGTTCACCTCTGCCAGTTTGGGTGGCAGCCGCGCGGGGTCGACGTCGATGACCTGCACGCTGACGCCCTTCTCGGCGAGCACAAGGCGCACCCGATGAGAATAATGGTCAGCAGGGTCGGAATAGCAGGCTAACCGGTTGGTTGCGCCCATGTAGCGCCTCCTCGCAAGGAATGCTTGTAAAACTCTAAATGAAAACGCGCCCGCGGGGCCCTGGCAACTCTGCCGGGGCCCCGCGGGCGCGTTCAACTACCAGAAATTACTGCGTGATCAGTGCACGTCCTTCCAGTATTCGCGCTTGAGCAAGTAGGCAAATACGAAGAAGAAAGCCAGGTACAGCAACACGTAGGTACCGATGCGCTGGCTTTCCAGTTTGACCGGGTTGGCCGAATAGGCCAGGAAGGTCACCAGGTTCTTGACCTTCTCGTCGAACTGCTCGGTGTTCAGGGTACCGGAATTCGGCGTAATGGTCAGCTGGTCACACGCTTCATGGGTCAGCGGACTACCCGTCAATGGGTCGAATTGCTTCTTGCCATCGACCACCATCTGCACCTGCTTGCAGCCAACCACCTGGTTGCCTTGCAGGCCGACCAGCACGTTAGGCATACCGACGTTCGGGAACACCTTGTTGTTGACCCCATACGGGCGAGACTTGTCTTCATAGAAGCTGCGCAGGTAGGTGTACAGCCAGTCGGTACCCCGCACCCGGGCGACCAGGGTCAGGTCGGGCGGCGCTGCACCGAACCAGGTCTTGGCATCGCTGGGCTGCATGCCGATCTGCATGTGGTCGCCGATCTTGGCGCCGGTGAACACCAGCTTCTCGAGCATCAGCTCATGGGGGATGCCAAGGTCATCGGCCACCCGCTCGTAACGCTGGAACTTGGCGCTGTGGCAGCCCATGCAATAGTTGGCGAAGGTACGTGCACCGTCCTGCATGGCAGCCTTGTCGGTCAGGTCGATATCGACCTTGTCCAGCTCCAGGCCATGTTCGGCAGCAAAGGAAAAGGCAGGCATCACTGCCAGCAAAAATACTGCAATCAACTTTTTCATCAGCCAGTCACCCTTTCCGGAACCGGTTTGGTCTTCTCGAGCCTTGTGTAGAACGGCATCAGCAGGAAGTAGGCGAAGTACAGCACCGTGCACACCTGCGACAGCAAGGTACGCCCAGGAGTAGGCGCCAACACACCGAGAATGCCGAGAATGACGAAAGCAATGCAGAACACCAGCAGGAAGACCTTGCTGATCCAGCCCTTGTAGCGCATGGAGCGTACCGGACTGCGGTCGAGCCAAGGCAGCACGAACAGCACCGCAATCGCAGCACCCATGGCGATTACGCCCATGAGCTTGTCAGGCACCGCTCGCAGGATCGCGTAGAACGGCGTGAAGTACCACACAGGGGCGATATGCTCTGGCGTCTTGAACGCGTTCGCCTGCTCGAAGTTGGGTTTTTCCAGGAAGTAACCACCCATCTCCGGGAAGAAGAACACTACGGCGCAGAACACGAAGAGGAACACCACCACGCCGACGATGTCCTTGACGGTGTAGTACGGGTGGAACGGAATGCCGTCGAGCGGAATGCCGTTTTCGTCCTTTTTCTTCTTGATGTCCACGCCATCAGGGTTGTTCGAGCCTACTTCGTGCAGGGCCAGGATGTGCAACACGACCAGCCCCAGAATCACGATCGGCAGCGCTACCACATGCAAGGCGAAGAAGCGGTTCAGGGTGATGCCCGAGATGAGGTAGTCACCGCGGATCCACTGGGTCAGGTCGCCACCGATGACCGGAATGGCACCGAACAGCGAGATGATCACCTGGGCACCCCAGTACGACATCTGCCCCCACGGCAGCAGGTAGCCCATAAAGGCTTCGGCCATCAGCGCCAGATAGATCAGCATGCCGAACAGCCACACCAACTCACGGGGCTTCTGGTAGGAGCCATAGAGCAGGCCGCGGAACATGTGCAGGTAGACCACGATGAAGAACGCCGAGGCGCCCGTGGAGTGCAGGTAGCGCAGAATCCAGCCGTACTCCACGTCACGCATGATGTACTCGACCGAGGCGAAGGCCTCTTCCGCCGAGGGCGTGAAGCTCATGGTCAGCCACACGCCAGTGACGATCTGGTTGACCAGTACCAGCAGGGCCAGCGAGCCGAAGAAATACAGGAAGTTGAAGTTCTTGGGCGCGTAATACTTGCTCAGATGGTCTTCCCACATCTTGGTGGCGGGGAAGCGAGCGTCAATCCAGTCCATGAACTTGCTCATCATGCTTTCTCCTGGTCGACGCCGATGACGACGATGTCGTCCGACTCATAAGAATGCGGCGGCACTGGCAGGTTGAGAGGCGCCGGCTGCGACTTGTACACACGACCAGCGAGGTCGTAGTGGGAGCCGTGGCAAGGGCAGAAATAGCCACCGACCCACTTCGGCCCGAGGTCTGCGGGCGCGACTTCCGGGCGGAAGGTCGGCGAGCAGCCCAGGTGCGTACACAGGCCTACGAGAATGAGGATTTCCGGCTTGATCGAGCGAACCTCGGGGTCGACATAAGCCGGCTGCACCGAGCTCTTCGACTGAGGGTCGGAGAGGTCACCTTCGATCTTCTTCAGGTTGCCAAGGATCTCCTGCGTTCGCCGCACGATGAATACCGGCTGGCCACGCCACTCGGCAACCATCTGCTGCCCCGGCTCGACCTTGGCAATATTGACCTTCACCGGTGCGCCGGCCGCCTTCGCCTTGGCACTGGGAAACCATGACCCCACGAACGGTACCGCAGCCCCCACTGCCCCCGCTGCCCCGACCACGGATGTCGCGGCTACGAGGAAGCGGCGCCGGCCTGCGTTGACGCCGTCATTGCTCATTCAGTCCTCTCCCATCAGCTTTGCTTGGCCAGTTGTACCTGGCCTGTACTTAGGTTGTGTCTGTGGCGCTAAAAATTGGCCGCCATGGTAAGAAACAAATCCACACAGTGACAAGGTGATTACCCCCACAGGGAGCTATAACCCGCGCTTTGCTTGATCTGCGTCTATGCGACAAGCGGTCACCGACATGCTGACAGGTTAGTTCAAGCACAAAAAAAAGCCCGGTTCCAAGGAACCGGGCTTTTTTCGACTGCCGAAGCGGTATTAACGCTTGGAGTACTGAGGACGCTTACGCGCTTTACGCAGACCCACTTTCTTACGCTCGACTTCACGAGCGTCGCGGGTGACGTAGCCAGCACGACGCAGAGCGCCACGCAGGGTTTCGTCGTATTCCATCAGAGCGCGGGTGATACCGTGACGGATCGCACCGGCCTGACCGCTGACACCACCACCGGAAACGGTGACGTAGATGTCGAACTTCTCAACGGTTTCGGTCAGCTCAAGTGGCTGGCGAACAACCATGCGAGCGGTTTCGCGACCGAAGAACACGTCCAGAGAACGGTTGTTGATGGAAATGTTACCAGTACCCGGACGCAGGAAAACGCGAGCGGTTGCGGTCTTGCGACGGCCAGTGCCGTAATTTTGAGTCGCCGACATAATGAACTTTCCCGTTAGATCTTCAGTTCTTGAGGCTGCTGAGCAGTGTGTGGGTGAGCAGCACCCGCGTACACTTTCAGCTTACGGTACATGTCGCGACCCAGCGGGTTCTTAGGCAGCATGCCTTTGACCGCGGTTTCGATAACACGCTCAGGGGCCTTGGCGATCAACTTCTCGAAGTTGATTTCCTTGATACCGCCCGGGAAACCGGAGTGGGAGTAGTACATTTTGTCGGAAGACTTGGCACCAGTCACACGAACCTGTTCAGCGTTGATGACGACGATGTAGTCGCCGGTGTCAACGTGAGGGGTGTATTCTGGTTTGTGCTTGCCACGCAGACGGGTAGCGATTTCGGTAGCCAGACGACCCAGGGTCTGGCCAGCGGCGTCAACTACGAACCACTCGCGCTTTACTGTTTCCGGTTTAGCAGTAAAAGTTTTCATTCTCTAAAGCCTCAGAGGCCGCCCAGCGAAAAATAGACGGCGAATCTTACTGGATAGTGCACAGCTTGCCAAGGGCAAGCGCGCAGCCGAACGCTGACGCTTTTGGGGGCTCGGGTCGGGCACGCCAATGTTCGACGGGGTTCTTCCTGCGTGGTGGTGCATCACTTCCGCCACACGGAGAGGGGCAGAATTATCCAGATTGCGCGAAAAATTTCAACCTGCTTTGATGGGCTTCTTTGCCAAGGAGTGTTTTCCCGATGGAATACCGCAAGCTCGGCCGTACCGACCTCGACGTCAGCGCCCTGTGCCTGGGCACCATGACCTGGGGTGAGCAGAACACCCAGGACGAGGCCTTCGAGCAGATTGCCCTGGCCAAGGCCAGCGGCATCAACTTCATCGACACCGCCGAGATGTACCCGGTGCCACCACGCCCTGAAACCTACGCGGCCACCGAGCGCATCATCGGCAACTGGTTCCGCGCCAACGGCGACCGCGACGACTGGGTGCTGGCGAGCAAGGTCGCCGGCCCCGGCAACGGCATCAGCCACATCCGCGACGGCCAGCTCAAGCACAACCGCCAGCACATCGTTGCCGCGCTGGACGAGAGCCTCAAGCGCCTGCAGACCGACCGCATCGACCTCTACCAGCTGCACTGGCCGGAGCGCAGCACCAACTTCTTCGGCAAGCTCGGTTACCAGCACCTGGCCAACGACCTGTTCACCCCACTGGAAGAAACCCTTGAAGTACTCGACGAGCAGGTGCGTGCCGGCAAGATCCGCCACATCGGCCTGTCCAACGAAACGCCATGGGGCACGATGAAATTCCTCCACCTGGCCGATAGCCGTGGCTGGCCGCGTGCGGTGTCGATCCAGAACCCTTACAACCTGCTCAACCGCAGCTTCGAGGTGGGCCTGGCGGAGGTGGCAATCCGCGAGCAGTGCGGCCTGCTGGCTTATTCGCCGCTGGCGTTCGGCATGCTCTCGGGCAAGTATGAGCACGGTGCACGGCCAGAAAAGGGCCGGCTGACCCTGTTCAGCCGCTTCGCCCGCTACTCCAACCCGCAGACCGTGGCGGCCTGCAGCCGTTATGTACAGCTGGCCCAGGCGCACGGCCTGGATCCGGCGCAGATGGCCTTGGCGTTCGTCACCCGGCAGCCGTTCGTGACCAGCAACATCATCGGCGCGACCGACCTGGTGCAACTGCAGAGCAACCTCGACAGCCTGCAGCTGAACCTCAGCGACGAACTGCTGGCGGCAATCGAGGCAATCCACCAGGAACAGCCGAACCCCGCACCCTGAGCCGCAAGGGGCCGCCTCGCGGCCCCTCTGTTACACGGGGTAGACACAATCGCCAAAAAATAAGACGATCCAGCCGGTGATTGACCACTCTACCCTATAAGAACAATGACAATGATGTTTACCCAACCCTCGGCGTCGTTGCGGCGCGTCAGCATCCTGGCCATTGACAAGGTGTTCGCATCGACCCTGATGCAGGCCAAGGATTTCTTCCATCTGGCCAGCCTGCGCTACAGCAAGCAGCTGGGCCTGGGCTTGCAGCCCATGTTCGAGATTCGCCTGGTGAGCCCCGATGGCCAGCCGGTGGACAGCTTCAGCCATGTGCAGCTGCCGGTCGAAGGCGGCCTCGATGATGCCGACGTGATCATCCTCCCGGCCTTCTGGGACGATTTCGACAACCTCCTGCAACGTTATCCACAGGTGCTGCCATGGCTGCGCGAACAGCACGCCCGTGGCGCCGTACTGTGTGCCGAAGCCAGCGGGGTGTTCTGGCTGGCTGAATCCGGCCTGCTCGACGGCAAGGAAGCAACCACCTACTGGCGTTTCTTCAACAGCTTCGCCGAACGCTTCCCGAAGATCCGCCTGAACCAGGACAAGCACCTGACCGACGCCGACAACCTGTACTGCGCCGGCGGCACCACATCCGCCTGCGACCTTTACATCTACCTGATCGAGCGCTTCTGCGGCGCAAATGTGGCGCGAGCCGTAGCCCGCGACATCCTCTACGAAGTGCAGCGCAACTACACGCCTGGGCGTATGGGTTTTGGCGGCCAGAAACTGCACCAGGACCTGATCATCCTGCAGATCCAGCACTGGCTGGAGGAACACTTCGCCGACAAGTTCCGCTTCGAGGATGTTGCCCGCAACCATGGCATGAGCATCCGCAACTTCATGCGGCGCTTCCAGGGGGCGACCGGTGACAAGCCGTTGCACTACCTGCAGCGGTTACGCATCGAGACGGCCAAGGGGCTGCTGTCGAGCACGCGCAAAAGCATCAAGACCATCAGTTATGAGGTCGGTTACGACGATGCGAGTTTCTTTGCGCGGTTGTTCCGCCAGCATACTGAGTTGTCGCCGAACCAGTATCGCCAGCAGTTCATGCAAGAGGCCTGAGGCCACCTGAACTTCAAGCCGGAGCTGCAAGCGGCAAGAAAAAGCAAAAAAGCCAGAACAGCTCTCGAACTGTTCTGGCTTTTTCTTACCGCTTGCAGCTTGTGGCTTGCAGCTGCCTTCAGGGCTTGTGTGCGCGCGAGAGGAATTCGTGCGACTGCATTTCCAGCAAGCGGCTCAGGGTGCGCTGGAACTCGAAGCTCAGGCGCCCGCCGGTGTACAGGTCTTTCAGCTCTACCTCGGCCGAGATGATCAGCTTGACGTTACGGTCGTAGAACTCGTCCACCATGTTGATGAAGCGGCGAGCGATGTCATCGGTAGTGACGCCCATCTGCTCCACATTGCTCAGCAACACGGCATGGAAGATCTTGCCCAGCTCGATGTAGTCGTTCTGGCTGCGCGGCCCATCGCACAGGGCACGGAAGTCGAACCAGGCTACGTCGTCGCAGGTGCGCAGGGCGTTGATCGGGCGGTTTTCGATCATCAGCACGTCGTTCTCGACGGCCTGGGTGCACTCGGGCGTCAGCGCCTTGAAGCTGGCGCGCATGCTCTGGTGCGCCGCATCGTTGAGCGGGAAGTGGAACAGTTCGGCCTGCTCCAGGTGACGCAAACGGTAGTCGACGCCGCTGTCGACGTTCACCACGTCGGTGTACTGCTTGATCATGGCAATAGCCGGCAGGAAGCGCGCGCGCTGCAGGCCGTCCTTGTACAGGCCGTCAGGGACGATGTTGGAGGTCGCCACCAGCGAAACACCGTTCTTGAACAGCTCTTCCATCAAGGTGCCCAGGATCATGGCATCGGTGATGTCGGAAACGAAGAACTCATCGAAGCAGATCACCTTGGCTTCTTCGCTGAAGCGCTTGGCGATGATGGTCAGCGGGTTCTTTTCGCCCTTGAGGGTTTTCATTTCCTCGTGGACGCGCTTCATGAAGCGGTGGAAGTGCGTGCGCATCTTCTGTTTGAACGGCAGCGCTTCGTAGAACGTGTCGACCAGATAGGTCTTGCCGCGTCCTACCCCACCCCAGAAGTACAGGCCTTTGACCGGCGTCTGCTCCTTCTTGCCGAACAGCTTGCCGAACACGCCCGGCTTGTTGTTCTGCGCGCGCACCAGGTCGTCGTACAGACGCTGCAGGTGACGCACCGCAGTTTCCTGCGCCGCGTCATGGAAGAAGTCGGGACGTTTCAGATCTGCTTGATATCGTTCTAGGGGCGTCATGATTTCGTTAGCGAGGCAACAAAAAACGGGCCGTCACTGTAGCGACAGGCCCGCTTAATGGCAATCAGACTTGCGGCGAAATGCCTCAGGCGGTTCGCATTCCTGTGGGAGCGGCGGTTCGGCGCCCCGATTTACCCGCGAAGCAGACAACGCGGTGCCTGGCACCGGCTATGCCGGTGTTCGCGGATAAATCCGCTCCTACAACGGCTGAAGCGCTACACGAAGGCTTTCGACAGCCGAATCACGGGCTTCGGCGCTGTCGAACTGCGGCCCGTCGGCAACCTGCTCGCCGTTGAGCCACAGGCTGAAGCCCAGGCCTTCGACACGCACGTCGGCTTCGCCGCCCTGCTGCAACTGCTTGCTCACGGCACCGGCGCTCTTGCCGTCGGCGAAACTGCGCGACAGCAACAGCTGCTCGCCATCGGCGGCCAGCAGGCGGAAGCGGAAGCTGCCGTCTTCGTCACGGAAGCTGACAAAGCGTGCGCTCTTGGCGGCTTTCTTCTTCACCTCGGTGGTGGCCTGCACGCTGCTGCGGAACGAACGCAGGCCAACGGCCTCGCGCAGCTGCTCGAGGAACGGGGTGGCGATCTTGCGCGCCTTGGCGGCGCCGGCAAGGAGGATGTCCTCCAGGTCTGCCGGGCGCGAGATCAGTTGGTGATAGTGCTCACGCTTCTCGGCCAGCTGGCCGTCGAGCAGCTGGAACAGGCGCTGCTTGGCCTCGCCCCAGCCCAGGCCCTGCAGCAGCTCATCGCGGAACGCTGCGCACTGCGCTGGCGTCGAGAAGGCCTGGAACAGGGTGAACAGGTGCGAATTGTCCGGGTCCTTGGCTTCGCCAGGCGCACGCGAGTCGGTGACGATGCGCGAGATGGCGTCTTTCATGTCCTTGGCGCTGGTGAACAACGGGATGGTGTTGTCGTAGCTTTTGGACATCTTGCGCCCGTCCAGGCCCGGCAGGGTCGCCACGCTCTCCTCGATCACCGCTTCCGGCAGGGCGAAGAAGTCGTTGCCCTGGCCGAACAGGTGGTTGAAGCGCTGGCCGATGTCACGGGCCATTTCCACGTGCTGGATCTGGTCACGGCCGACCGGCACCTTGTTGGCATTGAACATCAGGATGTCTGCGGCCATCAGCACGGGGTAGCTGTAAAGGCCCATGGTCACGCCGGCATCCGGGTCTTCGCCGGTTTCCAGGTTCTTGTCCACCGAGGCCTTGTAGGCGTGGGCGCGGTTGAGCAAGCCCTTGGCCGCGACGCAAGTCAGCAGCCAGGTCAGCTCCGGGATCTCGGGGATGTCGGACTGGCGGTAGAAGGTCACCTTTGCCGGGTCCAGGCCACCGGCCAGCCAGGTGGCGGCGATTTCCAGGCGCGAACGCTGGATGCGCAGCGGGTCGTCGCACTTGATCAAGGCGTGGTAGTCGGCCAGGAAATAGAACGAGTCGACACCGGGCTGCTGGCTGGCGACGATCGCCGGGCGGATGGCGCCGGCGTAGTTGCCCAGGTGCGGGGTGCCGGTGGTGGTGATACCGGTGAGGATGCGCGTGGTCATGGGTGTTCGCTTATTCAGGCTTGGCTCAGTTCGAAAGGCGCGGCAGCAGCAGATCCTTCAGATCGGTCAGCTTGCCATGGAAGAAGTGTCCGCATTCTGCCACTTTCAGCAGCTCATGGGGGCGACCCAGTGCGTGGGACCATTCGTAAACCAGTTGCGGATCGACGACTTCATCGGCGTCTGGCTGCACCACGGCGATCGGGCAGCGCTGTGGCAGCGGGAAGTCGGCGGTCAGGCGCATCACCGCCGGGGCGATCATGAACAGCTGTTGCAGCTCCACACCCTGCGCTTCAAGGCGCCCGGCCAGGCTGGTGGCGACAAAGCCGCCGAACGAGAAGCCCATCAGCACCAGCGGCAGCTCAAGGTGCTTCGCGCGCAGCCACGCTGCGGCGGCCTCGGCATCGGCCACCTCGCCAGCGCCCATGTCATGGCTGCCGGCACTTTGGCCGACACCGCGGTAGTTGAAGCGCAAAGTCACATAGCCGGCGTCGCGGGCGGTGCGCTGCAGGGTCGAAACCACCTTGTTGAGCATGGTGCCGCCCTGGACCGGATTGGGGTGGCAGATCAACACCGCACCGCGGGCATCGGCCACATCCAGGTACAGGGCTTCAAGCTGGCCGATCGGGCCATCGATGAACAAGGGGGTTTCGCGAACAAGCAAGGCACTACTCCGTGACCTCAAGGGGGGTCGTTTCGTCTAGGTGAGGAATTCTGTTCTGATTTGCGATCGCTCGCGGTATACAGCGCAGGTCTGAGCCGTTAACGTAAAGCAAAGCCGTTTATAGAGGAAGGACTCGTGGAACTCTCGCTCCTTGTTTGGTTGTTGCCAACCCTGGCCCTGGTCATCGGTGTGGCGGTCGGTTTCATCGTGGCCCGCCTGTTGCCCAATGCGGCGCCCAGCAGCACCCAACGTCAGCTGGACGATATCCAGCAGCGTTTCGACAGCTACCAGAACCAGGTGGTTACCCACTTCAACAGCACTGCGGTATTGGTCAAGAAGCTGACCCAGAGCTATCAGGACGTGCAGGATCACCTGGCCGACGGCGCCAACCACCTGGCGCTCGACGAGCTGACCCGCCAGCGCCTGCTTGCCGCCCTGCACTCCGAGGGTACACAGGGTCCGCGTGACCGCCTGACCCCACCGAAGGACACCGCCGAAGTGCCGCGCGACTATGCACCGAAGTCGCCGAACTCGCCGGGCATGCTCGACGAGAGCTACGGGCTCAAGCGCTGAACCGCTTAAACGAACAAGGCCTCGCATGAGGCCTTTTTCTTGGGCGGGATTCACTGGCCTCTTCGCGGGTAAACCTGCTCCCACAGGACTTCACAGGTTTTGAAGGCTGCGCGGTCTTTGTGGGAGCGGGTTTACCCGCGAAGAGGCCCGAGCAAGCAATCTAGCTGCAAGCCTTCAAAGCCTGCTCGACATCCGCCAGCAGATCCTCGACATCTTCCAGCCCCACCGACAACCGCACCAGGCCCTCGGAAATCCCGTGATGCGCCCGCTCTTCGGGCGTATAGCTGGAATGGGTCATGCTCGCAGGGTGCTGCGCCAGCGACTCGGCATCGCCCAGGCTCACCGCCCGGGCAAACAGTTGCAGCGCATTCATGAAGCGCCGCCCGGCTTCGATCCCGCCCTTGAGCTCGAAAGCGATCATGCCGCCCGGCAAGCGCATCTGCCGCTGCGCCAGTTCGTATTGAGCGAACGAGGGCAGCCCCGGATACTGGATCAGCTCCACCTGCGGCTGACACGCAAGGAATTCAGCAACTTGCAGGGCATTCGCGCAGTGACGGTCCATGCGCAACGCGAGGGTCTTGATGCCACGCATCAAAAGTGAGGCATCGTGCGGCGACAGTACCGCGCCAGTCATGTCCTTGAGGCCTTCAAGGCGAATCCGGCCCACCAGCGCCTTGCGCCCGATCACCAGGCCAGCCGTGATATCACCATGGCCACTGAGGTACTTGGTCGCCGAATGCACCACCAGGTCGGCGCCCAGCTCCAGAGGGCGTTGCAGATACGGCGTGCAATAGGTGTTGTCGACCACGATATGCAGGTCATGCCCCCGCGCCGCTTCGGCCACCGCCGCGATATCGACCAGTTGCATGTTTGGATTGGCCGGTGTTTCGAAGTAGATCATCCGGGTCTTGTGGGTGATCGCTGCTTTCAGCGCCTGGGTGTCGTTGAGGTCGACATGGCGGATTTTCACCCCGAACTCACCGATGCCATGGTGCATGAAGGCAAAGGTGCAGCCATACACCGTGCGCCCGACGATCAGTTCGTCACCGGGGCGCAGCAGAGTCCACAAGGTCGAGGTGATGGCGCCCATGCCCGAGGCCAGCGCCAGGCCTGCCTCGCCCCCTTCCAGCGACGCCATGCGCTGCTCCAGCAAGGCCAGGGTCGGGTTGGAGATGCGGCTATAGAAGTGCCCGCCCTGTTCCCCGGCAAAGCACGCCGCGCCGTATTCGACGTTGGGGAAGGCATACGTTGCAGTCTGGTAAACCGGGGGTACCAGAGCACCACCGTGGGAAAGCGGGTCGTAGCCATGGTGGATGGCGCGGGTGGAAAAACCGGTGTTGTTATGGGAGTCGCGCATGGCAACAGCCTCTGGTGGTTTGCTATAAGCTTATGCCACCGAGCTGCCTGATATTTTCCAAAGTTGCCCACGCATTGGCGGCTGTTTTGGAAAGAAAACAACAAATACAACACCAGGAGGGCAAAACATGCCTTCAAGCCTCGACCGCACTGACCGCGCCCTGCTAGCGGCCTTGCAGGACAACGCCCGCCTCACCGTTTCCGAACTCGCCGACCAGGTCTCGCTGACCACCTCGCCTTGCTGGCGACGGGTCAAGTTGCTGGAGGACAACGGCTACATCACCGGTTATCAGGCCATTCTTTCGCCCAAGTCGCTTGGGTTTGGGGTGACGGCATTTGTCAGCATCATGATGGACTCGCATACCAAAGATATGGCTTTAGCGTTCGAGCAAAGGCTGATGGAGATTCCCGAGATTGTTGCTTGCCATAACATCTCCGGGCGGTATGACTTTCTATTGGAGATTCTGGCGAAGGATCTAGAGTCGTTTGGCGAATTTACCCGGGAAGTGCTGCAGCGGCTGCCAGGGGTGAAGGAGATTTATTCAAGCTTTTCCTACAAGGCTGTTAAGGAAAAGCGCGTTATTCCTGTTTCCGAAAAGCATATTTAAACCAGATCTTTCCAATCAGCAGGAACACTCCTACTGATTGACGAGCAGCGCCTGACATACAGGAAAAACTGCCTGGAGCACGCTTTGCCATGTAGCGACCAGGAGGATGACTACATGGTTCAAAATGAAACCGTCAAATTTGGTGAACCCTTCCGTGATACCCGCGGTGCGCTGAATCTGAATGAGGGCGTCTTGACGCGCGCGCAAGCCCCAGATCGAGTGCCTCTCAGCCCGTTGCCCCCGTTGTCAGGGACCGGCTATGGCGGCTGGGGACTGGATGCAGGGCGGCCTCGAGGTACTGGAGGGCCTAGCCCTTTCGCCCAGGAAAAAGGCTGGCGAACGGTTTTCGGCGAGGAGTTTACTGCCGTCAACAATATCTACGCCGAACAATATGCACCCGCTCTTGAGCAACTGCCCGCGCAAATCAGCGCTGAACGCGCTGCCATCGAACAACAGGCGATCGCGGAAGCTGCGGGTCAGCCTGTCCAGCATCTGGAGCTACGCCAAAAACTGGCCACTACGAGCTTGCAACAAAGGCGCGCCGAGTATCTTCAAATCGCCCCCGTGGCAATCAGCTTCTACGGTGCCATTCCCTTTTATAAACGCTACGACTCCTTCGCCACCCGTTTGAATGACGATGGCGCATTCCCGATGGGCACCTCTGGCGAGGCATGGGGCCGACAAGTCTGGGAGACGTTCAATGCTTCTGTCGATGCCGCCTACCGCTTGCACATCGCAGCGCAGACGTTTCAGGCGTTGGCGGTGGACCTGCCTGAAATGGCTCGCCAGGTCGACGAGGCAGAAATTGCGCAACCTGCTGTCGACCTGCCCAAAGCCATCGAACGGCGGTATGGGCAAATTCTTCATGAGCAGCAGATCTGCTTCGACTGCCTGCCCAGCTTCCTGCAGCACCAAGTGGCTCAATCCACACCAACCCAGGAAACCGATACCCTCATCCAGCGCTTTTCGGCCTACATAAACACTGCCAATGTGCTGATCACCGCGAAGCAAGCCGAGATACCCGCTTTCAGTGACTCCAACCCGAACATCGTGTCGCCACTTTCCAAGCCTCAAACCGAGGCACTGCAAGACCTCGTCGACGAACAGGCTACCCGCCGGGCCGGCGTGCTTTGGGCAGATTATCACCGGGCACTGGCGCTCACAGAGTCCATTCGCTATTTGCAGCAATTCAGCGCGTCCATGGCGAACCTGACCCAGCGAGCGATGGAAATGGAACAACTGCAGGCAAGGATTGCAGCCGAACATGCAACTGCCGAAGAAGCGGCCCGGCAGCAAGCCGAGGCAGCACGCCAACGCATCAGTTACATCAATGACACCCACTCCGCTGTCTCGGCGACGACCGTCATTCCGATCGGGTTGGCGACCTTTGCTGCGGATGTCGCGTCGGTTGCTATTCGCGAAGCAATCATCGCAGCGGTAGGTCGATTGGCTACCACAGCGGCCCCCTTGGCTGTAGCCATACTTTCGGCAGCCTGGCCTGCAACGCTGGGTAATTCGGAAAGGCGGTACCTGATCAGCACGCCTCTTTCCAGCCTTTCTCCACCAGACGGACCTGACCTGGCCGCCCTCGCCCTTTCATCAGCCAGCGTGGACCTGCCTTATTTACTTGCTGGTAGTGAAGACGCAAACGACATCAGCTTGTACGTGGTTCCCGGCGGTAAGGCAGTGCCGGTAAGGGCCGCAACATTCGATGCTGAACGGCAGGTATACAGCCTCGCACTGGAGAACCCACAGCGCATCCTGACCTGGACACCCGCCAGCCCGCCCGGAGGTGGTGAAGGTAGCTCCACTAGCCTGCCACCCGCTCCGCCGGGCACGATTGTTTACTCCGGCAGCAGCCTCAACCCTGTCAGCAACACAACGGAAAGCTATCCTGCACTGGATCTTCTCGATCAGGAACGGCTGATCATCACCTTCCCGATCGACTCGGGATTGCCGCCTATCCTGGTGGTGTTCAAGAGTCCAAGGTATGAGCCAGGTATCGCCACAGGAATCGGTGCACAAGTAACAGGGCTCTGGCTTGGCGAGGCCACACGCGGTGAAGGCGCGCCGATACCGGCACATATTGCTGACCAGCTTAGAGGTATAGAATTTCGGAGCTACGATGCTTTTCGAGAAAAACTCTGGAAAATTGTAGCAATTGACCCCGAGCTCTCAAGGCAGTTTTCCAAACAGAACATTATTCGCATGCGCGAAAATGGGCACGCTCCCAGAGCAAGAAATTCTGACATTTACGGAAAAAAGAAAAGTTTTGAGCTGCATCACGTAGTGCCAATCAGCGAAGGCGGCGAAGTGTACGACATCGACAACATCAGGGTTGTCACACCAGCAGCGCATCACAAGATTCATTATGGAGACAAGTCATGAGTATTAAATCCAACTACAGCGATTACACGGAGTTGGAGTTCATTGAGTTTCTCAAGGAGATCTATCGCGCTAATGCCGAAGAGCCAGATGAGATACTAGATCCATTGCTGGAACACTTTACTGCAGTTACCGAGCACCCTAGCGGTACAGACCTGATTTACTGGCCTGAAAATGATGAGCAGAGTGAGCTTGAAGCAGTTCTGAGCATTATCAAAGCGTGGCGTGCAGCAAACGGAAAACCTGGATTCAAGGAAAACTGAACGTACACCCCGCTCCGGCGGGGTACCTCCCTTTGGAGTGAGAACGCTCCTACAAATTCTTCAAAATGAACCTACATCCAATGTAGCACGGTGAATATTTCCATCCCAAAAAAACATAGCCATGATCTCGACATCACTTCAAGAGAGAAACGCTGACATGGCATTCCCACTCCCCGGGCATATAGCAAACAAACTTGCTGAACAAACCTTCATCGACTTCGACGATTTCTCTCAGGCCTTCTGGCTGGCAATTGCAGAAGACCCGATCTACTCCCAACAATTCGTTACCTCGCAACTCAACCGCATCAAGCAAGGCTGGCCACCCCGCGCGCCTTTCGCTGAAACCGCAAAAGGCGTGCGCAACTTCGAGATCTGCCACCTCGACTCACCCGCCTTTGGCGGTGCGATGTACGATGCCGAGAACCTGCGGATCATGAGTGCCCTGCAGTATGCGCTGTCATCGGAGGTGAAGTGGTGATGAGTCAAAAACGCTCCCTTACAAGTTACACGCGCACCGAGTTCAGGACTGTGGTTGAGGAATTGCTACAGGCTTCCGGTACCTCGGCTTGGCAGGATCGCTTGCTCGAACACTTTATCGAGATGGCCGGCCACCCGGATGGCTCTGATCTCCTCTACTACCCGGCAAACGACCTCGAGGGCTGCGCCGAGGGGGTGATCGCACGGATCATTGCTTGGCGAAAATCAAAGGAACTTCCCTTGTTCAATGACATGCAATGAACACATCTGTATGGATGTTGATGCGGCTTCTATCCGGTTGCACCAATGGCAGAAACCTGCTTTTGCCTGATCGGCAAAACCAGAAATTTGCCTGCGATATGGATCCTTACAAGCAAGGATGTGAACGCCGAAGTGACTATGACCGGCACTTCGATTCCGTCGAGGCAAGAAAGGCTAGAGGGTACAAAACAGTGGCCTTGTGATACTTGATATCAGCTACCTGCCTATGGCTTGCCAAGAAATAGCGTGATGTCTACCAAGTGCCTGTCTTGAGTTGTGCAGCGGTGCGCAAATCGAGCGCCGCCCGCGCGGCGCATCGCGGATAAATCCGCTCCCACATTTGTTGCAACGTGCCGAACCTGTGAGGTCAGGGTCGCCTGCCTTGGCGCATGTCTTGAGACATGCGGAGCGGTGTCAGCGCCAATCTCAAAATCCAACCGAACGCACAAGGCTGACAACCATGGCCTATCAGGCATGGCCACGTTGCAGCAAATGTGGGAGCGGATTTATCCGCGATGCGCCGCGCGGGCGGCGCTCGTTTTCATAGGCGCTGAAAATGTCACGGCAAGCGCCCGGTAACCAAACTGTATGTTCCCGCCCCGCAAACAAAAAACCCCGCCGAAGCGGGGTTTTTCATTCAGCACCTGCGTTTAGATGGCGCCACGCTGACGCAGCACATCCAGCACCTGCTTCACGCCTTCTTCAACGCTGGTGCTCTGGGTATCGATCACCAGGTCCGCATCCAGCGGCACGTCGAACGGGAAGCTCTCGCCCGGAATGTTGTCGCCACCCGCAGCGTACAGGCCTTGCGGGTCACGCTCGCGGCACGCCAGCGGCGAGGCCTGAACGTAAACGGTCACCAGGCGGTCCTTGCCGATCAGCGCCTTGGCCTGTTCGCGGCCTTCGGCATCCGGGGCAACGAACGCAGCCAGGGTCAGCAGGCCGGCTTCGTTGAACTGGCGCGCCACGTGGGCGGCGCGACGCCAGTTCTCGGTGCGGCCGGCACGGTCCTGTGGCAGGCCCTTGTTCAGGTCATGGCGCAGGTTCTGCCCATCGAGCACGTACACCGCACGGCCCATGTCGAACAGCTTGCGCTCGACGGCATAGGCCAGAGTGCTCTTGCCAGCCCCGGACAGGCCGCTGAACAGCACGGTGGCCGGTTGCTGGCCGAAGCGCAGGGCGCGCTCTTCGGTAGCCACGTGAGCCTGCTTGCCATGCTGGCCAGTGCTGCCGTGCGGCAGGACTGGCGGCGCGATGATCATGCCGGCGCCGACGGTGCCGTTGGTCAGGCGGTCGATGACGATAAACGCGCCAGTGGTGCGGTTACTGTTGTAACCGTCCAGGGCGATCGAGGCGTCCAAGGCTACCTTGACGCGGCCAATCTCGTTCAACTGCAGAGCGCTTGCAGCCCCCTGCTCCAAGGTATTCACATCGACCTTGTGGGTGATGCTGGCAATCGAGCCCGGCACATAGCTGGTGGCGCGCTTGATGTCGTATTTCTTGCCTGGGAGCATCGGCTCTTCGGCCATCCACACCAGCATGGCGTCGAACTGGTCGGTCACCGGTGGCACGTTATCGGCGTGCACCAGCAGGTCGCCACGGGAGATATCGATCTCGTCTTCCATGGTCAGGGTCACCGCCTGGCCTGGGCCGGCGTTTTCCAGTTCGCCTTCGTAGGTGACGATGGACTTGACCCGGCTGCTCTTGCCCGAAGGCAGCACGACGATTTCGTCGCCTTTGTGCACCACGCCACTGGCGAGGGTCCCGGCGAAGCCACGGAAGTTCAGGTTCGGGCGGTTGACGTACTGCACCGGGAACCGCAGGTCGGTGAAGTTGCGGTCGGCCGACACTTCGACGGTTTCGAGGATTTCCATCAGCGTCGGGCCGGCGTACCACGGCGAGCGATCGCTGTGGTTGACCACGTTGTCGCCCTTGAGCGCCGACATCGGCACGAAGTGCAGGCTGCTCGGGGTCAGGTTGATGGCGTCGGCGAACTTCAGGTAATCGGCCTTGATCGACTCGAAGACTTCTTCATCGAAGCCCTTGAGGTCCATCTTGTTGACCGCAACCACGATGTGCTTGATGCCCAGCAAGGATGCGATGTAGCTGTGGCGGCGGGTCTGGGTCTGCACGCCGTAGCGGGCATCGACCAGGATGATCGCCAGGTCACAGGTCGACGCACCGGTGGCCATGTTGCGGGTGTACTGCTCGTGGCCCGGGGTGTCGGCGATGATGAACTTGCGCTTGGCGGTGGAGAAGTAGCGGTAGGCGACATCGATGGTGATGCCCTGCTCACGCTCGGCCTGCAGACCGTCGACCAGCAACGCCAGGTCGACTTCTTCGCCGGTGGTGCCGACTTTCTTCGAATCACGGGTGATGGCTTCGAGGTGGTCCTCGTAGATCATCTTGGAGTCGTGCAGCAGGCGCCCGATCAGGGTGCTCTTGCCATCGTCGACGTTGCCGCAGGTCAGGAAGCGCAGCAGTTCCTTGCGCTCGTGCTGGGCCAGGTAGGCGAGGATGTCCTCGCTGATCAGATCAGATTGGTGCGACATGGAGTAACCCTGAAATTAGAAGTAGCCTTGGCGTTTCTTGTCTTCCATGGAACCGGCGCCATCGTGGTCGATGACACGGCCCTGGCGTTCGGACGTACGGGTCAGGAGCATTTCCTGAATGATGTCCGTCAGGGTCTCGGCTTCCGACTCGACAGCGCCCGTCAGCGGGTAGCAGCCGAGGGTACGGAAACGCACCTTCTTCTTGACGATGCGCGCCTTCTCTTCCTCGGAGAGGTGCTCGAGGATGCGATCGTCGTCGATCATGATCAGGGTGCCGTTCTTCTCGATGACTTCACGCTCGGCGGCGAAGTACAGCGGCACGATCGGGATGCCTTCGAGGTAGATGTACTGCCAGATGTCCAGCTCGGTCCAGTTCGACAGCGGGAAGACGCGGATCGACTCGCCCTTGTTGACCTTGCCGTTGTAGACGTTCCACAGCTCCGGGCGCTGGTTCTTCGGGTCCCAGCGGTGCTTGCTGTCACGGAACGAGTAGACACGCTCCTTGGCCCGCGACTTCTCTTCGTCGCGGCGCGCGCCACCAAAGGCAGCATCGAAACCATACTTGTCCAGTGCCTGCTTGAGGCCCTGGGTCTTCATGATATCGGTGTGCTTGGAGCTGCCATGCGTGAACGGGTTGATGCCCTGCGCCACACCCTCAGGGTTGACGTGGGTGATCAGCTCCAGGCCCATTTCCTCGACCATCTTGTCGCGGAAGCTGTACATCTCCTGGAATTTCCACTGGGTGTCGACGTGCATCACCGGGAACGGCAGCTTGCCCGGGAAGAAGGCCTTGCGCGCCAGGTGCAGCATCACGGCGGAATCCTTGCCGATCGAGTACAGCATCACCGGGTTATCGAACTCGGCGGCCACCTCGCGGATGATGTGGATGCTTTCCGCCTCCAGCTGTTTCAAGTGCGTCAGTTTGTCGACCATGGCTACTCACGAAAAAACACGAAAAACGATCTTATGGACGGCCAGCGGGCCGTGTTCGAGCGAGCCACTTTATCACAGCGGCTGCTTCTATTTAGGAGGCGGGCTAGATCGAAAAAGTCTAACGATATGACTGAGGGTTTGGGGCTGGCAGGCCTGGCGCTTTCGCGGGTAAACCCGCTCCCACAGGTGATGCACAGACCTCAGGCTTGGCCCTATCCCTGTGGGAGCAGCTGAATTGCTCAACTCATGAAGACTGGCGCTATCCCTGTGGGAGCGGGTTTACCCGCGAAGCAGGCGACGCCGATATCAGATCGGATTTGGGCAGTCGATGAACAGATGCTCCAGGGCAAAGCGCCGCGCCAGGTAATCGCCCAGCGCCTGCACGCCGTACCGCTCGGTTGCATGGTGCCCGGCGGCAATAAAGCTGACCCCGTTCTCGCGGGCGCTGTGATAGGTCTGCTCCGACGCCTCGCCGGTGAGATACAGGTCCACTCCGGCAGCGATAGCGGTATCGATGTAGCCCTGCCCGCCCCCGGTGCACCAGCCGACCCGGCGAATCATCTGGTCGCCCTCCACCAGCAACGGCTCGCGCCCGAGCACTTCCTGCACCCGGCGGGCAAAATCACGCGCGGTCACCGGCTCGCTCAGCGAGCCGACCAGCCCGACGACCTTGGGGTTTTCCGGGTCCAGCGGGCCTTCGACGGTGATATCCAGTTGCCGCGCCAACTGCACGTTGTTGCCAACCTCGGGGTGCACATCCAGCGGCAAATGAAACGCCAGCAGGCTGATGTCGTGCTTGAGCAATGTCTTCAGCCGGCGCTGACGGATCCCGGTAACGCAGGGGTTCTCGCCCTTCCAGAAGTAACCGTGGTGCACCAGGATCAGGTCGGCCTCGGCCTCGACCGCAGCATCCAGCAGCGCCTGGCTGGCAGTGACGCCGCTGACGATGCGGCTGACCTGCGGCCGCCCCTCGACCTGCAGGCCGTTGGGGCAATAATCCTGGATCTTCGCGCTGCCCAGGTAGCGTTCGGCTTCCTCGACGAGGGTGTTGAGTGCGACGGCCATGAAAATCTCCTCGAAATCTGCGCTTTTCTCGGGCGCAACGCCTGGAGAACGCCCGTATAATGCCGGCCATTATGGGCCGTCGCCGGCATCGGGGGAACCGGTGTATGATCGCGCGCGCTCATGCCCCACTGCGCGGCCGATGGCCCCCCGCTCTTTCCAGGACTCGTTCATGTTCAAGGCTTTGCGTTACTTTGGCTGGCCCCTGCTCACCGGCATTCTGATCGCCGTACTGATCATCCAGCGCTACCCAGAGTGGGTCGGCCTGCCCAGCCAGGACGTCAACCTGCAGCAAGCCCCGCAAACCACGCGGATCATGCAGGGGCCGGTGTCCTACGCCGACGCCGTGACCCTCGCCGCCCCGGCGGTGGTCAACCTGTACACCACCAAGGTGGTGAACAAGACCGCTCACCCGCTGTTCGAGGACCCGCAGTTCCGCCGCTTCTTCGGTGACAACCTGCCCAAGCAGCGCCGCTGGGAGTCGAGCCTGGGTTCGGCGGTGATCATGAGCCCCGAGGGCTACCTGCTGACCAACAACCACGTCACCAGCGGCGCCGACCAGATCGTCGTGGCCCTGAAGGACGGCCGCGAAACCTTGGCACGGGTGATCGGCAGCGACCCGGAAACCGACCTGGCGGTGTTGAAGATCGACCTGAAGAACCTGCCAGCCATCACCATCGGCCGCTCAGACAACATCCACATCGGTGATGTGGTGCTGGCCATTGGCAACCCGTTCGGTGTTGGCCAGACCGTGACCATGGGCATCATCAGCGCCACCGGCCGCAACCAGCTGGGCCTGAACAACTACGAAGACTTCATTCAGACCGACGCGGCGATCAACCCGGGCAACTCCGGTGGTGCGCTGGTCGACGCCAATGGCAACCTGGTCGGTATCAACACGGCAATCTTCTCCAAGTCCGGCGGCTCCCAGGGCATCGGCTTCGCCATCCCGATCAAGCTGGCGCTGGAGGTGATGAAATCGATCGTCGAACACGGCCAGGTGATCCGTGGCTGGCTGGGCATCGAGGTGCAGCCGTTGAGCCAGGAACTGGCCGAATCGTTCGGCATGCAGGGCCGCCCTGGCATCGTGGTGGCCGGTATCTTCCGCGACGGCCCGGCACAGAAGGCCGGGTTGCAGCTGGGTGACGTGATCCTGAGCATCAACGGTGAACCCGCTGGCGACGGGCGCAAGTCGATGAACCAGGTGGCGCGGATCAAGCCGACCGACAAGATCACCATCGAGGTGATGCGCAATGGTCAGCAGCTGAAGCTGATTGCCGAAGTAGGGCTTCGGCCGCCACCGGCACCCGCCACCAACTCGGAAGAGAAGTAAGGGCAAAAAGGGGCTGCTTTGCAGCCCCTTTTTGCATCAGTGCAGGATCTGGCTGAGGAACAGCTTGGTCCGGTCGCTGCGCGGTCGGTCGAAGAAGTCATCCGGTGCCGCCTGCTCGACGATCTCCCCTTTGTCCATGAAGATCACCCGGTTCGCCACGGTGCGGGCAAAGCCCATCTCGTGGGTCACGCAGAGCATGGTCATGCCGTCCTCGGCCAAGCCGACCATGGTGTCGAGCACTTCCTTGACCATTTCCGGGTCCAGCGCCGACGTCGGCTCGTCGAACAGCATGATCTTCGGCTTCATGCACAGCGCCCGGGCAATTGCCACGCGCTGCTGCTGGCCACCCGAGAGCTGCCCCGGGAACTTGTGCGCCTGCTCTGGAATACGTACCCGCTCCAGGTAGTGCATGGCGATTTCCTCGGCCTTGCGCCGGGGCATCTTGCGCACCCACATCGGCGCCAGCGTGCAGTTTTCCAGAATGCTCAGGTGCGGGAACAGGTTGAAGTGCTGGAACACCATGCCCACCTCGCGGCGGATCGCTTCGATCTGCTTGAGGTCGTTGGTCAGCTCCACGCCATCGACCACGATGCGGCCCTGTTGGTGCTCCTCCAGGCGGTTGAGGCAACGGATGGTGGTCGACTTGCCCGAGCCGGACGGGCCGCACAGCACGATACGCTCGCCCTGGCGCACGTTCAGGTTGATGTCCTTGAGCACATGGAACTGGCCGTACCACTTGTTCACGCCCTGCATCTGGATGATGCCTTCGGGGCCGGCAGGCTGCTTGATCGCTTCACTCATTTCGAAACTCCTAACGCTTGTGGCCAGTGTCCAGCTTGCGCTCCAGGTGCATGGAGTAGCGGGACATACCGAAACAGAAAATCCAGAACACCAGGGCGGCGAACACATAGCCCTCGGTGGCCATGCCCAGCCAGGCCGGGTCAGCGGCGGCTTGCTTGACGCTGTTGAGCAAGTCGAACAGGCCGATGATGATCACCAGGCTGGTGTCCTTGAACAGGGCGATGAAGGTGTTGACGATGCCGGGGATTACCAGCTTGAGCGCTTGCGGCAGGATCACCAGGCCCATCGCGCGCCAGTAGCCAAGGCCCATGGCCGCGGCAGCTTCGTACTGGCCCTTGGGGATGGCCTGCAGGCCACCGCGCACCACCTCGGCGACATACGCCGACTGGAACAGGATCACCCCGATCATCGCCCGCAGCAGTTTGTCGAAGCTCATGCCTTCAGGCAGGAACAACGGCAGCATCACCGACGACATGAACAGCACGGTGATCAGCGGCACGCCACGCCAGAACTCGATGAAGGTGACGCAGACCACCTTCACCGCGGGCATCCTCGAACGCCGCCCGAGGGCCAGCAGGATGCCCAGCGGCAAGGCGCCGACGATACCCACGGTGGCAATCACCAAGGTCAGCATCAGGCCGCCCCACTGGCTGGTGGCGACATTGGTCAGGCCCAGCAGGCCGCCGTGCAGCAAGGTGTAGGCAATGACTGGGTACAGCACCAGGAAGCTCAGGCCGTAGATGGCCTTGCGCGGGAAGCGCTTGATGAACAGCGGTGCGGCACCCAGCACGGCCAGCCACACGGTGAGGTCCACGCGCCAGCGTAGTTCGACCGGGTAGTAGCCATACATGAACTGACCGAAACGCTGCTGCACGAACACCCAGCAGGCGCCTTCTTTGGTGCAATCGGCGCGGGTGGTGCCGACCCAGTTGGCGTCGATCAGCGCCCATTGCACCAGCGGCGGCACGATCAGCCACACCAGGTACACGGCGAACAGGGTCAGCAGGGTGTTGAGCCAGCTGGAGAACAGGTTTGCACGCATCCATGCGAGCACGCCGACGGTTTTCACCGGTGGCGGCATGTCAGGTTTGAAAACATGGGCATTCACGGGCGTATCCTCACCGCTCGATCAGCGCTATGCGCTTGTTGTACCAGTTCATCAGCAGCGAAATGCTGATGCTGATGGCGAGATAGACACTCATGGTGATGGCGATCACCTCGATGGCCTGGCCGGTCTGGTTGAGCACGGTACCGGCGAACAGCGAGACCATCTCCGGGTAGCCGATACCGGCCGCCAGCGACGAGTTCTTCGCCAGGTTCAGGTACTGGCTAGTCAGCGGCGGAATGATCACCCGCAGTGCCTGGGGAATGATCACCTTGCGCAGGGTCGGGCCCTCACGCAGGCCAAGGGAACGGGCGGCTTCGGTCTGACCATGGCTGACCGAACGAATACCCGAGCGCACGATTTCAGCGATGAACGCGGCGGTATAGATAGTCAGTGCCAACGTCAATGCCAGCAGCTCAGGTATCAGCACCCATCCGCCAACAAAGTTGAAGCCCTTCAGTTGTGGTACTTCCCAGTGCACCGGGCTGCCAGACAGCAGCACGCACAGGCCCGGGATGGCAATGAACAGCGCCAGCCCCACCCAGAACTTGTGGAACGGTTTGCCGGTTTCGTTGAAGCGCTTGTTGGCGTAACGCACCATCGCCACGATGGCCACGATCGCCAGCACCACGGCAGCGACAAACGGCCAGAAGCCGTCAGCCATGGAGGCGCCGGGCATGTTCAGGCCACGGTTGCTGATATAGAAGGTGTCGTCGATGTTGATGCTGCCCCGTGGCCCCGGCAGGGTCAGGAACACGGCAAAATACCAGAACAGGATCTGCAGCAACGGCGGGATATTGCGGAACGTCTCCACATATACGGTCGCCAGTTTGTTGATCATCCAGTTCGGTGACAGGCGTGCCACACCGATGATGAAGCCCAGGATCGTCGCCAGAATGACACCGATGAAGGTCACCAGCAGGGTATTGAGCAGGCCGATGACGAACACCCGCGCATAGCTGTCGGATTCCACATAGGGAATCAGGTGCTGGGCGATGCCGAAGCCGGCGCTGCGCTCGAGAAAGTCGAAACCCGAGGTGATGCCCCGGTGTTGCAGGTTGGTCTGGGTGTTGTGGAACAGGTACCAGCCCAGGCCCACCACGAAGGCGATCGTGAGTATCTGGAACAGCCAGGCGCGCACACGCGGGTCGTTCAGGGACAGCCCCTTGGGTGCGCCAATTTGATTTTGCATGAAGTGCCCCGAAAAATAGGGATTCGAACAACCTGCGGCGGCGGGATGCCGCCGCAGGTGCAGCCATCAGCGCACAGGTGGCGCGTACTGGATGCCGCCGTTGTTCCACAGGGCGTTCATGCCACGGTCGATCTTCAGGTCGGTGCTCTGGCCAAGGTTCTTCTCGAACACTTCGCCGTAGTTGCCGACTTGCTTGACGATCTGCACTACCCAGTCCTTGGGCAGCTTGAGGTCCTTGCCGTACTCGCCATCCGCGCCCAGCAGGCGGGCAACGTCCGGGTTCTTGGTGGACTTGGCTTCGGCCTCGACGTTCTTCGAGGTGATACCGGCCTCTTCAGCGTTGAGCATCGCGAACAGGGTCCACTTGACGATGCTGAACCAGTCTTCATCGCCCTTACGCACCACAGGGCCCAGCGGTTCCTTGGAGATGGTTTCCGGCAGAACCACGTAGTCGGTCGGCGCGGCCAGCTTGGAGCGCTGGGCGAACAGCTGCGACTTGTCCGAGGTCAGCACGTCGCAACGGCCAGACTCCAGCGACTTGGCGCTCTCGTCAGAGGTGTCGAAGGTGATCGGGGTGTACTTCAGGCCATTGGCACGGAAGAAGTCCGACACGTTCAGTTCAGTGGTGGTACCCGCCTGGATGCAGATGGTTGCGCCGTCGAGCTCCTTGGCGCTGGAAACGCCCAGCTTCTTGTTGACCAGGAAGCCAACACCGTCGTAGTAGGTGACGCCGGCGAACACCAGGCCCATGCCGGCATCACGCGAGCTGGTCCAGGTGGTGTTGCGCGACAGCACGTCGACTTCGCCCGATTGCAGCGCGGTGAAGCGTTCCTTGGCGTTGAGCTGGCTGAACTTGACCTTGGTCGCATCGCCGAACACGGCGGCGGCCACGGCGCGGCACACATCGGCGTCGATACCGACGATCTTGCCCTGCGCATCAGGTACCGAGAAGCCCGGAAGACCGTCGCTCACGCCACACTGGACGAAGCCCTTCTTCTTTACCGCATCGAGGGTGGCGCCGGCCTGGGCAGTGCTTACGGCGCCCAGCGCGGCGGCAGCGGTCAGGACTGCCAGGGTGGTTTTCAACATCTTCATTCACAACCTCCAAATCGCTCTTGTTGTACGAGCCGGAATTGCACCGCACCCTTTTGAGGCGCATCCGACCCTTGTTGGCTTGTTATTGGGTCAATTGGCGCAATGGGCTGTTCTGTGACAGCCTTCGCGTGCAAAGGGTGTTACCGTCACGGCCTGCCCTTTGCATCGAATGAAGAATTGCAAAGCGCGTACCAGATTTGTTGGCTGTAGCGTTTAAGCGATCGTCAAGTAGGGAAAGTTGTATCGTTGCGACATTCTTTTTCTGACAATCAATTCCCGCGCCTTCTTTTCACGCACGCGATAACAACACCCGCACTCTTTCGGAGCAGTCATGACCAACCCGCTGATTCTCGAACCCCAGAAAACCGCTGACGCCTGTGTGATCTGGTTGCACGGTTTGGGTGCCGACCGTTACGACTTCCTACCTGTTGCCGAATTCATGCAGGAGCGCCTGCTCAGCACTCGCTTCGTCATGCCCCAGGCACCGACCCGCCCGGTGACCATCAATGGCGGCTATGCCATGCCAAGCTGGTACGACATCAAGGCCATGACCCCGGCCCGCGCCATTGACGAAGCGCAACTGGAAGAGTCAGCTGAACAGATCATCGGCCTGATCAAGGCCGAACAGGCCAAGGGCATCAATTTGTCGCGGATCATCCTCGCCGGCTTCTCCCAGGGCGGCGCGGTGGTGCTGCACACTGCCTATATAAAGTGGCAAGAGGCGCTGGGCGGCGTGATTGCCCTGTCCACTTACGCCCCGACCTTCACTGACAGCCATCAGCTAAGCGCCTGCCAGCAACGCACCCCGGCCCTTTGCCTGCATGGCGTGCACGACCCGGTGGTGATCCCGTCCATGGGCCGTACCGCGTTCGAATACCTCAATACCTGGGGCGTTGCCGCACGCTGGCACGAATACCCGATGGAACACGAAGTGGCAGTCGAGGAGCTCAGCGATATCCACGACTGGCTGAGCAAGCAATTGCAATAAGCCAACCCCATTTGTAGCTGTGGGAGTTTTCCGCTACGCCGCGTCCAGATCTTGCATTACACTGCCCGGCGTACATTCCTTAACCAGTTGATGAGACGATCGTGCTCAAGGCACTCAAGAAAATATTCGGCAAAGGAGACGCCGCGCCACAGGCCGTCGCTCCTGCTGCCAGCGTGACGCCAACGGCGCCCGCCCCTACAGCAGAGGCCCGGCCCGAGCCCAAACCAGCCGCGCCCCGCGCCAAGGCCGCCGCGATAGCCGAAGCAGCCACCGGTGCGCCAGCGCCCGCCGCCAAGCCGGCCAAGGACAAACCACGTCGCGAACGCAAGCCCAAGCCCCAGGCAAGCCTGTGGAAGCCGGAAGATTTCGTGGTCGAGCCTCAGGAAGGCAAGACCCGTTTCCACGACTTCAAGCTCTCCAACGAGCTGATGCATGCCATCCACGACCTCGGCTTCCCTTACTGCACGCCGATCCAGGCGCAGGTACTGGGTTACACCTTGGCTGGCCAGGACGCCATCGGTCGCGCCCAGACCGGTACTGGCAAGACTGCGGCGTTCCTGATTTCGATCATTTCCCAGCTGCAGCAGACGCCGCCGCCGAAAGAACGCTACATGGGCGAGCCACGCGCACTGATCATCGCCCCCACCCGCGAGCTGGTGGTGCAGATCGCCAAGGACGCCGTCGCCCTGACCAAGTACACCGGCCTGAACGTGATGAGCTTCGTCGGCGGCATGGACTTCGACAAGCAGCTCAAGGCCCTGGAATCCCGTCACTGCGACATCCTGGTGGCCACCCCGGGCCGTCTGCTGGACTTCAACCAGCGCGGCGAAGTGCACCTGGACATGGTCGAGGTGATGGTGCTGGACGAAGCCGACCGCATGCTCGACATGGGCTTCATCCCCCAGGTACGGCAGATCATCCGCCAGACCCCGCCAAAGAGCGAACGCCAGACCCTGCTGTTCTCCGCCACCTTCACCGAAGATGTGATGAACCTGGCCAAGCAGTGGACCACCAACCCGGCGATCGTCGAGATCGAGCCGGAGAACGTCGCCAGCGAAACGGTCGAGCAACACGTGTATGCGGTGGCCGGCAGCGACAAGTACAAGCTGCTGTACAACCTGGTGACCCAGAACAAGTGGGAACGGGTGATGGTGTTCGCCAACCGCAAGGACGAGGTGCGGCGCATCGAGGAAAAACTCGTGCGCGACGGTATCAATGCCGCGCAGTTGTCGGGTGACGTTCCGCAGCACAAGCGTATTCGTACCCTCGAGAGCTTCCGTGAAGGGCGCATCACCGTGCTGGTGGCCACCGACGTGGCCGGGCGCGGGATTCACATCGACGGCATCAGCCACGTGATCAACTTCACCCTGCCGGAAGACCCGGATGATTACGTGCACCGCATTGGCCGTACCGGCCGTGCTGGCACCAGCGGTGTGTCGATCAGCTTTGCCGGTGAGGATGACTCCTACCAGCTGCCGGCGATCGAAGAGCTGTTGGGGCGCAAGATCAAGTGCGAGATGCCGCCGGATGAGCTGTTGAAGCCGGTGCCGCGCAAGCACCACTGATCGGCGCCGATTTCTTCGCGGGTAAACCGGCTCCCACAGGATTCTCTACAGGGTCTGCGGGCAGCGGTTTACCTGTGGTACCCAATTTCAGAATGCTGTGAAGATCCCTGTGGGAGCGGGTTTACCCGCGAACCGGGGCAAAGCCCCGGCCATCAAACCAAAAATTACCAGCGCCCAGCGGCATCCTGGTCACTCTGCTTGCCTTCCACCCAGCGCGGTCCTTCCTGGGTATTTTCCTTCTTCCAGAACGGCGCCCGGGTCTTCAGGTAGTCCATGATGAAGTTGCAGGCATCGAAGGCCG